>DASSMS010000141.1:0-9190 GCA_035688575.1 Nocardioidaceae bacterium
ATCGGGGCGTCGCTCGACAACATCAACTCCCTGACGGCCGAGACCGCCGACCTCCTGAAGGTCACCCGACCGGGGATCAAGGACGACATCGCCAACCTGCGCCGGCTCTCGACCACCCTCAACAAGCCGAAGAACACCGCGACCTTCGAGAAGTTCATGTCCACGTCGCCGGGCAAGATCTCCCAGATCACCCGCACGGCGACCTACGGCTCGTGGTTCAACTTCTACCTCTGCCGCTTCGACGGCACCGTGCAGCTCCCCACCGGCCCGGTGACCCCGTCGTATGTCGTGACCGCAGCGAGGTGCTCGTGAGCGTCCCCTTCCGTGAGCGCAACCCGGTTCCGATCGGGGCGGTCGGCCTGCTCGTCATCGCCGTGACGCTGGCGCTGGCGTTCAACGTCCAGAGCCTGCCGCTGATCGGAGGCGGTGCGAGCTACCAGGCGGCCTTCAGCGAGGCCGGCGGGCTGATCGAGGGCGACGACGTCCGGATCGCCGGGGTGAAGGTCGGCAAGGTCAAGGCCGTCGACCTCGCCGGCGACCACGTGCGGGTCGACTTCCGCATCACCGAGGACGTCGCGTTCGGCCCCCAGACCGCGGCCTCGGTGCGGATGAAGACCCTGCTCGGCCAGAAGTACCTCGCTCTCGAGCCCAAGGGCAGCGGGCAGATGAAGGAGGGCGCGGAGATCCCGCTGGAGCGGACGATCTCCTCCTACGACATCGTCAACGCCTTCAGCGATCTCACGCAGACCGCCGAGCGCATCGACACCGACCAGCTCGCGGCCTCCCTCAACGTCATGGCGAGCGAGTTCAAGGACAGCCCGCCCCACGTGAAGGCGGCCCTGAGCGGCCTGACCCGGCTGTCGCGCACCATCGCCTCCCGCGACGCCGAGCTCAAGCGGCTGCTCGCCTCAGCCAACCGGGTGAGCGGGACCGTGGCCGAGCGCAACAAGACCCTGGAGACCCTCATCAAGGACGCCGATCTGCTCATGGTCGAGCTCGATGCCCGGCGTGAGGCCATCCACACGCTCTTCACCAACACCTCGGCCATGGCGCAGCAGGTCACGGCGCTGGTGCGCGAGAACCGCGCGGAGCTCAAGCCGGCGCTCGACGAGCTGACCAAGGTACTGGCGGTGCTCCAGAAGCACGAGAAGGACCTGAACGACACCATCGCCGCGATGGCGCCGTTCACGCGGCTCTACTCCAACGTCCTGGCCAACGGCCGCTGGTTCGACACCTACATCGCCAACCTGACCGTCCCTGTGGGCGCCCCGGGGGCGGGTCGCTGATGCGCCGGACACGCGTGGCCCCACCCCACCTGCCCCAGCCCGGGCTGGTCGCCAAGATCGTCACCGCCCTGGTGCTCGTCGCCGTCGTGGCCGGTGCCTACGCCTTCTGGCCGCGGGAGGACCGGGTCCGCGTCACCGGCGAGTTCCAGCGGGCAGTGGGTCTCTTCCCGGGCTCGGACGTGCGGGTCCTCGGCGTCCAGGTCGGCGAGGTGACCGAGGTGACGCCCAAGGGCGACTCGGTCCTGGTCGAGTTCGAGTTCGACCGGAAGCACTCCGTGCCGGCGGACGCCAAGGCAGCGGTCGTGGCGCCCTCCCTGGTGAGCGACCGCTACGTCCAGCTGTTCCCGGCCTACCAGGGCGGCCCCAAGATGGGCGACGGGGCACGCATCGGGCTGGACCGCACCGCGGTGCCGGTCGAGCTCGACCGGATCTCCCAGAGCCTGGACGACCTGCTCGTCGCGCTCGGCCCTCAGGGCGCCAACGAGGAGGGTGCGTTCTCGCGCCTGCTCGAGACCGGGGCGGACAACCTCGAGGGCCAGGGCCAGGCGATCCACGACACCAACCGCGACCTCTCCCACGCCCTCGAGACCCTCTCCGGTGGCCGAAACGACCTGTTCGGCACCGTGAAGAACCTGCAGTCCTTCACCTCGATGCTGGCCACGAACGACCAGCAGGTGCGCCGGCTCAACAAGGACCTCGCCACCGTGTCCACCCAGCTCAACGGGGAGCGCGACGACCTGTCCGCCGCCCTGAAGAACCTCGCCATCGCCCTGAACGAGGTGTCGACCTTCGTCCGTGACAACCGGGCCGGGGTGAAGACCAACGTCGCCCAGCTCGCCTCGGTCACCTCCACGGTCGCCAGGCAGCGCGACGCGCTCGCCGAGACGCTGACCAACGCCCCCGTCGCGGTGAGCAACCTCCAGAACGCCTACAACCCCAGGACCGGCACCCTCGACACCCGCAGCAACATGGAGCAGTTCGACGACCCCGCCCTGCTGCTCTGCTCCCTCGTCACCGGCCCCACCGGCACTGGCAACACGGACCTCTGCAAGGACATCGACGGACTCGTGAGCCCCCTCGCCGGAGGCCTGCAAGGAGGCTCCAGCGTGAAGCTCCCGCTCAACCTGCTCTCTGCCACGCCCGGCGGCACCGCCCCTGCCACGGGTCAGGGTGCCGCGGTGACCGTCCGCGGCGCGGACCCGACGCTGGGCGGTCTGCTGGGGGAGGGCCGATGAGCGCCACCACCCGAGGTGTGCCGGTCGCTCGCCCGGGCCGCGCCGGCCTGCGCCACGCGGGCCTTGCCGCGCTCGCCAGCGCCACCGCGCTCGCGGTGGCGGGGTGCCAGGGCGCGTACGACCTGCCGCTGCCGGGTGGCGCTGCGGCCCGGGGCGACGTCTACCGGATCACTGTCGAGTTCCGCGACGTGCTCGACCTCGTGCCGCAGTCCTCGGTCAAGGTCGACCAGGTGACCGTGGGCGCCGTCGAGGAGATCGAGCTCAACGGCTGGACTGCCCGGGTGACCCTGCGGCTGCCCAGGGACGTGCGGCTCCCCGACAACGCGACGGCCGAGCTGAAGCAGACGTCGCTGCTGGGCGAGAAGTACGTCGAGCTCGCGCCGCCGAGCGGGGCCAAGGCGGCGGGCGAGCTGGGCGAGGGCGACAACATCCCGCTGGACCGCACGAGCCGCAACCCAGAGGTCGAGGAGGTCCTCAGCGCGATGTCGCTGCTGCTCAACGGCGGCGGCGTGGCCCAGCTGAAGGTCATTGAGACAGAGCTCAACAACGCCCTGCGCGGCAACGAGGCCGAGATCAAGGACCTCATCGGCCAGCTGGACACCTTCGTCGGCGGCCTGGAGGAGCAGAAGGGCGAGATCGTCCGGGCCATCGACGGCATCGACCGGCTGTCCGCGCGGCTCGCGGCCCAGAAGGAGGACATCGCGGCCGCCCTCGAGACCATCCCCCAGGGGCTGAAGGTGCTGGCCGACCAGCGCAAGCAGTTCGTCGAGATGCTCCAGGCGCTCAACCGGCTCGGCGCGGTCGGCACCGAGGTCATCCAGCAGAGCAAGGCGGACACCAAGGCCAACCTCGAGTCTCTCGCGCCGATCCTGGCCCAGCTGACCAGGGCGGGCGACGACCTCCCGGCGTCGATGCAGCTGCTGCTGACCTACCCCTTCTCCGACGGCACTCTCGGCGCGATGAAGGGCGACTACACCAATCTGCACGTCACCGCGGACCTCAACCTGCGCAACCTCGCCGGCAACCTCGGCGTGCCCACGACCCCGCCCGGCGGCGGCACCCCGACCCTCCCGATCGACCCCACCCTGCCGATCGACCCGGACAACCCCCTCCCCGGCGCCCCGCTGCCCGGCCAGACACCCAGCTCCTCCTCGACGAGCCCGGGCGGCGGCATCTGCCTGCCGGGCGTGACCTGCCAGGGGTCGGCGCGGTCGCAGGGCTCGTCCGACGGGTCGTGGCGCTCGCTCTACACAGGGGGCCAGGGATGATCCGCCGCTCGGTGAAGGTCCAGCTCGTCGCCTTCCTGCTCATCACCCTGGTGACGGTCTCCGTCCTCTCCGCGCGCTACGTCGGGCTGTACGACCGGGTCGCCGGGGGCCAGTACGTCGTGTCGGCGGACTTCGCCGAGTCCGGCGGAATCTTCGTCGGCTCCGAGGTGTCCTACCGGGGCGTGCAGGTCGGTCGCGTGGAGCGGCTCCGGCTCAGTGACGACGGTGTCATCGTCGATGCCCGGATCCGCCGCGGGGTGCAGATCCCCAAGGACACCGTCGCGGTGGTCGAGAATCGCTCGGCCGTCGGCGAGCAGTACCTCGACTTCCAGCCGCGCACCGAGGGCGGGAAGGTGCTCGCGGACGGGGACGTGATCCCCCGCAAGGACACCCGCTACCCGCTGCGCGTCGACACCCTGCTGCTGGACTTCGACCGGACCATCGAGTCGGTCGACAAGCGCGACCTCGCGACGGTGGTCGACGAGCTCGGCACGGCGTTCGCCGACGGTGGCGCCGACCTGCAGCGCCTCCTCGACAGCGGAGATGCGCTGACCCGGGCCGCCACGGAGGCCCTGCCGGAGACGGTCAAGCTGATCGACGACGGCCGCATCGTGCTCGACACGCAGCGGGAGACCTCGGGGGAGATCAAGACCTTCTCCACGAACTTCGCCAACCTCGCCGACACGCTGAAGGCCTCCGACTCCGACCTGCGGCTCGTGCTCGACCGGGGCGCCGTTGCCTCCGAGGAGCTCGACCTGCTGATCCGCGAGAACCAGGGCAGCCTGTCGGCCCTGCTGGCCAACCTCATCACCATCGGCCAGGTCACCACTGCCCGCGTCGACGGCATCGAGCAGCTGCTCGTCACCTACCCCGACGTCATCGCCGGCGGCTACACCGTCGTCCCCGGTGACGGCACCGCCCACTTCGGCCTCGCCCTCTCGGAGGAGCCGAAGGTCTGCAAGCAGGGCTACGAGGGCACGAAGCGGACCGACCCCAACCGGACCACGAACCTCCCACCGGTCAACACCGGCGCCCGGTGCACCCTGCCGCGCGGCTCGGCGAGCACGGTGCGCGGGGCCCAAAACGCGCCCGGCCCCTCGCGGTCCGGCTCCTCCAACTCGTCGGTCCCGCTGGCGATCGGCGGGCAGCCCGTACCCCCGGGCGCCTCCGCGTCGTTGGGCATGGCAGCACCCGACGTCTCGGTGCCCCTCCCACCCAGGGGAGGTGAGCAGGGCGAGCCGTCGTGGCTGTGGATCATGAAGGAGGCAGCTCGATGAGCACGATCACCACCCAGGCCGGGAGGGCGGTGAGGGCCTCCCGGCTCCGCTGGCGCGGAGCAGGGAGGACAGCCCACGAATCGCAGGAATCCCATCAGTCACACCAGGCACACCCCGAAACCTCGGGTGCCCCAGCCGTCACGGCACGCACCGCCCGGCTGACACCGAAGGGGGTCTGGGTCCTCGTGGCCGTCGTCCTCGCCGGGGCAGTGGGCCTCGGGGCGACCCAGGGCCGCGCCGCGTATGCCGCGTACCGCACCGACCGGGCGGGTGCGGAGGCGCTCGCAGCGGCCCGCCAGCTCGCGGTCAACTTCGTCACCGTGGACTACCAGCAGGTCGACAAGGACACCGCCCGCGTGCGGGCCGGTGCCACAGGAACCTTCCTGGAGAGCTACACGACCTCGGTGGCGGAGCTGAAGAAGGTCATCGTCCAGAACAAGACCGTCTCGCGCGCCGAGCGCACGGAGGCCGCCCTCGTCTCCGGGGACCTCGACTCGGCCGTGGCCGTCGTGGGAGTCGTCGCCCCGACGACCAACACCTCGGTCCCGGACGGCGAGAAGAAGACCTACCGGATGCGCCTCGAGCTCCGGAAGGTCAGCGACGCGTGGAAGGTGGAGAACCTTGAGTTCGTCGGCTAGGAGCACCCGGCGCCGGGTCGCGGGGGAGCGTTCCCGCAGCCGCTCGCCGGAGCCAACCCCAGCGCCCACCCCGGAGTCCACCCCGGAGTCAACGCCTGCGTCCGGCCCCGCCGGCTGGGCCCGCCAGCAGCGCCCGACACCGCGGCACACCCCCGCCGTGGGGCCCCCGGGAGCCCGCGCGGAGGCGGAGGCCACGACAGCCCCCGAGGCCGTGCCTCCGGGCGGGCCAGTGGCGACTCCCGCCGACCGGCCCGAGCAGGGCCGCCCGCTGCGGTCCCGCCGGATGCTCGTCCCGGCCATCGCGCTGGCGCTCGCGGTCCTGGTCCTGGGCGGCGTGGCGGGGCTGAGCCTGGCTGCGCCCTCGGGCCAGGCAGGTCAGACCCGCGCCGCGACGAGCGCCGCGCGCACCGCCATCGAGCAGATGCTCAGCTACAACCACGCGAGCATCGACGCCCAGGCGGCGCGGGTCGAGACGCTGCTCACCGGTGCCTTCAAGAAGGAGTTCACGGATGCCATGGACTCCGACATCAAGCCCCTCGCGGTCAAGAACAAGACCGTCGTCCAGGCCAAGGTGTCCGACATCGGCGTGATGGAGCAGGCCGAGGGCCGGGTCAAGGTCCTCGCGTTCGTCAACCAGGCCACCGTGGGGGCGGACCAGAAGCAGCCGGCGATCGACCAGAACCGGGTCATCGCCACGCTGTCGAAGGTCGGCGACCGGTGGCTGGTCTCCGACGTCCAGGCGTTCTAGCCGCCACCTGCAGGCCGCTGACCTGCGTGAACACCGTGCGCGCCGCGCCAGTCACGACTGGCGCGGCGCGCCGGTATCCGTGAACGCCTTGACGGCGGGGGCCCGGGCGGCCATCCTCATGTGCGTCGCGCGGACCGTTCGGTCCCGACTCCCGTCGACAGACGAGGGCCCCGATCAGGTGGCCCGCTGGACACGGTTGGACGATCATGCCCTTCTCACGTATGCTGTCGCTTTGCGCTGCCCTTTGTCGTCGTCCCCTCCTGAAGTCCGCCACCTTTCGTCGTGCCCTACGGCACGATTCCGGTACGGCCTCCGCGTGGGTGCGTGAAGAGCGGCCAGCGTATTTCGGTTTCGAAAAAAAGGCCCGTGGAAGGACCCTCCTTGGCTGCCTCGCGCAACGCGACTCAGACTGTGTCCACTGCACGGACGGCTTCTGGCCGTCTGTCCTTCGCGAAGATTCGCGAACCGCTCGAGGTCCCCGACCTTCTGGCGCTGCAAACGGAAAGCTTCGACTGGCTGCTCGGCAACGAGCGCTGGCAGGCCCGTGTCGCCGCAGCCAAGGCCGAGGGCCGCAATGATGTGCCGGACCGCTCCGGCCTCGAGGAGATCTTCGAGGAGATCTCGCCGATCGAGGACTTCAGCGGCTCCATGTCGCTGTCGTTCCGTGACCACCGCTTCGAGGACCTGAAGTACTCCATCGAGGAGTGCAAGGAGCGCGACCAGACCTACTCCGCCCCGCTGTTCGTCACCGCGGAGTTCATGAACACCACGACCGGCGAGATCAAGAGCCAGACGGTGTTCATGGGCGACTTCCCGCTGATGACCGAGCGCGGCACCTTTGTCATCAACGGCACCGAGCGTGTCGTCGTCTCCCAGCTCGTCCGCAGCCCGGGCGTCTACTTCGAGCGCACGCCCGACAAGACCTCCGACAAGGACGTCTACACCGCCAAGGTGATCCCGAGCCGCGGTGCCTGGCTGGAGTTCGAGATCGACAAGCGCGACATGGTCGGCGTCCGCGTCGACCGCAAGCGCAAGCAGTCCGTCACGGTCCTCCTCAAGGCCCTCGGCATGTCCGAGGCGGAGATCCTGGAGCACTTCGGCGACTACGAGTCGATGCGCCTCACCCTGGAGAAGGACCACACGGCCGGCCAGGACGACGCGCTGCTCGACATCTACCGCAAGCTGCGCCCGGGCGAGCCGCCGACCCGTGAGGCCGCCCAGACGCTGCTCGACAACCTGTACTTCAACGAGAAGCGCTACGACCTGGCCAAGGTCGGCCGGTACAAGATCAACCGCAAGCTCGGCCTCAACGACGAGCTCGGCCACTCGACGCTGTCCCTCGACGACGTCGTCGCCACGATCAAGTACCTCGTCGCGCTGCACAACGGCGAGTCCACCCTCGAGGGCGCGGCCGGCGAGTTCGCCGTCGAGGTCGATGACATCGACCACTTCGGCAACCGCCGCCTGCGCAACGTCGGCGAGCTGATCCAGAACCAGGTCCGCACCGGCCTGTCCCGCATGGAGCGCGTGGTCCGCGAGCGCATGACCACGCAGGACGTCGAGGCGATCACCCCGCAGACCCTGATCAACATCCGCCCCGTGGTGGCGTCGATCAAGGAGTTCTTCGGGACCTCGCAGCTCTCGCAGTTCATGGACCAGAACAACCCGCTCGCCGGCCTGACGCACAAGCGCCGGCTGTCCGCGCTGGGCCCGGGTGGTCTCTCCCGTGACCGCGCCGGCATGGAGGTCCGTGACGTCCACCCGTCGCACTACGGCCGCATGTGCCCGATCGAGACGCCTGAGGGCCCGAACATCGGTCTGATCGGCTCGCTCGCCTCCTACGGCCGCATCAACGCGTTCGGCTTCATCGAGACGCCGTACCGCAAGGTCGTCAAGGGCCGGGTCACCGACGAGGTGCACTACCTGTCCGCCGACGAGGAGGACAAGCACGTCATCGCGCAGGCCAACGCGGTCATCGACGCCGACGGCAACTTCACCGACGAGCGCGTCCTGGTCCGCACCAAGGGCGGCGAGGTCGAGTACATCCCGGGCGAGGACGTCGACTACATGGATGTCTCCGCGCGCCAGATGGTGTCCGCGGCGACCGCGCTCATCCCGTTCCTCGAGCACGACGACGCCAACCGCGCGCTCATGGGCTCGAACATGCAGCGCCAGGCGGTGCCGCTGGTGAAGTCCGAGGCCCCGCTCGTCGGCACCGGCATGGAGTACCGCGCCGCGCTCGACTCGGGCGACGTCGTGCGTGCCGAGCAGGCCGGTGTGGTCACCGAGGTCTCCGCCGACCTGGTCACCGTCGCCAACGACGAAGGTGGCACCCGCACCTACCGGATCGCCAAGTTCGCGCGCTCCAACCAGGGCACCTCGTACAACCAGCGCGTGCTGGTCAGCGAGGGCGACCGCCTCGAGGCGGGCTCGGTCATCGCCGACGGTCCCGCGACCGACGGCGGCGAGATGGCGCTCGGCCGCAACCTGCTCGTGGCGTTCATGCCGTGGGAGGGCCACAACTACGAGGACGCCATCATCCTCAGCCAGCGCCTGGTGCAGGACGACGTTCTCTCCTCGATCCACATCGAGGAGCACGAGGTCGACGCCCGCGACACCAAGCTCGGCCCCGAGGAGATCACCCGGGACATCCCGAACGTCTCCGAGGAGGTCCTGGCCGACCTCGACGAGCGCGGCATCATCCGCATCGGCGCCGAGGTCCGCGACGGCGACCTGCT
>DASSMS010000162.1:0-9373 GCA_035688575.1 Nocardioidaceae bacterium
TGGCTGCGGCTCATAGTTCGTGACAGCCCACCGACGCACCCGGAGAGCCGATGACGCCGCAGGACGAGCTCACCTTCGCCGACTTCATGTCGGCGCGATGGAGCCCGCTGTTCCGGACCGCCTACCTCCTCACCGGGAACCGCACCGAGGCCGAGGACCTGCTCCAGACGGCACTCGCACGGACCTACGTCCGCTGGAAGGGCATCCGCGACAAGGGGGCCGCCGACGCCTACGTGCGCCGGGCGATGGTCAACCCTCGCCTCGCGCCAGTGGCGGACGAGAGGCCGTGAGGTCTCGCTCGACGTGTTGCCTGAGCCTGCGCACGACGGGGGCTTCGGGTCCAGCGACGCGCGGATGCACACGGTTGCGCTGTCCGACAGCGCTGAGGGGAGTACGAGCATCTACGACGTCTCCTCGGGGGAGGCGGTCGTGTTGGACGAGTTTCCCGGTTGGGGGGAGCTCTCCCCGGACGGCTCGGCCTTCCTGGCAACCCCGGGCGAGGAGGAGGCCGGCCGGCCGGTGCTCTGGACCCGAGCCGGCGAGGCGCGCAGCGTTACGGGGCTGGCGGGGACGGTGACCGGAGTGACCTGGGCAGACGACGAGACCGCCGCCGTGACGACCAGCACGTGGGTGGGAGGGCAGCAGGAACGGACCGACGTCTACGTCTGCGAGGTGTCGAACGCCAGGTGCGCTCTCGCGCTAGAGGGTGGCCAGGGCGAGGTTTCGGTGCGCTACTGACCTAGGAGACGCTGCCGAAGCGCGGCCTCCCGCTCGAGCCGCGCAGCGTCACGGGACCGCCGTTCGGCGAGGACTGCCGCCAGGAGGTACTCCGGGTGGGTCCCGGCAGGAGGCGGCGGGGCAGCGTGCTCCATCACCTTCCGGGCGAGGTCCTGCCCGATCGTGTCGCGCGCGGCGGGGTTGAGCGTGACGGCCCGCCCCAGGAACTGCCTCACCGCCACCGCCAGGCCGTCGGGGAGCGCCGAGATGTCCGCTGACCGCGCCCAGTGGTGCAGGTGCGTCGGCATCGCGACGGGGGGAGGCATGGTGAGACGGAAGCGTTCACGTACCACGTACGTGCCGGCCGCGTAGTCGCCCAGGCGCTTGCCGCGGGAGCTCACGAGGCCGGAGAGGAGCGCCGGTACGCCGCTCATGACCCAGATCTCCACGAGGGCCACCAGAGCACGGATGAGGGCATGGCGGAAACCGATCGGGCCGGCGTCGTCGCGGACCGTCCTCAGCCCGAGCGCCCACTTGCCGATCGACTTGCCGCGGGTGAGCGTCTCGACGGAGGTGGGCAGGACCAGGAGAGCGGTGACCGAGGCGACGACGGTCGCCGTGGCGACGAGCGCGTCGTCCGTGCCCGCGGACGCGACGAACGCCAGGAGCATGGCGACGGCCAGCAGGACGACCTGGATGGTGATGTCGATCAGCCCCGAGGCCACACGGAGACCGATCGTCGCGGCGGGCAGCTGCAGGGCGACCGCCTCGCCGGTGACGAGCTCGTCGGTATCGTGGTGGTGCTGCGTCTCGGCCATCGCGGTGAGGATACGCCTCGCGAGCCCTGCCCCGCCGGTGCAGCCGGCGATGCCTAGAGTGACCCCGTGGATCTCGATGCGTACGTCGCGGCGCACGCCGACCAGTGGCGACGGCTGGAGACGCTCACCGGACGTCGTCGGCTGTCCGGGCAGGAAGCCGACGAGCTGGTCGACTGCTACCAGCAGGTCGCCACGCACCTCTCCGTCGTGCGGTCGTCGGCTCCGGACCCGGCCCTGGTCGCGTACCTGTCGGGTCTCCTCGCGAAGGCCCGGACCCGTAGCGCCCGGGCCGGGAGCGCGTCCTGGTCGGCCCCGGTCACCTTCTTCGCGGCAACCTTCCCCGCCGCCCTCTACCGCACTCGGCGCTGGTGGGTGAGCACCATGCTGGTGAGCCTGGCGACCGCCACGGTGATGACGTGGTGGCTGATGCAGCACCCGCAGGTGGAGTCCACGCTGATGTCCCCCCGCGAGATCCAGCAGCTCGTGGACGTCGAGTTCGAGCGCTACTACAGCGAGCACGCAGCCTCGCACTTCGCGGCGCGGGTCTGGACCAACAACGCGATGGTCGCGGCGATGTGCCTCGCTTTCGGGATCCTCGGGTTCCCGGTGATCTACCTTCTTCTCACCAACCTGGTGAACCTCGCGGTGGTCGCGTCGGTGATGATCCGGCACGACCGGGGCGCGCTCTTCTTCGGGCTGATCCTGCCGCACGGCCTGCTCGAGCTGACGGCGGTCTTCGTCGCCGCCGGGGTCGGGCTGAGGTTCTTCTGGTCATGGGTCGATCCCGGCCACGTTCCGCGGAGCCAGGCCCTGTCACGCGAGGGGAGGACCGCCGCCGGGGTGGCGCTCGGGTTGGTCGCGGTGCTCCTGGTGAGCGGCATCATCGAGGCGTTCGTGACCCCGTCGGGGCTGCCCACGTGGGCGAGGATCGCGATCGGCGTCGCGGCCGAGGTGGCCTTCCTGACCTACGTGTACGTCGCCGGGCGGGCTGCACATCGCCGCGGCCACACCGGCGACGTCGACGCCCGAGCGCTACCAGACACGCCGGCTACCGCGGGATGACCCTTCACAGCCTCCCGAGGCTCTTCAGCATGAGGTAGTGGTCGGTCAGGGCGACCGGGAGGTCGTCCGGCTCGGCGTCCACGACGTCGACACCGAGCCGGCCGAGGACGGCGGCGGCGTGCTGCCGCTTCCTCAGCGCCTGCTCGGCCGCCGCAGCGGCGTACACCTGTGTCGCGTCGGCCCGTGCCCGTGACATCTCGCTCAGGTCCCGGTCCTTGACCGACGCCACTACGACGCGGTGGTGCTGCGTGAGGACCGGCAGCACGGGCAGGAGACCGTGCTCGATGGCCGGCGGGTCGAGGGAGGTCAGCAGGACGACCAGGGCGCGCCTGCGTCCCAGCGAGGAGATCGCACCTGCGAGCCTGGGCCAGTTCGCCTCACCCAGGACCGGCTCGAGGTCGGCCATGCCGTCCACGAGGGAGGAGAGCACCCCCTTGTTGCCGCCGGAGCGCACCTTCGCCCTGACCTGCCGGTCGCCGGCGAGGAAGTCGACGTGGTCGCCGGCCCGGTTCGCGAGCGCTGCCATGAGAAGGGCCGCGTCCATCGCAGCGTCTAGTCGGGGGACGTCCCCGGACCGCGCCGCCGACGTGCGCGAGGTGTCCAGCACCAGCACCACCCGACGGTCGCGCTCGGGCTGCCAGGTCCGGACCACCACCGACCGGCTGCGAGCGCTCGCCCGCCAGTCGATGCTGCGCACGTCGTCGCCCCTCACGTACTCGCGCAAGGAGTCGAACTCGGTGCCCTGTCCGCGCACGCGGACCGCTGACCGTCCGTCGATGTCCCGGAGCCGGGCGAGCCGACTCGGCAGGTGCCTGCGTGAGGTGAACGGCGGCAGCGTCCGGACGCTACCCAGGACCGGCCAGGACCGTTGACGAGCGGCCAGGCCGAGCGGACCCGAGCTCCGGACGGTCACGTGCTCGGCACGTCGGTCCCCGCGGCGGGTCGGGGCCAGGGTCGTCGTCAGGCGTCGGGCGTCGCCAGGGCGGAGGTCGAGGTCGTGACGGTTCGACGTCGCCCCCGCAGAGGGCTGCCAGGCGTCCCGGAGGAGTCCGCGCAGCCTCCGCCCGCCGGTGTTGGTGACCAACAGCGTGCTCGCGCCGGTCTCGCCGAGCCGGACCTGGCGGACGGGTAGGCGGTGCACGTCCAAGGCGGTCGGGCTGGCGGCCAGAGCCACGTCGAGAGCAACCAGCACGAGCACTCCACCCACCCACGCGAGCAGGGTCGAACCCTCTGGCCGCAGCACCAGCGCAGCGGTGCCCAGCAGCAGGAGGAGCGGGACGCGTCCGGTCAGGGCCATGGCGTCAGCGCGGGACGGGGACGGACTCGACGGCGCTGTGCAGCACCTGTGTGGCGTCGACCCCCTCGAGCTCGGCCTCAGGCCGCAGCGAGAGCCGGTGCGCCAAGGTCGCTGTCGCCAGTGCCTTGACGTCGTCCGGGGTGACGAAGTCCCGCCCACACAACCAAGCCCACGTCCTGCTGGTGTGCAGCAGCGCGGTGGCGCCCCGCGGACTCACCCCCAGGCTCAGCGAGGGTGACACCCTCGTCGCCCGAGCGATGTCGACGATGTAGCCGCTCACCTCCGGCGACGCCTTCACCCCCGCGACCGCGCGACGCCCCGCGGCGACGTGCTCGGGGCCGGCGACCGGGACGATTCCCGATGTCGTGATGTCGTCCGGCTCGAACCCCTCCGCGTGGCGGCGGAGGATCTCGAGCTCGTCGTCGCGCCCGGGAACCGACAGGGTCACCTTGAGGAGGAACCGGTCGAGCTGGGCCTCCGGCAGGGGGTAGGTTCCTTCGTACTCGACGGGGTTCTGGGTCGCCGCGACCATGAACGGGCGGGGGAGTGCGCGCGACACCCCGTCGACGGAGACCTGTCCCTCGGCCATCGCCTCCAGCAGCGCGGACTGGGTCTTCGGCGGCGTCCTGTTGATCTCGTCCCCGAGCAGCAGGTTGGTGAACAGAGGGCCCTCGCGGAAGGTGAGCGACCCCGCCGCGCTGTCGTACACGAGCGACCCGGTGATGTCGCCGGGCATCAGGTCGGGGGTGAACTGCACGCGCTTGGTGTCGACGTCGAGCGCCGCCGCGAGGGCACGGACCAGGAGGGTCTTCGCCACACCCGGGACTCCCTCCATGAGGACGTGGCCTCCCGCCAGAAGGGCGACGAGCAGGCCGGAGACCGCGGCGTCCTGTCCCACCACCGCCTTGCCGACCTCGGCTCGGACGGCGGTGAGCGCCTCCCGCGCCTCGTCTGCGTCCACGGATGACAGGGTCATGGCTGTCGTACCTCTCTCTCGAGCTCGGCGAGCTTCTGGGCAAGCAGGGTGAGGGCCTTGTCGTCGGGCACCGGTCCCGCACCGAGGAGGCCGCCTACCTCGGTCGGGGGGCGACCCACCCGCTCGGCGACGGCGGTGACGAGCGGGCCGAGGTCGCCCTCGCGGGGCAGCCGGAGCTGCTCGGCGAGGCGGAGCACGGTCGCCTCGCGCAGTGTTCGTGCCACGTGGTCGCGGTCGCGGGCTCTGCTGTAGAGGCGCCCCCGGCTTGCCGTGGACTCGATCGCCTTGACCACGACAGGCAGCGGCTCGACCACCAGGGGGCCGAGGCGCCGACCACGCCAGAACATCGTGGCGACGACCGCCAGGCCGGCCAGGATCGTCGTCGGCCCCAGCCACGGCGGCAGCATCGTGGCGAGGGAGCCGGCGTCGCCGGCGGGCACGTCGGCCAAGTCGGCGACGTACCAGACGAGCTTCTCGTGCTGCCCGAGCAGCCTCAGGGCGATCGCCGCGTCGTCCGCCTCCTCGACCTGCCCGTTGGAGAAGAGCGCGACCGCCCCGACGAGGTAGGTGGCCGGACGGCCGTCGACACGGGTCACCAACCCAGCCGTCGAGTCGGACAGCTCCACAGGGAAGCAGGTCTCGACCTGGCGCGCCTCCTCCGCCGGGACGTGGGCAGTGGTCGGAGGGACGTCGAGCTCAAGGCCCTCGAGGAGCGGGTCGGAGCAGTCGGCGGGCACGGCGTCGGGGGCGGTCGCGTGGACGGCGTGCACCCCGAGGCGCAGTGCCCGCGAGGTGGTGGGCGAGGCGCCGGCGAGCACGAGGGCGCCGGACCTGGAGGCAACCTGGCGCAGATGCCGGGAGGTGCGGGCGGAGAGCTCCTCGGTAGAGGTGACGAAGAGTGTCGTGTCCTGGTCCACCTCGGCGGAGAGGAGCTCCGACTCGCCGCGCGCCAGGGTCACCTGCACGCCGTGGTCCGCCAGGACCCTGGCCACTGCCTGTGCTCCCTCGGGTGCAGGGTTCTCGGGCTCCAGGGGGTCCGAGGGTGCCGCGCCACGCGTGCCGGCGAGAAGGAGTACGACGAGGCCCGCGGCGACCAAGCCGACCACCAGGAGGAACGCGCGGTTGCGCCGAAGCACCGCCCGTGGTCCGGTCGTGGGGGCGTTGCCGCTCGCCGGAGCGCTCAGCGGGTCGGTGGCGGTCATCGCGGCACCGCCGCAGCTGGCGCACTCGCGAGGTCGCGTCCGGCCGGTCGGGCGTGGTGGAGGTCGTCGTACACGGCGAGGAGGGAGGCGGCCTGCTCCCGTGAGGCGGCCGATCCCCCGTACTGCACCGCGTCGAAGGCGTCGGCGGCGTCGCGCAGCCGAGCCCGCTCGGCCGGGAAGGTGTCCGCGACCGCGACCGCGATCTCGTGTGCGGTGCTGCCGGGCGTCTCCTCCAGCACGGCTCGGTCGACCATCCGTCGTGCCAGGGCCCGCATCGCCTCGACCACGGCGTCGGAGTGACGCCCCTCGGCGAACGCCGCCTGCGCACGGCTGCGGAGCTCCTCGGCGGTCGCCCGCCGGTCCTGCAGGACGCCGCCGGCCTCGAACCGGAGCACGGCCGTGCGGCGGATCCGCGGTGCGACGACCAGGGCGAGCACGACGACCAGCAGGGCGAGGGCCACGGCCACGAAGGTGGAGAGCCCGCTCGCCCCTGCCGCGGCTCGAGCGAGCTCGTCCCACAGCCCCTCGAGCCAGGCGACGAACCGGTCGAGCAGGCCCTCCTGGTGGTACTCCGGCTTCGACAGCTCGGCTTCCATCCAGGATCGCGCCTGGTCCGGGTCAGGACGCACGGTGCTGCGAGGCCGCGATGAGCTCCACGTCGTAGGCCTCCTTGCGGATCCTCTGGTCGAGGTAGAGAAGAGCCGAGACTCCGGCGCTGAACGGGATGGTCACCGCCCCGACGATGATGGTGGAGACGTAGCCGCTGAGCACCATGACCAGGCCCGCGAAGGAACTGCCCGGGGCGAGCAACAAGGCGGCCATGCCACCCATCGCGAACGGGATCCCGATCACCTGGCTCACGATCCCCACGACCAGTCCGGTCAGCAGCCAGATGCCGAAGAGCCTCCAGAACTGCCTGCTGGACAGCGCCCATGCCCGACGGAGCGCCGCGAAGACCTTCGTGCGCTCGAGCATCAGCGCGGCGGGAGCGAGGTAGAAGAGCCTGACCTGGACCAAGAGGAAGACCAGCAGGCCGGCGATCCCGCCGAGGACTCCGACCAGCACGCCGAGTCCCTCCGAGACGGTCAGGGCGAGAACCACACCGAGCCCCACGAACACGGCCAGGGGCAGCCCGGACACGAGGGCGCTGAGCAGCGTGAGGCCGAGGAGACGGAGCAGCTGCCCCCGCGCGGCCCCCCATGCCTCACCGATCGCGGTCCGTCGACCGAGCACGGCCCCGTGCACGACCAGGACGCAGATCCCTGTGAGGACCACGGTTGCGGGGAAGGCGAACAGGGGGCCGGCGACCTGCGCCGCCGTCAGCCCGAGCCCCTCCGTGGGCGGCGGCTCGGGGGGCGCATCACCGGGCAGGGGCTCGGGCGCGAACACGTCGTCGGAGAACAGCACCAGGTTGTCGGTGAGCGCGAGCACCACGCTGACGAGCACCGGGATGAGCATGAACGCCGTGGTCACGAGGGCCCCGAGACCGACCATGGTCTTCGGGTTCTGCCGGATCGCCTTGAAGGCGCCGTCGTACACGTCACCGAGACCGAGCGGGCGCAGAGCGACGATGCCGGGCTTGTGAGCAGGGGGCAGGCCCCATGGCGGTGGGTAGCCCGAAGGGGCGTGACCGGACTGCTGACCGCCGTACGCCGGAGGGGGTGCTGCCGGGCCGGCCGGCCCTCCGGGGTGGCCGGACTGGCCCCAGCCCTGACCAGGGGCGGCCCAACCCGGCGGGGGAACGTTCCAGCCCGGGGGTGCGCCGGGCGGCGGGACCTGCTGTCCCGGTGGTGGACCGGACGGCGGGTCAGAGGGTGCGCCTGGTGGCGGCGGCTGACTGGACACGAAGCTCCCCACGGTGTGGACTGACGGCGCCCTATCTTGACGCAAACCACCCTCTCTTGGGAGAAGGTGCGGCCTGTCGGGGGAGCCCAGCGGCCTCGATTTGATATGGCCGCCCGATCTCTGACAAGATAGTCCGGTTGCTCCGGCGGGGTCGCCGGGGTGCGCCACGAAAAGCACGTCGCACACGGATGTGCTCGGTTGCACCGAACCTGGAGACCCCAGTGAGCCCGACCAACCTGTCGGGCGCCACCCCACAATGACAGATCGTTGTCGGCTGTCCATGCGAACTGCGTGCGACACGCCCGACCTCGGGGGTCGGTGGAGCAAGGGCGGAGCACTCCTCCCGGAGTGCGACGAGATACTCAGCGGTACACGAGTAGAAAGACGAACTGAGAGCTATGGCGGGACAGAAGATCCGCATCAGGCTCAAGGCCTATGACCACGAGGTGATCGACACCTCGGCGCGCAAGATCGTTGACACGGTCACCCGTACGGGCGCGAAGGTCGCCGGCCCTGTGCCCCTCCCGACCGAGAAGAACGTCTACTGCGTCATTCGCTCGCCGCACAAGTACAAGGACAGCCGCGAGCACTTCGAGATGCGCACCCACAAGCGTCTTATCGACATCATCGACCCCACGCCGAAGACGGTTGACTCGCTCATGCGGCTCGACCTGCCTGCCGGTGTCGACATCGAGATCAAGCTCTGAAGGCCCTGATTCCCATGAGCACTTTTGAACGAAACGTCCGTGGGCTGCTGGGCACCAAGCTCGGCATGACCCAGACCTGGGACGAGAACAACCGCGTCGTTCCCGTGACCGTGATCGCGGCCGGCACCAACGTGGTCACTCAGGTCCGCCAGCCCGAGACCGACGGCTACAACGCCGTGCAGGTGGGCTTCGGTGAGATCGACGGCCGCAAGGTGACCAAGCCGCTCGCCGGGCACTTCGACAAGGCGGGCGTCACGCCCCGTCGTCACCTCGTCGAGATCCGCACCGCCGACGCGGCGTCGTACTCGGTGGGCCAGGAGCTGAGCCCCGAGGTGTTCGCCGCCGGCGAGAAGGTCGACGTCACTGCCACCAGCAAGGGCAAGGGCTTCGCCGGTGTCATGAAGCGTCACGGCTTCCACGGCCTGCGCGCCTCCCACGGTGTGCACCGCAAGCACCGCTCGCCGGGCTCGATCGGTGGCTGCGCCACCCCGGGTCGCGTGTTCAAGGGCCTGCGGATGGCCGGCCGCATGGGTGGCGACATCGTCACCACGCAGAACGTCTCCGTGCACGCGGTCGACGTCGAGAAGGGCCTGATCCTGGTCAAGGGCGCCGTCCCCGGCCCCAAGAGCGGCATCGTCGAGATCAGGAGCGCCGACTGATGGCCGCGCCGAAAGCACCCGTCCTCGGCGGCGACGCCAAGAAGGACGCAACCCTGGGCGAGGCCACCTTCGCGGCCGAGCTCAAGCGCC
>DASSMS010000031.1:0-6339 GCA_035688575.1 Nocardioidaceae bacterium
GGCAGCCCCATGGTGCCGAGGAAGGTCGCGATGATGATCGAGTAGGTGGTGTAGAGCGGGTGGCCGCTCGTCGACGCGAGGGGCGAGGTCCACACCTGCTCGGACTCGCCGAGCGGGACTTCCGCGGGGGAGACGGCTCCCTCCCCGGCCCACACCGCGAGCAGGAACATCACCGGCACGAGCAGGGCGGTCAGCTTCAGCCAGTACTGGAACGCCTGGACGAACGTGATGCTGCGCATGCCGCCCGACATCACGTTCACGAGCACCACCACGGCCACGAGCGCGCCCCCCACCCACGGGTCGACGTCCGCGACGGTGCCGAGCGCGAGGCCCGCGCCCTGGAACTGCGGCATCAGGTAGAGCCACCCCACGCCCACCACGAGCACCGACGAGAACCGCCGCACCGCCCGGGACTCGAGCCGGAACTCCGCGAAGTCGGGAAGCGTGTAGGCCCCGGAGCGTCGCAGCGGGGCGGCTACGAGGACGAGCAGCATCAGGTAGCCCGCGGTCCACCCGACCGGGTACCACAGCATCTCGGTCCCGAAGGCGAGCACGAGCCCGGCGATACCGAGGAACGACGCTGCGGAGAGGTACTCCCCGCCGATGGCGGAGGCGTTGAGGGCCGGCCGCACCGACCGGGAGGCAACGAAGAAGTCGCTGGTGGTCCGCGAGAACCTCCAGCCGTAGGCGCCGATCGCGAGAGTGGCCACGGAGACGAGCGCGACGGCGACGATGCCGTAGGAGGCGTTCACGACCTCTCCACCATGTCGGCGAAGTCGCGCTCGTTGCGCTCCGCCGCCCGGACGTAGAACCAGCCGAGGCCGAGCAGCAGCGGGTACGCCGCGAAGCCGAGGAGGACCCAGGCCAGGGGCATGCCGAGGACCCGGATGTCGACGAGACCCGGGAACAGCCAGTAGGAGAGGGGCAGGCCGCCCACGAGCACGAGGACGGCGAGGATCACGATGCCGGCGAGGCGCAGCTGCGCCCGGAGCAGCGAGCTCATGTAGATCTCGCCCAGCCGGGTCTGCGCGTCGATCTCGGAGGTCACGTTCACCCGGCGCGGCCGGCCGGCCGTGGTGCGAGGGCTCGTCACCCGCACTCGGCGCGGAGAGTTGCCGCCCTCGGGGGTCATGGCCGGGAGGCGCTTCCGGGGCGGGCCCGTCGTACCAGCAGGTCACGCAGCTCCCGCGTGTGCCGCCGGCTGACCGCGAGCTCGTCGCCGCCGACGACGACCGTGCAGCGGCCGGCGTCCATCCGAACCTCCTCGACGTGGGCGAGCGCGACGAGAAGGGACCGGTGGATGCGCACGAAGCCGGCGTCGCGCCACTGCTCCTCCAGCGAGCTCAGCGGAACTCGCACGAGGTGGCTGCCGTCGGAGGTGTGGAGCCGGGCGTAGTCGCCCTGCGCCTCCACGTAGCGGACGGAGGTCCTCGGCACGAAGCGGGTACGCCCTCCGAGCTCGACCGCGATGGTGTCCTCCTCGCCGGAGGGGGCTGACGGGCCGCGGGCCTCGACCACCCGGCGCACGGCCTCCGCGAGCCTGTCGTCGCGCACCGGCTTGAGGACGTAGTCGACCGCGTTGAGGTCGAAGGCGCTGACGGCGTGCTCGTCGTGGGCGGTCACGAACACCACCGGCGGCGGCTCCTTGAACCGGGACAGGACGCGCGCGAGGTCGAGCCCGGAGAGGCCGGGCATCCGGATGTCCATGAAGACCGCGTCGACCTGCTCCTCCTGGAGCATCCGGAGCGCCTCGGCGCCCGAGTCGGTGGGGAGTACGGCGCCCACCCGGGCGTCGCGGCCGAGGAGGTAGGTGAGCTCGTCCAGGGCCGGCCGCTCGTCGTCGACGACGAGGACCCGCAACGGGGTCGGGTTGGGGGTCATGGACGGACTCCTGGCGCGTACTTAGGGACCCTGATGACTGCCTTGGTACCCGCTCCGGGGCCGGTCTCAACCACCAGTCCGTACTCGTCGCCGAAGGTCGACCGGAGCCGCTCGTCGACGTTGCCGAGTCCGACCGAGTCCATCGACGTGTCGCCGGCCAGCGCCCGTCGTACCCGGTCGGGGTCCTCACCCACGCCGTCGTCCTCGACCGTGATCACGCACTCGGCGTCGTGGTCCTCGCCGATGATCGTGATCCGGCCCGGGCCGGCCTTGTCCTCGAGCCCGTGACGGACGGCGTTCTCCACGAGGGGCTGGAGGCACAGGAACGGGATCACCACCGGCAGCACCTCGGGCGCGACGCGGAGCGTCACCTGGAGCCGTTCGCCGAAGCGGGCCTTCTCGAGCACCAGGTACCGCTCGATCGAGCGCAGCTCCTCGGCCAGGGTCGTGAACTCGCCGTGGCGCCGGAAGGAGTAGCGCGTGAAGTCGGCGAACTCGAGCAGCAGCTCGCGGGCGCGTTCGGGATCTGTCCGCACGAAGGAGGCGATCGCGGTCAGGGAGTTGTAGATGAAGTGCGGGCTGATCTGGGCCCGGAGCGCCCGGACCTCGGCCTCCATCAGCCGCGTCCGGGAGGCGTCGAGCTCGGCGAGCTCGAGCTGCCCTGAGACCCAGCGGGCGACCTCGTTCGTGGCCCGGACCAGGCTCGCCGAGGCGGTGGGCGTGAACGCCTGGAGGGTGCCGACGACCCGCTCCTCGACCGTCAACGGACTGACGATGACGTGCCGGAAGGGGCAGCCCGGGTCGTAGCAGGGGATGTCGGACTTGTCGCGCACCGAGGTGGACCCGTCGGAGACCACCGGCTCGGCCAGGGCCGGTGCCTGTTCGGCGTGGTGACCGAACCGGCCGTCCCACGCCAGCAGCCGCTCGGTGTCGGTGAGCGCGACCGCGGGGGTGCCGAGCAGGTCGCGCAGGTGCCGGATGGCCTTGGTGGCCGAGGTGTCGGTCAGCCCGGAGCGGAGGGGAGGCGCGGCGAGGGAGGCCGTGTGCAGGGTACGGAAGGTCGCTCGGTCGGCCTCGGTGCCCAGGTGGCCCGGGCGGAGCCAGCCCCACGGAGAGCCCATCGTGTCGCCCCTACCTGAAGTCGATCAGGAGGGCGTCGTCCAGGCCGTCGGGGTCGTCGACGGCTCCGACCGGGGGCACGGCCCGGTCGGCGGGGGCGGGGTCCGCAGGCAGCGCCCAGGGCAGCACCGTGGCGCGACAGACCGTGGTCACGTAGGGCAGGAGCATCCCGTCGGCGCCGCGGCCGTACTCGGCGTACAGATCGTCGACCTTGCGCAGCACCCGCTCCCGCTCGAGGTCCGACATCAGGGCGACGTTGGAGCGCGAGGTCACCAGGTCTCGCAGGGAGTCCCGGTCGAGCGGCTGCCAGAACCGGAACGTGGCCCGCTCGACGGTCTCGAACATGCCGGTCTCGTCGATCGCGACGGTCGGGTCGACCTGGTCGCCGACCCCGGTCGAGCCCATCGCCCGGCCCAGCCGCTTGACCCACGGGATGCGCTCGTCGCGGGTGTTCCAGACGACGGCGAACCGGCCACCCGGACGCAGCAGCCGAGCCACCTCCTGCAGCACGCGGTCGGTGTCGAACCAGTGGTAGGCCTGCGCCGCGACCACCAGGTCGGCGGACCGGGCGATGACCGGGACCTGCTCGGCGGTCCCGGCGACCACGCGTGCGTGGGGAGCGCGGGACCTGAGCCGGGTCAGCATCGCAGTGGACGGGTCGGTCGCGGTGACCCTGCAGCCGCGAAGCAGCAGCTGCTCGGTCAGCTTGCCCGTCCCGGCGCCGAGCTCCACGGCGTCGGCGCCGCGCGCCGCACCTTCCAGCACAAAGCCCACGGCCTCGGCCGGGTACGACGGCCGCGCCCTGTCATAGGCGTCCGCGACCAGGTCGAACGAGCGCGCCGGCTCCACGGCGTGCCGGTTTCGGGGAAGCTCGTTCATCGACCGTGAGGCTACCTGGCCCGGGGGAGGGATGGGCGTCGTCGGCTAGCCTTGTGAGTCGTGTCTGCCACTTCCGCCGCAACTCCAGCGGCCTCGGACCCACTCGCCCGCCTCGCCTCCCTCGAAGGTGTCGCGTCGGCCATGGCCGCGACACGGGACGGGATCGACGTACTCCTGCGCGACCGCGGCCTGCGCCAGAGCCCGCCCGAGCTGACCGCCGAGTCGCTTCTCAGGGGCGCCCACGCGAGCGCCGTGCTCGAAGGCTCCGGGACGAGCCTCGCGGAGATGCGTGCTGGCGGCGCCGGGCCGATGTCCCAGGCGGCGCTGCGCGTGAGCGCCGAGGTGCTCGGCCTCCTGCCCGTCCTCGAGAGGTCGCCGCTCCAGGCGCTCGCGCGGCTGCACACGCTCGCAGGCAAGGGAGTCGCGGCCGACGAGGACCTCGGCCGTCCCCGCGACGCGGCCGGCGCCGCCCGGCTCAACGACCTGGCCCGGCTGCTCGTTGCTCCGACGCAGGCGCCCGCGCTGGTCGTCGCCGCGGTCGTGCACGCGGAGCTCGCGACCGTGGCGCCGTTCGTCTCCCACAACGGGATCGTCGCCAGGGCGGCGGAGCGGCTGGTGCTCGTGGCGCGTGGCGTGGACCCCAAGTCCCTGATCGTGCCGGAGGCGGGGCACCTCAAGCTGAGGCGGGAGTACGAGTCGAACCTGCGCGGCTACCGCGACGGAGGCTCGGCAGGCGTGCACTCCTGGCTGCTCTACGCCGCCGAGGGCTACGCCGCAGGGGCCGAGGCCAGCCCGGTCGCGCGCAAGGACGCCTGACACATGCGAGCGGCACCCAGTTCGTCGAATGGGTGCCGCCGCTGACACGTGAGACCTTGGCTACCAAGCGTGCTCCGGTAATTGTTGTTCCGGGGGTGAACCCAGGAGACAACGCCCATAGGAAGGGTAGGTCGCCGCGTGGGTACCTGGCTCACGTGCGGGTCTTGAATTGTTGGTTCTTTTCTACGCCAGAAGGTGAAACCGGACAAGGGTCCTGGGGCCCTTGTCTAGTGCCCGGGCGTGTCGCTTCGGAGTGTCGACGGGTCACGCCTGACCGGTACGGCGCCGGGCCGCGAGGTAGACCGCACCGCCCACGCTGACCGCCGTCCCGACTGCGATCGCGGCCAGGGTGGGCTTGCTCGAGGGCAGCCGTACGCGGCGGCGCAGGGCGACGGGGCGGCTGAACCACAGCACCGGCCACCCTCGCGACGCCGCGATCTTGCGCAGCTCCCGGTCGGGGTTGACCGCGTAGGGATGGCCCACGATCTCGAGCATGTGCACGTCGGTGACGGAGTCGCTGTAGGCGTAGCTGCGTGAGAGGTCGTAGCCCTTCTCCCGGGCCAGCTCCTCGATCGCGGTCGCCTTGTTCTCGGCGTAGGCGTAGAAGCTGATGTCCCCGGTGTACTTGCCCTCCTCGATCTCCATCCGGGTGGCGATCACCGCGTCCGCTCCCAGCATCTCGCCGATCGGCTCGACGACCTCGGCGCCGGACGCGGAGACGATCACGACGTCACGGCCGGCGAGCTGGTGCTCCTCGATCAAGGAGACGGCCTCGTCGTAGACGAGCGGGTCGACGATGTGGTGCAGCGTGTCGGCCACGATGTCGCGCACCGTCTGCACGTCCCAGCCCGCGGACAGCTCGGAGAGGAACTCCCGCATCTTCTCCATCTGGTCGTGGTCGGCGCCCCCGACGAGGTAGACGAACTGCGCGTAGGCGCTGCGCAGGACCGACCCGCGCGAGATGAGGCCGCCCGCATAGAACGACCTGCTGAAGGCCAGCGTGCTCGACTTGGCGATGATCGTCTTGTCGAGGTCGAAGAACGCCGCCGGCCGACCGGGGCGGACGTGCGTGGGGCACATCGGGGGCTCCTTCTCGCCGTCCCAAGGGTCCGTCCGGAACAGGCGACTGGGTGAACACTCGGCGACGAGCATATGCGGGGGGACACAAAGTAAAGAAAAGACGCTACGATGGGGGGTGTTGCGCAGTTTGCCCGGTCGTGCGGCTTACCGTCTCCACGATACCGGCGTGCGTGACACCTGAACGTCAGCGGCATTCCCCCCGCCGCTGACCACGGCCCGGCTCATCCCCCCCGAGCACGGGCCCGCGGCCCTCGATCATCCCCCCCGATCGAGGGCCGCTCCTTTTGTCCCGCGGTCGCCCGGAACCGTCCACAGGGCAGGTCTCGAGGCTCGTCGTCCACAGGCCTCCTGAGGTGGTCTCGCGAGGGTCGCTCGGCGACTGCACGCTCGGGCCCATGACCGCACTCGTGGACCCTTCGGCCACCATCCCTCCGCTCGTCCTCACCCGTGACCCCGTGCTCGCCGCGGAGCTGCACCGGCTCGCCGCCGCGGCGGGCGCGGACCTGCTCGTCGTGGGGGAGGCGGCCGACGCCCGCTCCGCCTGGTCGCTCGCACCGGTGGTGC
>DASSMS010000184.1:0-31079 GCA_035688575.1 Nocardioidaceae bacterium
GCCCACGTGCTTCCGAGGTCGACGACGAAGGCCGAGATCAGCATGAGCACCACGGCGACCACACCGGAGATCACTGCGATCGCGCCGCGCTCGTCGCGCGGACGGCCATCCCCCGAAGGCGAAGGCCACCTCATCACAAGCAGCTCTCCGTGGTCAGGGTGACGTTGTCCAACCTGGTCGCGGTCTCGGTGACCAGGGGGCTGCCACTGCCATCTGCCGCAGGTACGGTGACCGACACCTCGACCAGGACACCCAGCGTCGGGACGGCCTCGACGACCTCCACGGCCACCCAGCTCGCGTCGACCGTGGTGTCAAGCGCCGCAGCGTTGTTGACGACGGTGGTCTTGACGCGGCTGGCGAGCTCGTCGCAGCTGAGACGACCGGAGATGTCCGACGACGACAGCCGGGGTTCGTAGGGTCCGTGCTTCTGCGCTTGCCACAGCTTCTCACCGAGGGTGAGGACCCCGACCAGCATCGGGACGAGGAAGAACGAGATGACGAGGGCGGCCTCGACGACCGCGGCGCCGCGCTGGCCCCTCGACCTCGCGCGCGCACACCTGGGGTTGCTGTTCAAGTCGTCCCCTCCCAAAGACTGACTCGTCCCGGCCCCCTCCCAAGGACCGGTCAGCAGAAGCCCCCGACTCACTGCTCAAGAACGTGACGCCAGCAACCGAGACCTGGCGCGCGTCACCCGTCGAACCGTGGCATCGGCAGGACGAGCGTCGCAGAGGTTACCCACGTCACATCACGGGAAAACCGCAGAAAAGTAAAGAAGTCAGCCCTTCGGGAGCTCGAGGTCGGACTCGCTGAGCTCCTCGACGTTGACGTCCTTGAACGTGAGGACCTTGACGTTCTTGGCGAAGCGGGCGGGACGGTACATGTCCCACACCCACGCGTCGGTCATGGAGACCTCGAAGAAGACGTCCCCGGCCTCGGTACGCGCCTTCACCTCGACCTGGTTGCACAGGTAGAACCGGCGGTCGGTCTCCACGACGTACTTGAAGATGCCCACCACGTCGCGGTACTCGCGGTAGAGCTGGAGCTCCATCTCGGTCTCGTACTTCTCGAGATCCTCGGCGCTCATCGTGCCTCCTCCGCTTCCAGAACCGGCATCGGGCCCTCCTCGTGCTCATTGTCGCCGAGCCCCGCAGCCCGCCGCACGTTGACGAAGCGACGCCGGTGCACCGGGCACGGACCGTGCTCGACCAGCGCCGCCGTGTGGCTGGTGGTGATGTAACCCTTGTGCGTGACGAAGTCGTACTGCGGGTAGACCTCGTGCAGCTCGGTCATCAGCCGGTCCCGCGTCACCTTGGCGACCACCGACGCCGCGGCGATGCAGGCGGCCACGCGGTCACCCTTCCACACCGCGAGGCCGGGCACCTCGAGGCCGTCCACGGGGAACCCGTCGGTGAGGACGTAGGACGGCCGCACGTCGAGACGTGCGAGGGCCCGACGCAGCGCCTCCACGTTGGCCACGTGCATCCCGATCCGGTCGCACTCCTCGGGCTCGATCACCACGACGGACCAGGCGAGGGCCCGTCGCAGGACCTGGTCGTAGCACCGCTCGCGCGCGAGGGGGGTGAGCAGCTTGGAGTCGGCGAGGCCTGGGACCTCGCCGCGTCGGCCCTCGGGGAGGATCACCGCCGCCGCGACGAGCGGCCCCGCGCAGGCGCCGCGACCCGCCTCGTCCACGCCCGCGATCGGGTCGAGCCCGGCACGCCGCAGCGCCCGCTCGTATCCGTAGAGGCCTGCGTCGCGGCGGATGGTGAGGCCACGAGGCAGCGTGCTCATGGCGCAGCGCCCACCGACTCGAAGGTGGCCGGCCTCTCGACCATGGTGGCGTGGTCCCACGGCCACACCACCATGAACACCTTGCCGACCACGTCGTCGACCGGGATGAAGCCCCCGCCGGGGTCGCCGAGGTGCACGCGCGAGTCCGCGGAGTTGGACCGGTTGTCGCCCTGGACCCAGAGGTAGCCCTCCTCGACTTCCACGTCGAACCGGATCAGCGACGGCTTCTCCCCCGCGGCGAGGTAGGGCTCCTCGCGCAGCGGGACGTCGTTGACGGTGATCCGTCCCTCCTTGTCGCAGCACACGACGTGGTCCCCCCCGACGCCGATCACCCGCTTCACGAGGTGGCCGCCGGTCGGGTAGAGCCCGAAGGTCTCCAGGCCACGCGCGAGCGGGTTGTCGGCGGTGCGCACCTCCCCGGGGCCGAGCCAGCCCCCGGGGTCTGAGAACACGACGATGTCTCCTCGCTGGGGCTCGCCCGCCCAGTAGGTCACCTTCTGTACGAGGATCCGGTCGTCGAGGACGAGCGTGTCGTTCATGGAGCCGGAGGGGATGTAGAAGGCCTGCATGAAGAACGCCTTGATCACAATGGCGAGCACCAGGGCCATGCCGAGGAGCACCAGCATCTCCTGCCAGATCGGCAGCTGCTTGCGCTCGCGCTCCTGGGTGCGGGCGCGGTCGCGACGCCGCGCTCTTCCCGACGCGGGGCGCGCTGCCACCGGGACGGGCCCGACCGGAGCCGTCACGTCGGCCGGGACGGCCCGGGAAGCAGAGGACCGCGACCCGGTCACGGGATCGCGGTCCATGTTCTGCGCGTCGTCGGTCACGCAGTGAGCCTAACCAACATGTGGTCAGCTGGCGGGCGTCGCCTCGCGCTTCTCCTTGATCTTGGCGGCCTTGCCGCGGAGGTTGCGCAGGTAGTACAGCTTGGCGCGGCGGACGTCACCACGGGTCACGACCTCGATCTTGTCGAAGATCGGGGAGTGCAGCGGGAAGGTGCGCTCGACGCCGACGCCGAAGGAGACCTTGCGGACGGTGAAGGTACGACCCACGCCGGAGCCCTGGACGCGGATGCAGACGCCCTGGAAGACCTGGATACGCGAGCGGTTGCCCTCGACGACCTTGACGTGGACCTTGAGGGTGTCACCCGCGCGGAAGGTGGGGATGTCGTCGCGCTTCACCGCGGCTGCGAGCGTGTCGATGGCGTTGGTCATGATGTCTCCTCGTCGGTGCCACAGGTCACCCACGGTGCTGTGTTGCGGGATCGATGTCGGTCCTCGATGGTCATCACACGGTGCACCCCCTGTGGCAGGTGGACCGTCGGCTCACACAGCCATGAGGGCGTGCGTGCAGCCGTGATGCGCAGGACCGAGGAACAAGTCTGCCACAGCGCTCAGTCGGGCGCGAAATCGGCGAGGACCTCCCGGTCGCGCTGACCGAGCGCCTCCTCGGGCAGCCGGGCGACCAGGTCGGGCCGGCGCTCCGCGGTCCGCCGCAGAGCCTGGTCGCGCCGCCAGCGAGCGATCTGCGCGTGGTGCCCGCTGAACAGCACCTCGGGGACGTCGAGGCCACGCCAGGTCGGGGGCTTGGTGTAGACCGGGTACTCCAGGAGACCCTCCCCGCCGTGCGACTCCTCCGCCAGGGACTCGGGGTTGCCCATGAACCCCGGCAGCAGGCGTACGACGGCCTCCACCACGACGAGGGCGGCGACCTCGCCACCGTTGAGCACGTAGTCGCCGATCGAGACCTCCCGCACCCTCATCCGGGTCCGGGCATGGTCGATGACGCGCTGGTCGATGCCCTCGTAGCGGCCACAGGCGAAGACCAGCCACTGCTCGCGGCTGAGCTCCTCCGCCATCGGCTGGGCGAACGGCTCCCCCGACGGGGTCGGGACGACGAGCAACGGGTCCCCCGGCCCCTCGCTGGTGAGCTCGTCGAGCGCCTCTCCCCACGGCTCGGGCTTCATCACCATGCCCGCTCCCCCGCCGTACGGGGTGTCGTCCACGGTGCGGTGCCGGTCGTGGGTCCAGCGACGCAGGTCGTGGACGTGCACGTCGAGGAGCCCGGAGGCCTGCGCCTTGCCGGCGAGCGAGAGCCCGAGCGGCGCGAGGTAGTCGGGGAAGATGGACACCACGTCGATGCGCATGCTCAGGCGCCGCCCTTCTCGTCCTCGACCGCCGGGGAGAGCAGGCCGGGGAGGTCCTCGACCACGACCCGGCCGCCCGCGAGGTCGACCTCGGGCACCAACCGGGTCACGAAGGGGACGAGGATCTCCCTGCCGTCGCCTGCGCGCACCGAGAGCAGGTCCTGGGCGGGTCCGTGGACGATCTCGGCGAGCTCGCCCACGTCGGCACCGGCCGTGGTCTCCACGCGCAGGCCGACCAGCTGGTGGTCGTAGAACTCCTCGGGGTCCTCTGGCGACTCCGAGGGGTCGACGTCGACCGCGAGCAGTAGCCCACGCGCCGCCTCGGCGAGGTTGCGGTCGCGCACCTCCTCGAACGTGACGAGCAGCCGCGACTGGTGCCAGCGGGTGGACCGGACCGTGAGCGTGGTCGGTCGACCGGGGCCGTGAGGGGCGCCTCCGGACGGCACCTGCGTGCGCAGGACCGACCCGACCGTGAACCGACGGTCGGGCTCGTCGGTGCGGAGGTCCACCGAGACCTCTCCCTTGATGCCGTGTGCCTTGCCGATGCGGCCGAC
The DNA here is from genome assembly GCA_035688575.1 of Nocardioidaceae bacterium. Taxonomy (GTDB): domain Bacteria; phylum Actinomycetota; class Actinomycetes; order Propionibacteriales; family Nocardioidaceae; genus Nocardioides_C. The sequence goes on from DASSMS010000184.1 coordinate 4,492, forward strand.
CACGACCTCGGTGCCCGCCATGGGACTCGCTCCTTACCGGCTTCCGCCGCGACTCTGCTCGGGTGGGCCTCCGACCGCCGGGTTCAGCCGCGGACCGGGGTGCCCTGGAAACACGAGTGGGGAGGCCGGTGTGGCCTCCCCACTCATGATGAGCCTGCTGCTCTGACGCTCAGCGTCGACGGTCCACATCGACGAAGTCCACCCGGACGCCGCCGCGCCCGGCCAGCGCACCCATGACGGTGCGGATGGCTGTGGCGGTCCGCCCGCCGCGGCCGATCACCTTGCCGAGGTCCTCGGGGTTCACGCGAACCTCGAGGAGCGAGCCACGGCGCAGCTGCTTGTCGCGGACGCTGACGTCCTCAGGACTGTCGACGATTCCACGGACCAGGTGCTCGAGCGCTTCGGTCAGCATCGTGATCAGGCCTTGTCCTCGGCCTTGGCCTCGGCGTCGGCAGCCTTGACCTCTTCGGCCTCGGCCTGCTCGGTGGCGCCCTCAGGCGTCTCGGCGGCAGGCGTCTCGGCGGCCGCGGGAGCCTCCTCCTTGGGAGCCTCCGACTTCTTGGCCTTCTTGGTCACCGCCTCGGCCTTGGGCTCGCTGGCGGCCTCCTTCAGGGCCTCGTTGAAGATCTCGGCCTTGTCGCGCTTGGGCGCAGCCGTCTTCAGGGTCCCCTCCGCACCGGGCTCGCCCTTGAACTTCTGCCAGTCGCCGGTGACCTTGAGGATCGCCGCGACGGCCTCGCTGGGCTGCGCGCCGACGCCGAGCCAGTACTGCGCACGCTCGGACTGCACCTCGATCAGCGAGGGCTCCTCCTTCGGGTGGTACTTGCCGATCTCCTCGATGACCTTGCCGTCACGCTTCTTGCGGGAGTCGACGACGACGACACGGTAGTGCGGCGCACGGATCTTGCCCATGCGCTTCAGACGGATCTTGACTGCCACGGGTGTGGTGTCTCCTTGAGAGCTTGTGAGTTGGTGAGCGTCCCGCACCATGTGGGGCAAGGCCGAGACCGCTGCGCTGTGTCAGGCGCGACCGGGTGAGAGGGTCCGGGCACGCATGACTCGGTGGCACATTCTGCCAGACGGCCCGACCCGGTCTCCAATCGAGGGCGCGGCGCCCCGTGTAACGGGCGCCGGCCGGCCGAGTCAGGTATTGGGAAGCATCCGGGAAGCCCCCGGTCAGGCGGGAGCTGCACGGTTGCCTCATCGAACACGACCGAGGAGGCAGAACCATGACATACGTCATCGAGGAGGAGAGCGGCACCTTCGACCGCCCCGTCCACGAGCACAACGGGTACTACGCCGGTGACTTCTGGACCGAGCCGGTGTGACCCGGCGAAGGGCGGCTCACGCCACGACGGCGCCGCGCAGCACGATCCGGGCAGGCGCTTTGAGGACCCGCAGGTCCTCGAGCGGGTTCTGGTCGAACACCACGAAGTCGGCGGCGGTCCCCTCCGCCAGGGTGCCGTCGAGCCCGAGCCACTCGCGGGCCCGCCAGGACGCCGCCCCGAGCGCGTCCTCGGGGGTGAGGCCGTACGCGGCGAGCTCGACGATCTCCTCGCCGATCAGGCCGTGCGGGAGCACTCCCCCGGCGTCCGTGCCGGCGTAGATGGCCACCCCGGCCTCGTACGCGGCGCCGATGGTCTCGCGGCGCCGCGCGTAGAGCGCCCGCATGTGCTCGGCGTACTTCGGGAACTTCGCCTCCCCCGCCGACGCGTAACCCGGGAAGTTCTCGAGCTGACGCGCCGTCGGCACGAGAGCCACACCGTTGGCCACCATGTCGTCGATCAGGTGGGTGTCGAGACCGGTGCCGTGCTCGATGCAGTCGATGCCCGCATGGATCAGGTCCGGGAGCGCGTGCTCGCCGAAGACGTGGGCGGTGACCCTGGCCCCTCGTTCGTGCGCGACCTTCATCGCCTGGTCGAGCGCCTCCCGCGGCCATGACGGGGACAGGTCGCCGGACTCCCGCTCGATCCAGTCCCCCACCAGCTTGACCCACCCGTCGCCGCGCTCGGCCTCCTGCGCGACGTAGTCGGGCAGCTCGCCGGGCTCGATCTCGTGGGCGTAGTTGCGGATGTAGCGCTTCGTGCGTGCAAGATGGCGGCCCGCGCGGATCAGACGCGGCAGGTCGTCACGCTCGTGGATCCACGACGTGTCGGCCGCGGACCCGCAGTCGCGGATCAGTAGGGTTCCCGCGTCGCGGTCGGTGAGCGCCTGCTCCTCCTGCACGTCCTCCGGCACCGCGCCGTCGGCGTCGAGGCCGATGTGGCAGTGGGCGTCGACGAGGCCCGGCACGATCCACCCTTCGGCGACGAGCTCGGCGGAGGCCTGGGGCTCGTAGGTGACGCGGCCGTCGACGACGTACAGGTCTCGGGGCTCGCCGTCAGGCAGGACCACCCCGCGGAACTTCAGTGCGCTCATGGCGCCCGACGCTACCGCGACGACTCAGCGGTCCGCTCGCGAGGCGGCGACTACTGCTTGGGCAGGAACTTCGAGAACTCCGCCGGGAGCTCGAAGTCCTCAGGCTTCGCGCCGTCCTGCCCCGAGGGCAGGCCGAACGGGTTGGCACCCTGACCCGCCGGAGCCTTCTGCGAAGCCGACTTCTCCTGCTGCGCGCGCTTGGCCGGGTTGCCGGAGCCGCGCTTGGCCTTGCCCTTCTTCGGCGCCTGCTTGGCCTTGCCCCGCTTGCCCATCCCCATGCCCGGCATCCCCGGCATGCCGGGCATCCCCGGCATCCCGCCGCCCTTGGCCATGGACATCATCATCTTGCGCGCCTCGAAGAACCGGTCGACGAGCTGGTTCACGTCCGAGACCTGGGTGCCCGAGCCGCGGGAGATCCTCGAACGGCGGGAGCCGTCGATGATCTTGGGGTTCGCCCGCTCGGCGGGGGTCATCGACTGGATGATCGCCTGGATCCGGTCGATCTCGCGCTCGTCGAAGTTCTCGAGCTGGTCGCGGAACTGCCCCATCCCCGGCAGCATCCCCATGATCTTGGTCAGCGACCCCATCTTGCGGATCTGCTGCATCTGCTCGAGGAAGTCGTCGAGCGTGAACTCACCGCCCTGGCCGGTCAGCTTCGCTGCGGCCTTCGCGGCCTGCTCCTGGTCGAAGGTCCGCTCGGCCTGCTCGATCAGGGTGAGCATGTCGCCCATGTCGAGGATGCGCGAGGCCATCCGGTCGGGGTGGAACAGGTCGAAGTCGGTGAGCTTCTCGCCCGCGGAGGCGAACATGACCGGTTTGCCGGTGATCGAGGCGACCGACAGTGCCGCACCGCCGCGGGCGTCGCCGTCGAGCTTGGTGAGTACGACGCCGTCGTACCCGACCCCGTCGAGGAAGGCCTGCGCGGTGTTGACCGCGTCCTGACCGATCATCGCGTCCACGACGAAGAGCACCTCGTCGGGGCTGACCGCGTCACGGATGTCGCGGGCCTGCTGCATCATCTCCTCGTCGAGACCGAGTCGGCCCGCGGTGTCGACGATGACCACGTCGTGGAGGGTCCGCCGCGCCTCGTCCACGCCACCCCGCGCCACGGCGACCGGGTCACCGACGCCGTTGCCCGGCTCGGGGGCGTAGACCTTCACGCCGGCCCGCTCGCCGTTGACCTGGAGCTGGTTGACCGCGTTGGGGCGCTGGAGGTCTGCGGCGACGAGGAGCGGGCTGTTGCCCTGGTTCTTGAGCCACAGCGCGAGCTTCGCTGCCAGCGTCGTCTTGCCGGACCCCTGGAGGCCCGCGAGCATGATCACGGTCGGAGGGGTCTTGGCGAAGCGCAGCCGCCGGGTCTCGCCACCGAGGATCGTCACGAGCTCGTCATCGACGATCTTGATGACCTGCTGGGCGGGGTTCAGCGCCTGGCTGACCTCCTCGCCGCGGGCCCGCTCCTTGACGGCGGCCACGAACTCCTTGACGACCGGCAGCGCGACGTCCGCCTCGAGCAGGGCGATCCTGATCTCACGGGCGGTCGCGTCGATGTCGGCTTCCGAGAGCCGGCCCTTGCCACGGAGGTTCTTGAAGGTGTCGGCAAGGCGGTCAGAGAGAGTCGCAAACAATGGTGGTCAGTCCTCGTGTCGACGTCGCAGGCGTGCGGACCCACCCGGACGTCAACGCAGGCCGGGAGGTCAGACGTCAAGGGTAACCGGGTCCGTGAGCGCCTGCCGTACGGCGTGGGCGGCCGCGGCCGCGCGTTCGTCCCCCAGAGCGCCTGCGCTCTCCTCCTGGACGTAGAAGACGTCCACCGCCTGCGGCCCCACGGTCGTCACGTGCGCCGACCGGACCGCCACCCGCACGTCCGCGAGCGCCTGGCACACCAGGTGCACGACACCGGGGCGATCCGCGACCCGCACCTCGATGACCGTCGCCTGTCTCGATGCCTCGGGACGCACCGCGACCGACGGGGCGAGGCTGCGGGCCGCGGTGCGGCGCAGCCGTTCCCCCGGGTCGAGCCGGCCGGCCAGCACCGCCTCCACCCGGTTGCGCAGGACCGCCGGGTCGAGGTGCGCGTCCTCCACGTGCCACCGGGACACGGCGTACGCCTCCTGGGTCCACGCCCGGGCAGAACGGATCGGGACGCGCATCAGACCGAACGCTCCGGCGACCGCAGCCAGGACCCCGATCCGGTCGCCGGTGAGCAGGGTCACCTCGCTGCCGTGTTCGTCCACCTCGACCCTGACGTCGACGTGGCTGCTGTCCCGGCGGACCGCGACCGGCACCTCCACCGACCTCTCCGCGACCTCTGGCTCCGCGCCGGCCGCATCGTCACGCAGCACCGCGCGGACCCGCGAGGCCAGCCGGCCCACGAGGGTCGCGCGCCACGGCGTCCACGCCTTCGCCGAGGTGGCCCTCGCGTCCGCCTCGGTGAGCAGCGTGAGCAGGTCGAAGGTGAGCGGGTCGGAGACCCGTTCGACCACGTGACTCACGGTCGCGGGATCCTCGAGGTCCCGTGTGGTGGCGACCTCCGCGAGCAGCAGGTGCCACCGCACCAGCGACGCGACCACAGCCGCGTCGGAGTCGGAGAACCCGAGACGCCGAGCCAGCTCCCCGGCGATCGGCTCACCGGCGACGCTGTGCTCCAGCAGCCCGCCCTTGCCGATGTCGTGGACCAGCGCGGCCACCAGGAGGAGGTCCGGGCGGGCGACGCGACGGATCATGCGTGAGGCCTCGATGCACGTCTCGACCAGGTGGCGGTCCACGGTGAACCGGTGCACGACCGAGGCGTGCGGCAGGAGCCTCACTCGCTCCCACTCGGGTAGCAACCGCGCGAGCGCGCCGGTCTCCTCCAGCGTCTCCCACACGGGGAGCAGGCCAGGGCCCGCTGCCAGCAGCCGGACGAGGAGGTCACGAGCCTCCTCCGGCCACGGGTCTGGAAGGTCCGGGGTCTCTCGCACGAGGCGTGCCACGGTGTGCGGCGAGAGGATGAGGTCGCGCTCGGCCGCCTCCGCGGCGGCACGCAGCAGCATCGTGGGGTCCGACGGCACGGCGCCCCTGCGCTGCACCACGACCTCACCGCCGGCCGTGGCGAGACCGTGACCCAGCGGCACCATCGCGGGTCCGGGCCCGCGTCGCGTCGTGGTCGGTCCTGGGGCGAGGACCCCGTCCACCCGCCGCCAGGTGAGTCGGGAGATGTGGGTGGTCCGGCGCCCGATCTCGCGCACCAGTCGCTGGGTGGCGTCCGCACCGTCGTGACCGAGGGCGGTGGAGAGGTCCTCCCACATGTCCGGGGCCACCCGGTCCGAGGCGCGCCCCGCCACCTCGTGGAGCGCGTCGCGTACGTCGAGCAGCGCCTGTCTGCTGCGTTCGAGATCGGTGTGGGGTACGTCCACGAGCCAGGTGGCGACCAGCGCGTTGAGGATCGTGGCGTCGCGCAGGCCACCACCGGAGTCCTTGAGGTCGGGGACCGTCGCGTGGGCCAGCTCGCCGAGCCGCTCGACGCGTCGCTCCACCATCTCCCGCAGCTCGGGCAGCCGCTCTCGTGCCTCACGCCGCCACTGGGCCAGGAGGCCCGAGCGCATCTGCAGGGTCACCGACGGGTCACCAGCGAGATGCCGGGCGTCGAGGAGGCCGAGGGCGACCCTCACGTCCTGCTTCGCCGCGTCGGTCACCTCGGGCAGCGCGCGCACCGCGTGGTCGAGGTCGGCGCCGGCGTCCCATAGCGGGTACCACACGCCCGCGGCGACCTCCTCGACGTCTGCGTCCTCGGTGTGCACCAGGACCACGTCGAGGTCGGAGTGAGGGGCGAGCTCGCGGCGGCCGTAGCCGCCGACTGCGACGAGCGCGATGCCGGCGTCGGCGTCGTCCTGCCCCGAGCCCCGGCCCTCGAGCGCACGCGCGAACGCTGCCGAGCACAGGGCGTCGGCAGCGTCCGCGCGAAGCTGTCGTTCAGCAGCGGTCACGACGGGCTTACAGGGCTGCCTCGTCGCGGTCCCCGGTCCGGACCCGGACCGCCGCCTCCACCGGGACCACCCAGACCTTCCCGTCTCCGATCCGACCGGTCTGGGCACTCTTGACGATGATCCCCACGATGTCGTCGGCGTCGGCGTCGTCGACCACGATCTCGATGCGGATCTTCGGCACCAGGGCGACGTCGTACTCCGCGCCCCGGTACACCTCGGTGTGGCCCTTCTGACGGCCGTAGCCGCTGACCTCGCTCACGGTCATCCCGGTGACCCCGAAGGTCTCGAGGGCCTCGCGGACCTCTTCCCACTTGTGCGGCTTGATCACCGCGGTCACGAGCTTCATGCGTTGGCTCCTTCGGTCTTGACGGACGTGGCCAGGGGGCTCGCGGGGCCACGCGGGGCCCCGGACCTCGAGGCGAAGTCGTAGGCGGTCTCACCGTGCTCGACGAAGTCGATCCCCTCGACCTCGTCCTCGTCGGCGATCCTCCAACCCATCGTGTACTTCAGCGCGAGCGCGAGCACAAGGGTGAGCACGCCGGACCACAGCATCGCGAAGAGGGCGATGACCACCTGCACGGCGAGCTGGCCGACGCCACCGCCGTAGAACAGGCCGTCCGAGGTGGCGAGGAAGCCGATCCCGACCGTCCCGACGAGACCCGCGACGAGGTGGACACCCACGACGTCGAGCGAGTCGTCGTACCCGAGCCTGTACTTCAGGCCGACCGCCAGTGCTGCGATGGCGCCGGCCACAGCGCCGAGGGCGAGCGACCCTACAGGGCTCAGCGAGCCGCACGCGGGCGTGATGGCCACGAGGCCGGCCACCACACCGGAGGCGGCACCGAGGCTGGTGCCCTTGCCGTCGCGGATCTTCTCCACGACCAGCCAGCCGAGCATCGCCGCTGCGGTGGCGGCGGTGGTGTTCACCCACACCAGGCCGGTCTCACCCACGAAGTTCGTCGCGAACTGGACCGAGTTCTCGTAGAAGGCACCGCTCTCCCCGGCGACCCCCGGCGTTGCGGCAGGAACGAACGAGCCGACGTTGAAGCCGTACCAGCCGAACCACAGCAGGCCGGCGCCGAGCATCGTGAACGGCAGGTTGTGGGGTCGCATCACGTCCTTGCCGAAGCCGCGCCGGGCACCGATGACCAGCACCAGGACCAACGCGGCCATGCCGGCGTTGATGTGCACGACCGTGCCGCCGGCGTAGTCGACCGGGACCACGTCGTCGAAGAACCAGGTGGCCAGGGCACCGTCGGCGCCGCTGAGGAAGCCACCGCCCCAGACCATGTGCGCGAGGGGGAAGTACGAGAGCGTCACCCAGATCGGAACGAACACCATCCAGGTGGAGAACTTCACCCGGTCGGCGATCGCACCGCTGATCAGCGCCGCGGTGATGATCGCGAAGGTCAGCTGGAACGCCACGCCGATGTAGGCGCCCGCGTCGATGCCGGTCAGGCCGAAGAGCTCGAAGGGGTTGCCGAAGAGGCCTGCCTTGCCGTCACCGAACGCGTCGGTGCCGTAGGACATGGACCATCCCCACAGGATGTAGACGACCGTGACGATGCCCATGGCGCCGAAGGACATCATCATCATGTTGAGGACGGACTTGGACCGCGTCATTCCGCCGTAGAAGAACGCCAGGCCAGGCGTCATCAACAGAACCAGGGACGCGGAGGTGAGAACCCAGGCTGCGTGGCCGGTGTCCATGGAACCTCCAGGAGTAGCTGACAAAGGAGGAGCGGGACCGGTCTCGACCACGGTGTCGGGACTGCCCCACCCGGATGGGAAAACCCTGATCGGCACAGGTTTCAGGCGTTGGCGGGCCATGTTGCGACCATGTGACGTCTTCGGCCTGCGTGTTACACGCGCGTGACGGATTTCTTGACCGGGCGGAGGTTGAGCGTCTCGGATATCTCGGTATCGTTCCCTGGCATGACGCTCGACCCCCAGCCCGCGCACGACGAGCGGCCCGTACGCCGAGGGCGTGGGAGGCCGCGCGACCCCAAGACCGACGAGCGGATCATCGAGGCCGCCGCCGAGCTGCTGCGTCAACGTGGTTTCGAGCGGATGACCGTCGACGAGGTCGCGGCCAAGGCGGGCGTGGGCAAGGCCACCGTCTACCGGCGCTGGCCCAGCAAGGACGACCTGGCGGTCGCGGCGATGGAGCGGCTGTACTCCGTGGAGATCCCCGACGTGGACACGGGCTCACTGCGCAGCGACCTGTCGGAGAGCTACCGGGCGGTGCTCACGTTCGTCGGCTCGCCGCAGGGCTCGGCCTACCTCAAGATGTCGATCGCGGAGTCAGTGCGCGACGAGCGGATCGCGGCGTTGTACCGCACCGCGACCGAGCGGGCCGAGTCGCAGGCCCACCGGATGTACGAGCGCGCCATGCAGCGGGGCGAGATCCGCGAGGACGTCGACCTCGACTGCTGCGTCCAATGGCTCGGGGGGCTGATCGCGGTGCGTGCGATCACGAACCGCCCGCTCCCCACCGTCGAGGACGTGCAGCACCTCGTCGACCTGTCGCTGCGCGGCGTGCTGGCCGACCGGTCCCCGAACGACTGACCAACCGACTCCGCGGCAGGGACCAGCGCCGCAGGGGCCAGGTCAGGCGGTCTTGCCCAGCAGCGCGTCCACGAACGCCTCGGGCTCGAACGGCGCCAGGTCGTCGGCGCCCTCACCGATCCCCACGAGCTTCACGGGAACGCCGAGCTCGCGCTGGACGGCGACCACGATCCCGCCCTTGGCGGAGCCGTCGAGCTTGGTGAGGACGATGCCGGTGACCTTCACGACCTCGCTGAAGACGCGGGCCTGGACCATGCCGTTCTGCCCGGTGGTCGCGTCGAGGACCAGGAGCACCTCGGTGACCGGGGCCTGCTTCTCGATCACCCGCCGGACCTTGCCGAGCTCGTCCATGAGGCCGGCCTTGTTCTGGAGCCTGCCCGCGGTGTCGACGATGACCACGTCGGCCTCCTGCTCGACGCCTGCCTTGACCGCCTCGAAGGCGACGCTGGCAGGGTCACTGCCCTCGGGGCCACGCACGGCCGCCACGCCCACCCGCTCCCCCCAGGTGGTCAGCTGCTCGGCTGCCGCAGCGCGGAAGGTGTCGGCGGCACCGAGGACGACCTGCTTGTCCTCGGCGACGAGGACACGCGCCAGCTTGCCCACCGTCGTCGTCTTGCCGGTGCCGTTCACGCCGACCACCAGGGCCACACCCGGCAGACCGCCGTGCCGGCTGACGTTGAGGCTGCGGTCCATGGATGGGTCGACCAAGGTGACGAGCTCCTCGCGCAGGATGTCCTCGACCCCCGCGGAGGTCTTGCCCTCGACCTTCATGCGGGTGCGCAGCCGTGCCACCAGTTCCTGGGTGGGACCGACCCCGACGTCGGCGGTGATCAGGGTGTCCTCGATCTCCTCCCAGGTGTCCTCGTCGATGACGTCCCGGGAGAGCAGGGCCAGCAGCCCCCGGCCGAGGGGGCCCTGGGACCGCGAGAGTCGCTCGCGCAGCCGGACGAGTCTGCTCGCGGCGGTCTCCGGGCGCTCGAGCGCCGGGACCTCGGCCGGCGCCTCGGGAAGAGTGGCGTCCTCGATCGTGCGCGTCGGGGTGTCGCGCGGGGTCTCGGCATCCTCGCCGACGGTCGGCTCCGGCGGCGCGAGCACGTCGGTGCCGGCCTTCCGGCCCTCACGCGAGTCGACCCGGTCGCGGCCGGAGCGGGCCCGGGTGGTCACGAGCCCCACCACGAGGGCAAGGGCCAGGACGGCGATCCCGATGATCAGGTAGAGGTAGTCACCCACGCGCACCATCCAACCAGACCCGGTCAAAGGCCCGACGAGGCCTTCGCGGCTTGCTCACTCAGGCGTCAGAGTGTTCCCGCTCGCGCTCCCGCTGGTTGTCCAGGGTGGGCAGCCTCTCGACGCCCTTGCGCATCGCGTCGCCGACCCAGGGGGCGTGGGGCATCTCCTCACCACGGTGCGGGAACGCCACGTAGAGCACGATGGTCCCCGCCAGGAGGATGGTGACGAGCATGGCGATCACGATGGGGGTCATGAGTACCGCTTTCCCGAGTCAGTTTCTCATTGTGGCGTCGTAGCGGAGGTAGCCAAGAGCGCGCCCTCCCAAACGCCGGGGACCCATCTTCTCTCGTGTGTCTCAGCCCTCGTCAGCCGGGGATCTCACGAGTGCCTCCACGACGCTCCGGATCTCCTCGGGCAGCGGTCGCACAGGCCGGCTCCCGGGGCCGTCGGCGTTGTCGACGTACACGTGGACGAACCGGCCCTCCGCCGCCGCGAGGTCGGACTCACCCTGGAAGAGCCCGATGCGGTAGATCACCGACGAGGTGCCGACACGCTCCACCGCGAGCCCCATGTCGATCGGCTCGGGGAACCCGATCTCCCGGAAGTAGCGGCACGAGGTCTCCGCCACGACACCGATCGCCGGCAGCCGGCGGACGTTGGTGCCGGTGGCCTCGAACAAGTGCGCGTTCACGGCCGTGTCGAAGAGCTCGTAGTAGCGGGCGTTGTTCATGTGGCCGTACGCGTCGTCGTCGGCCCAGCGGGTCGTCGCCTGACGCCACGCCACGTAGTCACCGCGGCTCGGCGGTCCCGGTCGGTTGCTCACGGCGGCCTACGACGCCTCACTCTCGCGCAGGCGCTGCGAGATGACCGCGGAGACACCATCGCCGCGCATCGTGACGCCGTAGAGCGCGTCGCCGACCTCCATCGTCCGCTTCTGGTGGGTGATCACGAGCAGCTGGCTGGTCTCGCGCAGCTCCTCGTAGATCTCGAGCAGGCGGCCGAGGTTGGTGTCGTCGAGCGCGGCCTCGACCTCGTCGAGGATGTAGAACGGCGACGGGCGAGCTTTGAACAGGGAGACCAGGAAGGCGACCGCCACGAGGGACCGCTCACCGCCCGAGAGCAGCGAGAGCCGCTTGACCTTCTTGCCGGCCGGCCGGGCCTCCACCTCGATGCCGGTGGTGAGCATGTCCGAGGGATCGGTGAGGACCAGCTTGCCCTCACCCCCGGGAAAGAGCCGCTTGAAGACGTGGTCGAAGGCCTCGCGCACGTCGTTCCAGGCCTCGGTGAAGACCTGCTGCACGCGCTCGTCCACCTCCCGGACGATGTCGAGCAGGTCGCGGCGCGTGCGCTTGAGGTCCTCGAGCTGTTCGGTGAGGAACTTGTGCCGCTCCTCCAGCGCGCTGAACTCCTCGAGCGCCAGCGGGTTGACCTTGCCGAGCATGGACAGCGCCCGCTCGGCGGCACGCAGGCGCTTCTGCTGCTCCTCCCGCACGAACGGCACCGGCTCCGCCGCCTCGGCGTCCTGGTCGGAGTCCGCCCCGGCGGGAGCCGACTGCGGGACGAGGTTCTGGGGTCCGTACTCCTCGACGAGCACGTCCACATCGAGCCCGAGCTCCTCCACGGCCCGCTGCTCGAGCTGCTCGATGCGCATGCGTTGCTGCGCCCGCGCCATCTCGTCGCGGTGCACGGCGTTGACCAGCTCGTCGTGCTCCTTGAGCAGGTCCCGCGAACGAGCGCGGACCGCCATGAGCTCTTCCTCGCGCCCACGGCGCGCCTGCTCCACCGTCGTACGCTCGGCTGCCGCGTGCTCGATGGAGACCTCCAGACGCCGGAGTACGACGGCCACGGCCCGCCCGACCGCCTGGGCAACCCTGCCCTCCCGGATGACCCTCTCGCGGCGGGCGGCCGCCTTGGCGCGGGCCTCCCTCTCGGCCTGGGCGGCGCGCACGAGCGAGTCGGCCCGACCGGACAGGGCACGGGCCCGCTCCTCGGCGGTGCGCAGAGCCAGCCGGGCGTCCATCTCCTTCTGTCGGGTGGCCTTCGCCTCCTCGGCGAGCCGCTCGCGCTCGGCGGTGTCGGGCTCCTCCTCGGGGGAGTCCTCCGCCGCGGCGAGCCTCTGCTCGAGCTCGGCGAGCCCGGCGAGGTCTTTGTCACGGGCCGCCTCAGCGGCTGCGATCGCCTTGGCGAGGCGATCGGCCTCTCCCCTTGCCGAGCGGGCCTGGGAGCCGTACTGCCCGAGCTCCTCCGCCACCGCTGCAAGGGTGGCGTCGGACTCGTGGAGCTTCGCAAGCGCCACGTCGACGCGGTGCTTGGCCTGGGTGCGCTCCTCCTCCAGGCGCGATAGGTCGAAGGCGAGGCGCTCGCACGAGTGGCTGGCCTCCGCGAGCTTCTCCGCCGCCTCGTCGACCGCTGCCTGGACCTCGATCAGGCTCGGCTGGGACGAGGAGCCCCCGGCCGCGAAGTGCGCGCCGAGGAGATCCCCCTCACGGGTCACGGCGGTCACGTCGGGCAGGTCGGTCAGCAGGGACCGGGCGGCGGCCAGGTCGTCGACGACCGCGACCTTGAACAGCAGCCTCGCGAGCGCCGGCCTCAGCGCGTCGGGCGCCTCGACCACGTCGGCGGCGTAGGCGACACCGGTAGGCAGGCCGGGCCACGCGGAGTCATCCACGGCCGCACCGCCGAGCAAGATCCCCGCGCGGCCCAGGTCGTCGTCCTTCAGGTGGGCGATGGCGCCGACCGCGGCGTCGACGTGCTCGACGGCGACCGCGTCGGCGGCACTGCCGAGGGCACCCGCTATCGCGGCCTCGTAGCCGGGGCGGACCGAGAGCAGGGCAGCGACCGAGCCGAGCAGCCCGGACACCGAGTCGCTGGCCGCCAGGAGCGCGCCTGCGCCGTCCTTGCGGCTCAGGCCGATCTCCAGGGCCTCCTTGCGGGCCGCGAGCGCACCTCGTTCGCGCTCCGCGGTCTGGGCCTCCTCGCGGGTCTTGGCGAGCCGGTCCTCGATGTCGGCGAGGGCACCGGCCGCGGCTTCGTGCTCCGCGTCGAGGCCCTCCTCCCCCGCGTCCAGCCCCGCGACCTTCGTCTCCAGGGCGGTGAAGTCGCGCTGCGCCCGCTCGGCACGCGTCAGCGCCTCCTCCCGAGCCGTCGTGAGCCGGCCCACCTCGTCCGCGGCGGCGGCCGAGCGGCTCTTCAGCGCGTTGACCTGGCCGTGCAGACGCGCGAGGCCCTCGCGGCGGTCTGCCGCAGCCCGCAGCAGGCCAGCGACCCGGCGGTCCTCCTCGGCGTGGCGCGCCTCAACCTCCTGCCGCGTGCCCACGGCGGCCTCCAGGGCGGAGCGGTTCTGCTCGACCTCCCGAGTGATCTCGGACTCCTGCGCGCGCACGCGCTCGGCCTCGGCAAGCAGCTGCTCGGGGTCCCGGCCGGACCCGCCGGCCGGCTCGTCCGCGGTCTCCTGGGCGTTGCGGGCCCGCTCGGCAGCCAGGCTCGCGGTCCCCTTGAGACGCTCGCGCAGTCCCGACAGCGCGAACCAGGTCTCCTGGGCCTTCGCCAACGCCGGGAGGTCCTCGCGCAACGCCTCCTCGAGCTGCGCCTCGGTCTGGCGGGCCTTCTCGATCGCCGCCTCGAGCTCGCCACGTCGCTCCATGAGCACGCTCTCGTCGGCCAGCTCCTGCTCGAGGGCGGTGCGCGCGGTTACCAGGTCGTCGGCGAGCAGGCGTGCGCGGGCGTCGCGGACGTCGGCCTGGACGACCGCGGCCCTGCGGGCGACCTCCGCCTGCCTGCCCAGCGGCTTGAGCTGACGCCGGATCTCGGTGAGCAGGTCGTTGAGCCGGGTGAGGTTGCCCTCGGTGGAGTCGAGCTTGCGGAGTGCCTTCTCCTTGCGCTTGCGGTGCTTGAGGACGCCCGCGGCCTCCTCGATGAACCCGCGGCGGTCCTCCGGGGTCGCGTGCAGGATCGTGTCGAGCTGGCCCTGCCCCACGATCACGTGCATCTCCCGGCCGATGCCGGAGTCCGAGAGCAGCTCCTGAACGTCGAGCAGGCGGCACGACTGGTCGTTGATGGCGTACTCCGAGCCGCCGTTGCGGAACATCGTGCGGCTGATCGTCACCTCGGCGTACTCGATCGGGAGGGCGCCGTCGGAGTTGTCGATGGTGAGCGCGACCTCGGCGCGGCCGAGGGGCGGGCGGCCTGAGGTGCCCGCGAAGATGACGTCCTCCATCTTGCCGCCGCGCAGGGACTTCGCGCCCTGCTCACCCATCACCCAGGCGAGGGCGTCCACGACGTTGGACTTCCCGGAGCCGTTCGGGCCGACGATGCAGGTGATCCCAGGCTCGAGCTGGAGGGTCGTCGCAGAGGCGAACGACTTGAACCCGCGGAGCGTCAGGCTCTTGAGGTACACGTGCTTTGGCTCCTCACGGTGCGCCGGATGTCGGGTCGAGCAAATCATGCCGTGGGGAAGTCAGCAGGCAGCAGCCTACCCGTTCGACATGCCGAAGCCGTGCATCCGGAGCCCGGAGGGGTGCGACGGCGTCGGGGTCAGGGCGACTGACGCGGCCCTGACCTCCACCGCCGCGGGGCTACTCCGCGCGCTGCTTGACGGCCGCCCTGCGACGAAGGGCCACCGATCCGACGATGCCGGCGGCGACGAGGGTCATCGGGACGGCGTCCTCGGGCCAGGTGAACACCGCGAACGGGTTGGTCGAGCCGAGGGCCAGCGTGCTGCTCCTACGTGCGCGGCCCGGCAGGTCGACCCGGTAGACGTCGAGCCCTCGGACCGCGTCAACGGAGTAGACGAGGCTCGTCTTGCCGCGGGCCACACCGGCCTTCGTGTAGCGGGGCACCCAGTAGGCGTCCCACACCTCCGAGACACCCCAGGTGGCGTGGCCGTAGGCCTTGATGTCGCGGGGCTTGCGCACGTCGACGAACTGGGTGCCGCCCCCGTAGAAGCCGACCGTCACGATGCCTGAGGGGTGGTAGTCGAACCAGTGGGCGGAGCAGAAGGCGTCGTGCGGCATCGGGAAGTTGCCGAGGTCGGCGAGCTCGACCTTGTCGAGCGGCACGATCTGCCCCGGACGGCCGTTGAGCCGCTTCACGTGCCAGGTCTGGAACGACCCGGCCTTCGCGCAGTCGGTCTGCATGTAGTCCTCCTCTGTGACGAGCAGGACGTTTCCGTTGGCGAAGGAGGGCTTCGTGTTGGGCCGGAACGCCTTGGCGTTGGGGCGGAAGGAGTTGTGGTGGATGAAGTCGTTGTAGCCCGGGAAGTCGGGGTGGTCGCCGCGGCCGGCCCGGCCGGTGGTCGTGACCAGGCGGGGCTTGCGCGGCCGGCTCACGTCGAACATCGAGGACCCGTCGAAGCCGGTGTGGGTGCCGAAGCCTGCGTTGTCGAAGTTCCACTTGTGTGCGGCGGTCGGCGAGCGGAACGGCTGGACTCCCGCCTTCTTGCGGTTGCTGTCCACCTCCCTCGGACGGTCGAGGTTGCGCAGGTCGAAGATCGAGAAGGCGCCGTCCGAGCCGGCCGAGTAGGCGTAGCGGCAGTCGGTCTCCTGGATGCACGCCACGGTGTGGGTGCTCGTGGTGCCGCGCACCCTCGACCTGATCCGCGGGGAGGTCGGGTCGGTCACGTCGACGACGATCAGCTCGTAGCCGCCGGTGACGGGGTCGTTCACGTGCTCGATGTCGCCGGTCGAGGCCTGGTAGAGGTCCACCCCGATCAACGAGAACCTCTGCGTGCCCTTGGCGGTGCGGCGCTCACCGCAGTTCATCGCCTCGTTCTCGAACTGCAGGCTCGGGAGGACGCCGGTCAGCTTCGGGGCGGCCGGCTTGCTCACGTCGTAGACCCGAACCGAGTCGAGGTTCGACATGACGAACAGCGGCGCGGTCTTCGTGAAGCACCCGGAGATCCCGGTGGACCCGGGGACGGAGGCCAGGAGCTCGACGTTCGGGCTCGCGATGAGCGGGATGTTGCTGTCGGCGCTGAGCTCGTTGCGCAGCCGCTCCATCCGGTCCGCGTCGCCGTGAGCCGACGCGGGCGGGGCCGCCCAGACGGTGCTCAGGAGTACCGCGGCCCCGGCCGCGAGCAGGGACATAGGTCGTTTCAGGCTCATCGATCGTGTTCCTCGTCGTCCGCGGCCGCCCCCGTGGACGGCGATGCTCTCTGACCAACGAGGCACCTGCGCAGGGGTCACGCCCTGGGGGAGGGCCGCTGCCTCCTACGACGTCGCGGCCGGGACTCCGGTCGTCTCGACGCAGAACCGCCACAGCCGTCGTACCTGCTCCGCCGACGGCGCCGGGCGCGACACGTGGTGCGTGGGTCGCGGTGCCCGGTCGTGCCAGAACAGGCCGGTCGTGCCGTGGCCCTCGGGAGCGGCGAGGAGCCACACGGTCGTGTCCGCTCCCGACTCAGGGGACCTCAGCAGCGGCCCCAACGCCTTGCTGAACCCCGGCAAGGAGGTCTGGACGCCCGGTGTGTCCGCCCATCCCGGGTGGGTGCTGTGGGCCGAAACCCCGTCCCGGGCGAGCTCGCGGGCCCACGCCTCCGCGAGATGCACCTGCATCCGCTTCGTGCGCGCGTAGGCGGCGGTCGGCGTGTAGGTGCCACGGGTGAACTCGGGATCCTCCGAGGCCAGGCTCTGGGTGTACATCCCGCCGGAGGAGACGAAGACCACCCGGCCGTCGCCATCGGCAGCCAGGGAACCACGGAGTGCCTCGGTCAGGATGTGCGGACCGAGCACGTGCGTCGCCAGCGTCAGCTCGTGCCCCTCCGGGGTCTCCGTGCGCTCCGGCGGCATCACCCCCGCGTTGTGGACCAGGGCGCGCAGCGAAGGCACCTGGCGTGCGAGCTCGGCACCCACCTCGCGAACCGCCTCGAGGTCGCTGAGGTCACACTCGTCGACGTGGAGGACCGCGCCAGGGACCTCGCGCAGGATCTCGTCGCGGGCGGCGGCACCGCGGTCCACGTTGCGGCAGATCATCCTGACCTCGGCGCCGAGACGGGCCGCTCCGAGCGCTGTCGCCTTGCCCAGGCCCGAGTTGGCGCCCGTGACGGCCACGACCGAGCCCGCCAGCGCGTCTGCTGGGGGGTCGGCCGGCCACCAGGTACGCCGGAGGGCAGGGCCGATGCGTGTGTAGCCGGGGACGACCAGACGGTCGAGCCCGACGTCGAGGCCCCGGGTCAGGTTGGCCGGGAGGTTCATGCTGCGAGCCTACGAGGGCCCGCGAAAGGTCGGCGGCAGCCTGATCAGGTCAGACAGGCTGCATGCTCTCGTCGAGCGAGAGCAGATGCGCCTCCGCGGCAGCGGCGGCGAGGGAGTCGTTCTCCGCCTGTAGTCGTAGTACGCAGGCCTCGAGATCGGCGACGCGTCGCTGGAGGCGACGGTTCTCTGCCATGAGGTGGGCGAGTGCGCGGGGGTCGGTGCTGCTCATGTAGCCGAGGAGCGCCTTGGCCATGTGTGTCCTCCGGAGGAAGAGTCAGGTCACACCGCGGGACCGGCTGTGGCCGGGAGAGGTGGAGAGTGTGTCTCCCAGAATCGCACTCCCCCGCCCCAGGGTCAAACCCCGCCGGTCCGAGGGCGCCGGCTCCTCCGCTGCCCGGGTAGTTTCGCACCCGTGAGCAGCCGACTGACCATCGCCGCCTGCCGCCGTCTGTGCAGCTGGGGCGAGACCGAGAAGGACCTCGACGGAGAGCGCCTCTTCAGCTGCTCGGGTTGCGGGAGCGAGTGGGTGGCCTCCGAGAGCTGGACGCCCGTCGACCACACGGGCGTGGTGCCCGAGGCAGTTCAGGCCGAGCGACGCCGTGGCCGGCGCTGGCAGCGCGGGCAGAAGTAGGACGAACGGTTCATGAAGGCCACTCGCACGATCGAGGTGCCGCACCGCGAGCAGGGCTCCCCCTCCCGTCCGTACACCTCCAGCGACCGGTCGAAGTAGCCGCTCTCCCCGTTGACGTTGACGTACAGCGCGTCGAAGGACGTCCCGCCCTGGGCCAGCGCCGCAGCCATCACCGTGCGAACACCTGCGAGGAGCGCCACCACCTCCGCCCGACCCAGCCGGTTGCCGGGACGGTCACCGTGAAGCGTGGCGAGCCACAGCGCCTCGTCGGCGTAGATGTTCCCGACCCCTGAGATCAGGGTCTGGTCGAGAAGGAGGCGTTTGACCCCGGATGTCCGGTGCCGGACCCTTGCGACGAAGAGGTCGTCGTCGAACTCGGGGTCCATGGGGTCACGGGCGATGTGGGCGATCTCGGCGGGCAGCTCCGCGCCTCCGGGCGAGAGGGAGAGCCCGCCGAACATCCGCTGGTCGACGAACCGGAGCTCGAGCGCCTCGGCGCTCCCGGCCTGTTCCCCGAGCGGGCCGCCGGAGAGAGCGAAGCGCACCCGCAGGTGGCGCTCCATGGGTGCCGAGACCGGCTGCACGAGCATCTGCCCGCTCATGCCGAGGTGGGCGAGGAGTGCGTCTCCGCTCTCGAGCGGCAGCCAGAGGTACTTCCCGCGGCGCCGGGCCGCGAGCACGGTGCGGCCGGTCAGGGACGCGGCGAAGTCGTCGGGACCGGCGAGGTGGCGCCGCACCGGGCGGGGATGGAAGACCTCGACCGCGACGAAGGTACGGCCCACCACGTGCGCCTCGAGGCCGGCACGGACCACCTCGACCTCGGGAAGCTCGGGCAAGGCTTCAGCGGTCGGGGTCGGCGGCGGCCTCGGGAGCTGCCGGCTCGGGACCGACACCGCTGGCTGCGGCCTCCTCCACGACTGCGCGTACTGCGGAACCGCGCTCCGCGGCGATCGCCCGGTAGGCGGTCTCGGCGGCCTGCTGCTCGGCCTCCTTCTTCGACCGGCCGGTGCCAAGGCCGTAGAGCGCGTCGCCGACCTGCACCTGCGCGGTGAAGGTCTTCTCGTGGTCGGGCCCCTCGTCCTCGATGACGTACTCGGGGACGCCGAGCGAGTGCTCCGCCGAGAGCTCTTGGAGGCTGGTCTTCCAGTCCAGGCCGGCACCGAGCCCCGCCGCGGCCTCCATCAGGGGGTCGAAGAGCAGGTGGACCACGTCACTGGCCGCGGTGAACCCACCGCTGAGGTAGACCGCGCCGATGACCGCCTCGACCGTGTCGGACAGGATCGACGCCTTGTTGCGCCCACCGGTGGACTCCTCGCCCCGCCCGAGCTTGATGTGCTCGCCGAGACCGATGGATCGCGCCACCTCGGCGAGCGCACGCGCGTTGACGACGGCGGCACGCAGCTTGGCCAACCGCCCCTCGGACAGGTCGGGGTGCGCCCGGTAGAGCGTGTCCGTGACCACAACGCCGAGCACGGAGTCCCCGAGGAACTCCAGCCGTTCGTTGGTGGGCAGCCCGCCGTTCTCGTACGCGAAGGAACGGTGGGTGAGTGCACGGTCCAGCAGCTCGGCATCCAGCTCTGGGCTGCCGAGCGCTGCGCGCAAGTCGTCGTACGACGGCTCGCTCACGACCGGTCCGTCAGAGAACCTGGCGACGGTCGGCGCGGGCGCCGTACTGACCGCAGTCAGGGCAGGCGCGGTGGGGCAGGTGCTTCGAGCCGCATGCGGGGTTGCTGCAGGTCACCAGCGAGGGCGCAACAGCCTTCCACTGCGAGCGACGGTGACGCGTGTTGCTGCGCGACATCTTCCGCTTCGGGACTGCCACTTATCTCACTCCTTGGTCGGGCCGTTTTCACGGCCGAGCTGTTCTTCGGTCTGGTCTGCCAGCCCTCGCAGCGCCGCCCACCGGGGGTCGATCGCCTCGTCGTGCTGGTGCTCCGGGTCCTCTGCGAGCCTGGCACCACATTCGGTGCACAGCCCCGGGCAGTCTTCCCGGCACAGCGGCTGGAACGGCAGCGAAAGCACCACCGCGTCCCGCAGCAGAGGTTCGAGGTCGAGCAGGTCGCCCTCCAACCGGCTGGCATCGTCGTCGCCGGCGTCTGTCGCCGTGTCGCTCTCCTCGTAGGCGAAGAGCTCCTGGAGGTCGACCTCGACGTCGTCGACGATCGGCTCCAGGCACCGCGCACACTCCCCCGTCAGGTCGGCACGGGCGGTGCCGGTGACGAGGACGCCCTCCATGACCGCCTCGAGGCGTAGGTCGAACTCGACCGGCGCCCCTTCGGGGACACAGAGAACTTCGATGCCGAGATCTGCCGGCGCCGGTGCCGTGAATGACACCCGTCGCTGCGACCCCGGGCGGCGGCCGAGCTCGCGGGTGTCGAGCACGAGCGGCGCTCTCGGGTCGAGAGACACGGTTACGTCACTTCCGTCATCGGGCACAACAGATCACAGTCCTCCTTGACCGACCCCGGTGTCGACACCGCCCCGAGGCGACGCCCAGCCGAGATCGAGCATGGCGAACCGTCGACAAGCGTAGCGTCTGCGGGCATCGGCGACCAAAACGAGGGGCGGACCCCCGGCGCTTCCGGCCGTGCTGCCGGCGGCTCAGCCCTCGAGGTGCTCGGGCAGCTTGATGCGGTCGACCTCGTCCTCGGTCAGTGAGTCGAGAGCCGAGCGCCCGGCCAGGCGCTCACGGCCCCGCTTGACCGCCTCGATCGTGCGTTCCAGCGTGATCTCGAAGGTGGCCAGCTTCTCGTCGACGTAGTCGTCGGTCTCCTTACGCAGTCCGTTCGCGTCACTGCGCGCCTCGGCGAGCACCTCGTCGGCGCGCCGCTGGGCGATCCGGAAGACCTCGGTGTCCGAGACCAGACTGTCGCGCTCGTTGCGGGCATCGGCGATGATCCGCTCGGCCTCTCGACGCCCTTCCTCGACGACCTCGTCGCGCTGACGGTGGACCCGGTCGGCCTCGCTGAAGGCTCGGTCCATCTCCTGCGCGAGATCGTCGAGCATCTCGAGCATCTCGGCGCGGTTCACCACTGCAGAGGCAGACATCGGCATCGACCGAGCCTGTTCGACCACTCGCCGGATCTCGGCAAGCTTGGCACGCACGTCCACGTTGACCTTTCTCGAAAGCAACTGGGGAACCCCCGACTTCTACCCAAGAAGCCGGCTCCCTACCCCTGGGAGGAACCATACGACGTCGCCGGGACGCCCGTCAGGGACTCGCTACTCCCTGCTCCGCTCGGCCAGGCGGGCGGTGAGCCGCTCCAGCACGAGCGGCGGCACCAGCGTCGAGACGTCGCCGCCGAACGTGGCGACCTCCTTGACCAGGCTGGAGGCGAGGAAGGAGTACTCGGGGCTCGTGGGCACGAAGACGGTCTCCACCGGGGCGAGGCTGGAGTTCATCTGGGCCATCTGGAGCTCGTAGTCGAAGTCGCTGACCGCTCGCAGACCCTTGACGATGGCGTGGATCCCGCGTTCGCGGCAGAAGTCGACGAGCAGCCCGTGGAAGGCCGCGACCTTGACGTTGGGGAAGTCGGCGCAGACCTTGGTGAGCATGTCGATGCGCTCGTCGACGGTGAACATGCTCTTCTTCGACTTGTTGATCATCACGGCCACGGTGACCTCGTCGAAGAGCGCCGTTGCCCGCGAGACGATGTCGATGTGTCCGTTGGTGACCGGGTCGAAGGACCCGGGGCACACGGCTCTGCGCACTGCTGCTCCTCGGTTCACGGTGGCGTCACGGGGCTGCGTGGTCGGGCAGGCAGCTCGTCCTGCTCCGATGCGTGACCGTACCAAAGCGTCGTCTCGCCGTACTTCTTCGACCGGGCGGGGACGAAACCGGCGGGCCAGATCAGCTCCCCGCTGCGCGTCGAGCGCTCGACCACGACCACCGCGTCCTCGCTCAGCCAGCCGTACTTGCGCAGCGCGGACAGGTCGGCGAGCACGTCGTCCGTGCTGAGGTCGTATGGCGGATCGAGGAAGACCACGTCGTACGGCGCCGAGGGCGACCCGGCGAGCACCCGGGCCACCGCGCCCCCCACGACCTCCACCTGGGAGAAGCCGAGAGTGCGGAGGTTGTCCCTGATCAGCATCGTGGTGCGTCGGTCGTGCTCGACGAGGGTCACGGCAGCGGCCCCGCGTGACCTCGCCTCCAGGCCGACCGCGCCCGACCCGGCGTACAGGTCGAGGAACCGCAGCCCCGCGAGCGAGCCGAGGTCGGAGTCCAGGCTGGAGAACAGCGCCTCACGCACCCGGTCGGACGTGGGGCGAGTGCGCTCGCCCGGTGGTGCCTTGAGCCGGCGCCCACGCGCACTCCCGCCGATGATCCTGGTCAACCCCGCCTCCTCCCGGAGCGACGTGACGCACGAGCTCCCGAGCGCCCCGAGGACCTCACGCCTTCTCCAGGTAGTCGGCCTGCTCCGACTCGTCGAGCCGCCGCACCGCATCGGCCAGCGCGGGATGGTGCTGCAGAGCCGGGTCCGCCCCGACCACGTCGACCGCCGCGTCGCGGGCGGCGACGATCTCGTCCTCGTGCTCGAGCACGGAGAGCAGGCGGAGGCCGGAGTGGGTGCCCGACTGTGCGGCTCCGAGCACGTCACCCTCGCGCCGCTGCTCGAGGTCCACCCGCGACAGCTCGAAGCCGTCGGTCGTCGAGGCGACCGCGACCAGGCGGGCGAGGGCGGGGGTCTCCCTCTCGGCCTGAGTGACGAGGAGGCACAGGCCGGGGTGGCCGCCTCGGCCCACGCGGCCGCGGAGCTGGTGGAGCTGGGAGACGCCGAAACGGTCGGCGTCGAGGATCACCATCATGGTCGCGTTGGCGACATCGACGCCCACTTCGATGACAGTCGTGGCGACGAGGACGTCGACCTCCCCGTCGGCGAAGGCCCGCATCACGGCCTCCTTGCGGTCAGGGGCCATCCGTCCGTGCATGGACTCCACCCGGAGACCGGCGAGCGGTCCGCTCGACAGCAGGGGGGCGACCTCCTCGACGGCGGCGAGCCTCACCTCCCCGGAGGCCTGACTGTCGTCCGCGTCGACGCGCGGGCACACGACGTAGACCTGGTGACCCTTCTCGACCTCCTCGCGGACCCGTTGCCAGGCCCGGTCGAGCCAGGACGGCTGGTAGCGGAGGGGCACGACGCTGCTCTGGACCGGGGCGCGGCCGGCGGGCAGCTCGGTCAGGGTCGAGGTCTCGAGGTCTCCGAACACCGTCATCGCTACCGTCCGCGGGATCGGGGTGGCGGTCATGACGAGGACGTGGGGCCGCGACTCCCCCGCCTTCGCGGCGAGGGCCGCGCGCTGCTCGACGCCGAACCGGTGCTGCTCATCGACCACGACGAGGCCGAGGTCGGCGAACTGGACCTTCTCCTCGAGCAGCGCGTGGGTGCCGATCACGATGCCCGCCGCCCCGGACGCCGCGTCGAGCAGGGCGCTGCGTCGGGCAGCTGCCCCGAGCGACCCGGTGAGCAGCGCGACCTGGGTGCCACCCTCGGCTCCGCCGAGCATGCCGCCGGCGGCGAGGTCCCCGAGCATGGCGGTGACCGAGCGGTGATGCTGCTGGGCGAGCACCTCGGTCGGTGCGAGCAGCGCGGCCTGGCCGCCCGAGTCCACCACGCGCAGCATCGCCCGAAGTGCCACGACGGTCTTGCCCGAGCCGACCTCCCCCTGGAGGAGCCGGTGCATCGGGTGGCCGCCGGCGAGGTCGCCCAGGATCTGGTCGCTGACCAGGCGCTGCCCGTCGGTCAGCTCGAACGGGAGTCGTGCGTCGAAGCGGTCGAGGAGGCCGCCCTCGACACCGGTGCGTGCCTGGGCCGGGAAACCGGCGAGCTCGGCACGCCGGCGGGCCAGCACGGTCTGGGTGACGAACGCCTCCTCGAACCGGAGGGTGCGCTCGGCGGCCTTCTGGTCCGCCCACGAGTCCGGCCGATGCATCCATTCGAGGGCCTGCCGAGCGCTCAGCAGGCCGTGGGCGAGGCGGACGGCCGGGGGAACCGGCTCCGGGACCTCCTCGACGAGGTCGAGCGCGAGCGCGATCGCCTTCTGGAGCTGCCAGCTCTGCACCGCGGCGGTCGCGGGGTAGAGCGTGATGAGGTCCGGCTGGCTCTCCCAGGTCTCGCGGGCACGGTCGAAGCCGCCCTCCTGGTCCTCGGCGAAGAGCTGGGTCTGGGGGTTGGTCAGCTGCCACCGGTTGCGGAACTTGCCGACCTTGCCGGAGAACACTCCGTGCATGCCCGGCGCGATGCTCTTCTGCCGCCAGTCGGCGATGTGCTTCTTCTTGTCGAAGAAGGTCAGCATCAGCTCGTGGTCACCGGTCGCCACCACGACCTCGAGCCGGTAGGCGAGCTGCCTGGTCCGCCGGTCGGGGTAGGAGCGCTGGTTCACGGACAGGACCTGCGCGATGACGGTCACGTGCTCGTCCACCACGAGTCCGCCGAGGTCGCTGAGGCTCCCCTTGGGGACGTAGCGCCGGGGGTAGTGGCGGAGCAGGTCGCCCACGGTCGTGTAGCCGAAGGCCTTCTCGATCTTGGAAGCCTTCGCACCCGCGACGCTCGCGAGCTTGGAGTCCCACCTGATCGTCGGCACGGTCCGTCCTACTCCACTCCCAGGAGCACCGGGTAGCGCTCCTGGCCACCGTCATACACCACGACGTCGACAGTCGGGTGCTCCGAGGCCAGGTATGTCGCGCACCGCTCCGCCAGCTCGTCGCCGTCTGCGCCGGTGACGACCGTGACCAGCTCACCGCCACCACCGAGGAGGCGCTCGATGACCTCGACCGCCACGGCGAAAAGGTCCTGGCCCACGACCACGAAGTCACCTTCGACGGCGCCGAGGACGTCCCCGGGCTCGCAGGGGCCGCCGGTCGTCATGGCCTGGCGTACGGCGACGGTCACGGCACCCGAGCGCGCGTGGCGTGCGGCCGAGGTCATGTGGAGCAGGTCCTCCTCGAAGGTGCGCCCCGGCTCGTGGACGGCAAGCGCCGCGAGGCCCTGGACCTGCGCGGTCGTGGGGATCACCGCGACACGCAGGTCCCCCTCCTCACGAGCCGCCTGGGCAGCCGCCTCTGCGACGGCGACGGAGTCCCGGTCGTTGGGCAGCACGACCACCTCGGCGGCCCCCGACGACGCGATCGCCTCGAGCACCTGCCCAGTCGAGGGCCGCCGCCCGGCCCCCTGGACGACCGTGGCCCCTGCCTCGGCGAAGAGCTGCTCGAGGCCCGCGCCCGCGGCGACGACGACGACCTTGCGACCCTTGCGGCCTGGGCCCGTCCGATGCTCGTGGACGACACCGGCGAGCCGGTCGAGCTGCTCGGCGAAGTGGGTCACCCTGATGCGGTAGGGCCGGCCCGCCTCGATCCCGGCCTCGACCGCGGCGCCGACGTCGTCGACGTGGACGTGGACGTTCCACAGTCCGTCTCCCCCCACCACGACCAGGGAGTCGCCGAGCGGCGCGAGGCGTCGACGCAGCTCGGGCACGGCGGCGTCCTCGGCTTCGAGGAGGTACATCACCTCGTACGCCGGACCGTCGGGATGGAGGTCGTCGGCCGGCAGGGGCACCGGGATCGCGTGCGCTCCGAGGCTCGCGTGGACAGCGACCGGGCGCTTACCGGTCACCGCGGTCTCGGCGGCGTCGAGGACGACGCACAGCCCTCGTCCGCCTGCGTCGACCACGCCGGCGTCTCGCAGGGTCTTCAGCTGTTCAGGGGTGTGGGCCAACGCGTCGCGGGCCGCAGCGGCCGCTGCCCGGATGACGTGGCCGAGGCGGTTCTCGGGCACCACCGCTGCCCGGAGCGCCGCCTGGCTCGCGGCCCGCGCGACGGTGAGGATCGTGCCCTCGACCGGGTCACCGACCGCGGCGTAGCTCGCATCGGTCGCCCGGTCCATACCCTCGGCGAACACGACCGCAGAGCGGTCACCAGGCCCGGCCTCGCCGATCCGCTTGAGCAGCGCTCCGATGAGCTGGGACATGATGACGCCGGAGTTGCCTCGGGCACCCAGGAGTGCACCCCGGGAGTACGCGGCCAGCGCCGTCCGCAGGTCGCAGCCGGCGTCGCCCTCTATCCGCTCGCGCATCGTGTCGCGAGCCGACTCGAGGGTCAGGAAGAGGTTGGTGCCGGTGTCACCGTCGGGGACGGGGTAGACGTTGAGGGCGTCGATCTCCTCCCGCGCCGCACCGAGCGCGTCGAGGGCGACCTCGGCGAACCGCACGACGGTGGGGAGGTTGAAGGTCGCGACCGCGTCGTCGTGCATCGGCGAGGATCACCTCCTTCATCGGGCTCGTCCCGATCGACGCCAAGGCTCTTGGGCGGCTGTCAGGTTAGTGCGTCGGAAGCGATTGGCGTCCGAGCGGGGGCGTCGGATACTCTTGTGCGGTTGCCTCGACGCTGTGACGCTGTGCCGTCTCCGGCGTCAGCCAAAGCACGATCCCGGGGCAACTCATCAGTGGTAAGAGCAATCTAGTCTTCTCAGGAGTTCACGGTGGCTGCCGTCTGTGACATCTGCGCCAAGAAGCCGGGCTTCGGTCACAACCGGCCGTGGTCGCGCAAGATTACGAAGCGTCGCTTCAACCCCAACATCCAGCGCGTCCGCG
>DASSMS010000136.1:0-3936 GCA_035688575.1 Nocardioidaceae bacterium
CAGATGGAGGTCGGCATCCGTGCGGCGGAGGCACTGCTCGCCGAGGCCGGGCGGGCGGTCGACCGTGCGGACGCCCGCCTGAGCGCCGGGTCGGCGGCTGAGGCCAGCCTCGCCGTCGCCGCAGCCCGCGCGTCCAGCACCGCGGTCTCGGTCGAGGTGGGCAGCCGGATCTTCGAGGTCTGCGGCACCCGGTCGGCTCTCGACAGCCTCAACCTGCACCGGCACTGGCGCAACGCACGCACTCACACGCTGCACGACCCCGCCGGATGGAAGGTGCAGCACCTCGGCCGTTACGCGCTCGACGGTGCCCTGCCGCCCAACCACGGCCAGCTCTGACCGCAGCACAGCACTGCACCACAAGGAGAGAGAGACGAGTCATGCCCCTGAAGTTCCACTGGTTCCTGCCCACCAACGGCGGGGACGGTCGCCACGTCGTCAGCGGTGGCCATGGCGTCAGCGCAGGTCACGCAGGCCGACCTGCCTCCGTCCCCTACCTCGGCCAGGTCGCCCGATCGGCCGAGCAGCTCGGCTTCGAGGCCGCGCTGACGCCGACGGGCGCCTGGTGCGAGGACGCCTGGCTGTCCACCGCCATGCTCGCCCCGGTGTCGGAGCGGCTGAAGTTCCTGGTCGCCTTCCGTCCGGGTCTCACCTCGCCGACGCTCGCCGCCCAGATGGCCGCGACCTTCCAGAACCTCTCGGGAGGCAGGCTCCTGCTCAACGTGGTCACCGGCGGTGAGAGCCACGAGCAGCGCGCCTACGGCGACTTCCTGGACAAGGAGGCGAGGTACGACCGGTGCGACGAGTTCCTGCACGTCGTACGCGCCCTGTGGTCCGGGGAGACCGTCGACTTCCGCGGTGAGCATCTCCAGGTCGAGGGAGCCAGGCTTCAGCAGGTCCCGCAGCCGCTGCCGAGGATCTACTTCGGCGGGTCCTCGCCCGCCGCGGGTGACGTCGCCGCCAAGCACGCCGACGTCTACCTGACATGGGGCGAGCCGCCGGAGGCAGTCGCCGCGAAGATCGCCAGGATCCGGGACCTGGCGGCAGCACTGGGGCGAGACATCACTTTCGGAATCCGGATGCACACCATCACGCGGGACACCTCCCAAGAGGCTTGGGCCGAGGCCGACCGGCTGCTCGCCGGCATCGACGACGACACGATCGCCGCGGTCCAGGCGGGCCTCTCGCGCAGCGAGTCGGAGGGGCAGCGCCGGATGCTCGAGCTCAACAGGGGCAGCCGCGACAACCTCGAGATCTACCCGAACCTCTGGGCGGGGGTGGGCCTGGTGCGTGGCGGGGCCGGCACCGCGCTCGTCGGAAGCCACCAGGAGGTGGCGGACCGGATCGAGGAGTACCACCGGCTCGGTATCGACGAGTTCGTGCTCTCCGGCTATCCCCACCTCGAGGGCGCCTACTGGTTCGGTGAGGGCGTCCTGCCCGAGCTCGAGCGCCGTGGCCTGTGGACCAACCCTGCGCCGACCGCCGCCAACGGATCGTCGGTGCCCTTCGGTGCCAGGTCGGCCGCCTCGTGAACCCCGCCTTCCCGACCGTCGTACGTCGACCACCACCTCCCACGACAGGAGTGCAGCCATGACCACTGTCCACCCTGACGACCTGACCACGCCGACCCTGGACCCCAAGACCCTCCGTCGTGCCTTCGGCGCCTACCCGAGCGGCGTGGTCGCTGTCGCCGCGCAGGTCGGTGACCGCAAGGTCGGGATCGCGGCGAGCTCGTTCACCTCGGTGAGCCTCGAGCCGGCGCTCGTGTCCTTCTCCATCGCCAACACCTCGTCGACCTGGCCGGAACTGCGCGATGCGGGGCACCTGGGGCTCAGCGTCCTCGCCGACCATCACGGCGAGGTCTGCCGTCAGCTGGCGGGCCCGGCCGACAACCGCTTCGACGGCCTCGAGGTGCGCGTGACCGACGAAGGCGCCGTGCTGCTGGCCGATGCGGTGGCCACCTTCGACTGCACCATCCATCGGGAGGTCGAGGCGGGCGACCACACGATCGCGCTGCTCCAGCTGCACGCGGTGGAAGGTCCTGGGGCCCTGTCCCCCCTCGTGTTCCACCGCAGCATGTTCGGCCGGCTGCACCACGAGCTCGCGCGGGCCGGCTGACCGGACGCAGCCTCCCTCACCTCATCGCAAGGCACGAAACTTCGAAAGGTTTACGACCCATGTCCCAGACATCCCCTGCGCTCCAGGCCACGCCGCGCCGTGTGGCGGTCGCCTCCGCCGTGGGTGCGACCATCGAGTGGTACGACTTCTTCCTCTACGGCACCGCGGCCGGCCTGGTCTTCGACAAGCTGTTCTTCAACGGGCTCAGCGGCCCGGCTGCCCAGTTCGCGGCGTTCGCCACGTTCGCGGTCGGCTTCCTCGCCCGGCCCCTCGGCGGGTTCGTCTTCGGCCACTTCGGAGACCGCATCGGGCGCAAGAAGATGCTGCTTGCCACCTTGCTCATCATGGGCGTCGGCACCGCGGCGATCGGCCTTCTCCCGTCGTACGACGCCATCGGTATCTGGGCTCCGGTCCTGCTCGTGACCCTACGGATCCTCCAGGGCATCGGGGTCGGCGGAGAGTACGGCGGCGCGGTGCTCCTCGCCGTGGAGTACGCCCCCGCTCGACGCCGGGGCTTCTACGGCAGCTTCGCCCACATCGGCGTACCCGGGGGACTGCTTCTCGCGAGCGGTGCCTTCTCCCTGGCCAGCCTGCTTCCCGACGAGGCGTTCCTCGCGTGGGGGTGGCGCGCGTGCTTCCTCATCAGCGTGCTGCTACTGGCCGTCGGTGCCTACATCCGCCTGTCCGTCATGGAGACTCCCGCCTTCGCGCGGGTGCAGGAGCGCAAGGAGGTCTCCCGCCTGCCCCTGCGCGACCTCCTCGCTTCGCAGCCCAAGCGCCTGCTTCTCGGCATGGGCACCAGGTACATCGAGGGCTTCACCTTCAACTTCTTCTCCGTGTACCTGCTGGCCTACGTCGTGACGAACCTCGGGCTGCCCAAGACGCTCGCGCTCAACGGCATCCTCGTCGGCGCCGCGCTCGGCGTCGTGCTCGTGCCGCTGACCGGTGCCCTGTCCGACCGGCTCGGGCGCAAGCCGGTCTACAGGTTCGGGGCCTGGCTCGCTCTGCTCTTCGCCTTTCCCGTCGCCGCCCTGGTGCACTCGAGCAACCACGTGGCCGTCTTCCTCGTCTTCGTGGCCGGGCTAGGTCTGCTGTACGGGACTGTGTACGGCCCGCTGGCGGCCTTCTGGTCCGAGCTCTTCGACACCAGGTACCGCTACACCGCGCTCAGCACGCTCTACCAGGTCTCCGGGGTCGTGGCCTCCGGCCTCACGCCGTTGATCGCCGCGTGGCTGGTGACTCGTGGAGACGGCTCGCTGTGGTGGGTCGCCGCCTACAACGCGGCGGTGGCCGCCGTCAGCCTGACCTGCGCTCGCTTCCTCCCGGAGACCCGGGGCAACGACCTCGACGAGGTCACCTCGGAGGACTTGACCTCGACCCCCGTCCCTGCGGCAGCCTGAGCGTGCGCGTCCATCGGCGCCACGGATGCGTCGAGCACGTGTCCGTGCCGCCGATGTGACGGAGTCCGCACAGGCCCCTGGGAATCAACGACAACGATTGTGACTTCAAACCCATATGACCACGTTCGCGCATAGCTCCAAGACCGTCCGCCGACTCCCGTACCTGGGTGCCCTGGTCGTAGCCGGGCTGCTGGCCCTGTCCGCCTGTGGTGGTGCCTCGACCTCGGGTGACGGTGGCTCCTCCGGGAGTCCTGAGGGAGGTACGTCGCTCGCGGAGGTCAAACGCGAGGGCGTCCTCGTCGTGGGGACTGAGGGCACCTACAAGCCGTTCACGTTCCACGAGGACGGGACCGGTGAGCTCACCGGCTACGACGTCGAGGTCGTGAAGGCGGTCGCCGACCGTCTCGGGGTCGACGTCAAG
>DASSMS010000182.1:0-13975 GCA_035688575.1 Nocardioidaceae bacterium
GTGTTACTCACCCGTTCGCCGCTCGTGTACCCCGAAGGGCCTTACCGCTCGACTTGCATGTGTTAAGCACGCCGCCAGCGTTCGTCCTGAGCCAGGATCAAACTCTCCGTTGAAGTATCACGACAACCACCCCCGAAGGAGCGAATCATCAACACTCTAAGAAGAATCCATCCAGGCTAGAAGTGACCCACACCCCCAAAAAGAGGCGCGAGCCGATCCAACCTAAAGGAATCAAACAACCAACAGACACCCAGAACCCCAAAAAAGGCCCCGGCAGCCTGCCGACTGGCGATACAAATTAATTCGTCGACTTTTAGCACACTGTTGAGTTCTCAAAGATCAAACGCACACCACCCTCAGCCTCCCGGCCTCGGTCTGGGGCAACCCGATCAAACTTACCGGTCTCGCTCGCCCCGGTCAAATCCGGGTCTTGCTCCTCCGGCCCCGCACACGTGAGTCCGCCGGGCCGATTCGAGGCCGCTGTTGCGCGCACTCGAGCCACCCGGTAGGTGAGTGAGTTGGGTTTCGCTGGGGCCGAGCGCCCGACCTTCCGGCCTTGCGCCCCGTCGCTCCCGGCGACAAAGAGAACATTACGTAGGCCTTCCCGCATCGTCAAATCGGAAACCTGTGGCGGCGGTCACGCGTTCTTTCGCGCGTGTTCAGACGATGTCCGTGGCTTTTATCCGCGCCTCGTCGGCCTCCTGGTCGGTGAGCGCGAGCTGGCTCTGCCGCTCGGCCTCCACCCGCCGCAGGTAGTGGTCCACCTCGACTTCACGGCGCTTCTGGTCCCAGCCGAGCTCGCCCGCCATGAGCTCCGCTGCGGGGCGTGCGGCCTGGATACCGCGGTCGAAGGTCTCGATGGAGATCCGGGTGCGACGGGTGAGCACGTCGTCGAGGTGCTGCGCCCCCTCGTGGGTCACCGCGTGGACCACCTCGGCGGCGAGGTAGTCGTCGGCGCCCTCGAGAGGCCGACCGAGCTGAGGACGGTCGGCCACCAGGTCGAGCAGCTCGTCGACCAGGCCGCCGTACCGGTTGAGCAGATGCTCGAGCCGTGCGGGGTGGAGGCCCGACCGCCTGGAGAGGGCCTCGCGCTGGTTCCATCTCGTCTCGTAGCCCTCGGCCCCGGCCAGGGGAACCCGCTCGGTGATGGACCCGATCACCGCTCCCCCGAGCGAGTGGACGGCGGCGTCCACCGCGTCGCGGCCCATCACCCGGTAGGTGGTGAGCTTGCCGCCGGCGATGATGACCAGTCCTGAGACGGGCGTGACGACGGTGTGCTCGCGCGAGATCCGGCTCGTCGGCTCGGACTCCCCCGAGAGGAGCGGACGGAGCCCCGCGTAGACGCCCACGACATCCTCGTGGGAGAGCGGCTCGCGGAGGATCTTGTTGACCTCGCCGAGGAGGTACTCGATGTCGCGCCGGGACGCGGCCGGATGTGCCTTGTCGAGGTCCCAGGGCGTGTCCGTGGTGCCGATGATCCAGTGCCGGCCCCACGGGATCACGAACAGCACCGAGACCGCCGTACGCATGATCAGGCCTGTCTGGGAGCGGATCCGGTCACGGGGTACCACCAGGTGCACACCCTTGCTGGCCTGGACGTGGAGCGCGCCGCGACCGCCGACCATCTCCTGGATCTCGTCGGTCCAGACGCCGGCTGCGTTCACGACCACCCGTGCGCGGATCTCCAGCTCGCGTCCGGACTCGAGGTCCAGGGCTCGGACCCCGGTGACGCGCTCCCCCTCCCGGAGGAAGCCCACGGCCTTCGTGCGGTTGGCGCACAACGCTCCGTGGGAGGCCGCCGTCCGGGCGACTGTGACGACGAGCCGGGCGTCGTCGACCTGGGCGTCGTAGTACCGGATCGCCCCGGCGAGGTCCTCGGTCCGGAAGTCCGGAGCGATCCTGCCCACCTGTCGACGGAGCAGGTGGCGGTGCCGTGGGACCCCCATGTCGTACTTCCCGGCCATCGCCATCGCGTCGTACAGGGCGAGGCCTGCGCCGACGTACGGCCGCTCCCACCCGCGGCGCGTCAGCGGATACAGGAAAGGGACCGGCTTCACCAGGTGCGGGGCGAGGCGGGTCAGCAGCAGGCCGCGCTCCTGGAGGGCCTCGCGCACGAGAGCGAAGTCGAGCATCTCCAGGTAGCGCAGGCCGCCGTGGATCAGCTTGCTCGAGCGGGAGGAGGTGCCCGAGGCGAAGTCGCGCTGCTCGACCAGCCCGACGGAGAGCCCCCTGGTGACCGCGTCGAGGGCCGTGCCCACCCCCGTGATCCCACCACCGACGACGAGCACGTCGAGCTCGCGCTCCTCCAGCTGCCGGAGGGCGGCCTCCCGGGTGTCCGGGCCGAGCCTCGTCGCGTGGTTCATCGCGTCCCGGCGACCTGTCTGGTGCGGTGGCCGAGCGTGGCGAGCCGATCGCGGGCGATCGGGTTCAGCTGCTGGACGCGCGTGACCTCAGCGGGGTCGAGGTCAGCCACCGCGATCGCCGGCGACCCGCTCCCGGCCCTGTCGAGCGGCCGGCCCTCGGGGTCGTACACGGCGCTACCGCCGCTGAACTCGTGGTCTCCGCACCGGCCCGTCAGCCCGGAGAACACGACGTAGATGCCGTTGTCGAGGGCGCGCGCGGCGTAGTAGAGGTCACGGCGGTGCTCCGACCCGACGAAGTAGGCGGAGGGGCACAGGTAGGCGTCCGCGCCGTCGCGCACGGCGGCCGCCGCGTGCTCGGGGAAGCAGCCGTCGTAGCAGATCCCGAGACCGAGCTCCCACCCGTCGACGACGATGCTCGCGCCGTGGTCGCCCGGGCTGAAGAAGCCACGCTCGGCGTCGAAGAGGTGCTGCTTGTCGTACGGCGCGGACACGGCTCCGACGTCGTCGACCACGAGGAGGCCAACGGTCAGCCGCTCCCCGTGGCCGGCCCCACCTCGCGGGTTGTCGGCCACGTCGCGCCTGTCGTCGAGCGCGTCGAGACCCCGCCGCAGGACGGCACCGGTCACCACGACCACCCGGCGCTCGGCGGCGACCGCCCGGAGCGGCTCGAGGCGGGGGTCGTCGGTTGTCACCGCGTGCTCGACGGCCCAGCCGTCGGGGGTGTAGCCGGTGAGGAAGAGCTCGGGGAGTACGACGACCCGGGCCCCTCGGTCAGCCGCGGAACCGACCAGCGACACCGCGGTCGCGACGTTCGCGGGTACGTCGCCCGGGACGGACTCCGCCTGCGCAGCCGCGACCCGCAACGAGACGTTCACCGACTGCCCGTGGTCACTGGACCACGACCTCCACACGCTGGAACTCCTTGAGCTCCGTGTAGCCGGTGGTCGCCATCGCTCGGCGAAGGGCGCCGACGAGGTTCATGGTCCCGTCGGCGACCCGCGAGGGACCGAACAGGATCTCCTCGAGCGTGCCGACCGTGCCGATCTCGACCCGCTCACCTCGGGGGAGCATCGAGTGCCAGGCCTCCGCGCCCCAGTGGAACCCGCCGCCGGGGGCTTCGTCGGCCCGCGCCAGCGGGGAGCCGATCATCACCGCGTCGGCGCCGCACGCGACCGCCTTCGCGACGTCACCGCTGCGTCCGATGGACCCGTCCGCGATGACGTGGACGTAACGCCCGCCGGACTCGTCGAGGTAGTCCCTCCGGGCGGCCGCGACGTCGGCCACCGCCGACGCCATGGGGACGGCGACGCCCAGCACGGTGCGCGTGGTGTGTGCCGCTCCCCCGCCGAACCCGACGAGGACACCGGCAGCGCCGGTGCGCATGAGGTGCAGGGCCGCCTGGTAGGTCGCGCAGCCACCGACGATGACCGGGACGTCGAGCTCGTAGATGAACTCCTTGAGGTTCAGCGGCTCCGCCTGCCCCGAGACGTGCTCGGCGGAGACAGTGGTGCCCCGGATGACGAACATGTCGACACCCGCGTCGACCACGGTCTTGGCGAACTCCTTGGTGCGCTGCGGGGACAGCGAGCCGGCCACGGTGACACCGGCCTGCCGCATCTCCTTGAGCCGCGCGGTGATCAGCTCGGCCTTGATCGGCTCGGCATAGATCTCCTGCATCCGGCGGGTCGCGGCCTGCCCCCTCAGCTCGCCGACCTCCGAGAGCAGGTCGGTCGGGTCGTCGTACCGCGTCCACAGACCTTCGAGGTCGAGCACGCCGAGACCGCCGTGCTTGCCGAACGCGACGGCGGTCGCGGGCGACATCACGGAGTCCATCGGGGCGGCGACGATCGGGATCTCGAACCGGTAGGCGTCGATCTGCCAGGCCACCGAGACCTCTTCGGGGTCACGTGTGCGGCGGCTCGGGACGATCGCGATGTCATCGAAGGAGTAGGCGCGACGGCCGCGCTTGGCGCGGCCGATCTCGATTTCGGTCACGTGAGGAGCCTATCTGTGCTGGTAGACGCGGGACGAGGCGCTGCGTCGGTCAGGTCTGGGCGTGCTGCGTGGCGGCCGGGAGCCCGCGCGGCGCAGCCGTGGTCGGGTCTGGCGAGAGCCCGAGCGGAGCGAGGGCGGATGGTAGGCAAGCCGCCCGTGGGCCCGGCCGCCCCTGCTCCCCGGCTGCGGGTCGTCACCTGCTCGTGTAGTTCGGGGCCTCCGCCACCATCTGCACGTCGTGCGGGTGGCTCTCCTTGAGCCCGGCCGAGGTGATCCGGACGAACTGGCCACGCTCCTGCAGCTCCGGGACGGTGCGTGCGCCGACGTAGAACATCGACTGCTGCAGGCCGCCGACGAGCTGGTGGGCGACCGCGGAGAGCGGACCGCGGTAGGCGACCTGGCCCTCGATGCCCTCGGCGACGATCTTGTCGTCGCTGGACACGTCGGCCTGGAAGTAGCGGTCCTTTGAGAACGACTTCTTGCCACGCGAGGCCATCGCGCCGATCGAGCCCATGCCGCGGTAGGTCTTGTACTGCTTGCCGTTGACGAAGATCAGGTCGCCCGGGCTCTCCTCGCAGCCGGCGAGGAGCGAGCCGACCATCACCGAGTCGGCCCCGGCGACGAGCGCCTTGGCGATGTCACCGGAGTACTGGAGGCCGCCGTCGCCGATCACGGGGACCCCTGCCGGCTTGGTCGCGAGCGAGGCCTCGTAGATGGCGGTGACCTGCGGGACGCCCACCCCCGCCACCACCCGGGTGGTGCAGATCGAACCCGGGCCGACACCCACCTTCACCGCGTCCGCGCCGGCGTCGACGAGGGCCTGCGCCCCCGCTCGGGTGGCGACGTTGCCGCCGATGACCTGGACGTGCCGGGTGGCCGGGTCCTTCTTGAGCCTCGCGATCATCTCCAGCATGAGGCGGGCATGGCCGTTCGCCACGTCGGGGACGAGGACGTCCACGCCTGCCTCGACGAGGGTCGTGGCGCGCTCCCACGCGTCACCGAAGTAGCCGATCGCGGCACCCACGAGGAGCCTGCCGTCGGCGTCGTTGGAGGCGTTGGGGTACTGCTCGCCCCGGACGAAGTCCTTGACCGTGATCAGGCCGGCGAGCTTGCCCAGCGAGTCGACGAGAGGGAGCCGCTCGAGCTTGTGCTGTCGAAGAAGGGCCGTCGCGTCCTCGCGGCTGATCCCGACCGGCGCGGTGATCAGCGGCATCTTCGTCATGACCTCGCCGACCCGCGTGGTCGCCCACTCCGCGACCGGGACGAAGCGCAGGTCGCGGTTGGTGATGATGCCGATCAGCGTGTTGTCCTCGTCGATCACGGGCAGACCCGAGACGCGGTACTCGCCGCAACGCTCGTCGAGCTCCTCGAGGGTTGCCTTCTCGTGGATCGTGACCGGGTTCGAGATCATCCCGGTCTGCGTCCGCTTCACCAGGTCGACCTGGTAGGCCTGGTCCTCGATCGACAGGTTGCGGTGCAGGATGCCGATGCCGCCCTGGCGGGCCATCGCGATGGCCATGCGGGACTCGGTCACGGTGTCCATGGCGCTCGAGACGAGCGGGATCCTGATCGAGATGTCGCGGGTCAGCCGGGTGGTGGTGTCCACCTCGCTCGGGATCACGTCGGTCTCGCCCGGAAGCAGGAGGACGTCGTCGTAGGTGAGGCCGAGGGCCGCGAACTTCTCGGGTACGCCACTGGGGGTGAGGTTCATGGGACCTTCCGGAGCAGGGTGGAGGGCTGGTCTGCAGTCTAACGAGGTGCGCGGATCGGCCCCACCAGGCGGCAGAGCCATGGACCACATCAGCGCAGGTACACCGCCAGCGCGCTCATGTCCCGCTGCCCCAGCCCGGCGGTGACGGCCTCGGCCACGAGGCGGCGGTTCGTCTCGGCCTGGTCCATCCGCGCGTCCACATCGGCGGCGAGCCCCCCGATGAGGGTCTGGTCCTTCGCGACCAGATCGAGGCTGAAGGCGACCGGCGTGCCGGCGGGATCGAGGAAGGCAGCCCGCTTGTAGCGCACGAACGGTGCGCCCACAGCGCTCGCCTCGAAGACGTCGTAGACCTGCTCCCGGTCCAGTCCGGCCTTCTCCGCGAGGACGAAGGCCTCGCTCAGCGAGACGTTGAGCGCGTGCACGAGAGAGTTGACGACGAGCTTCATCACGGCCCCGGCACCCACGTCGCCCAGGCGGAAGACCCGCGTGGCGAGGATGTCGAGGACGGGGCGGACCCGGCTCAGCGCGGCCTCGTCGCCCCCGACCATGACCGTGAGCTCACCGCGCTCGACGAGGGGAACGCTGCCCGAGACGGGGCAGTCGAGGAGCGTGGCGCCCCTCTCGCTCACCTTCCCGGAGAGCTCCCGGACCGTGGCCGGGCTCACCGTGCTGGTCTCACACACGACGGTGCCCGGTCGCAGCCCCGCGACGAGGCCGTCGGGTCCGGCGTACGTCGCCTCGACTGCAGCGTCGTCGGCGAGCGAGACCAGACAGACGTCGGCCTCCTCGACGGCCTCGGCGGCAGTCCTGGCCGTTCGGGCGCCGGACCTCGCCGCGACGCTCTCGGCCGTCTCGCGAGTGCGGTTGTAGATCAGGAGGTCGACGTCCGCGATGCGGAGCCGGCGGACCATGGCCGCACCCATCCTGCCGGTGCCGAGCAGGGCGACCCTCATTGCAGCAGCCACCCTCCGTCGACGTACAGGTCTATGCCGTTGACCGAGCGGTTGCGCAGGAGGAAGTCCACCGCGTCCACGATGTCGGCCATCGCCACGGAGCGTCCGGTCGGCGTCTGCGAGAGCACCCGGTCCGTCGCCTCCTTCTTGCCGGACCAGAAGGGGCTGTCGGCGACGATGCCGGGGTGCAGGGCGTTCACGCGGACTGGGGCGAGCTGGAGGCCCAGGGTCCGCACCAGCCCGGTGACTCCGGCGTTCACCGTGGTTACGGTGGTGGACCCGGGGTAGGGCCGATCCTTGGCCCGGCCGCCGAAGATCACGACTGACCCCTCCGGCGAGAGCCGGTCCACCATCGCGTGCAGGACGGCGGTGTAGCCGACGAGCTTCATGACGGTCAGGTACGTGGCGGAGGCGATGTCGTACTCCCGGACGGTGTTGTTGTCCCGGGCGATCGCTGCGAGCACGATGTGGTCGACGGGGTCGAGGCCGGCGAGGGCCGCCTCCACCTCGAGCGGCCGGGACAGGTCCAGGCCGCGCGCCTCGGTGTCCTTGCCGACATCTGCTGCCACCGCCTTGGCGCGGTCGCCGTCGCGTCCGGTGAGGACCACGCGCCAGCCGTCCCTGGCGTAGCGCTTCACGATCTCCAGGCCGATCCCGGCCGTTCCGCCGACCACCAGGAGGGTCTTCGCGTCGGTCATCGGGTCACCTCCCGCAGGTAGTCCCAGTCACGGGCATAGCGATAGGCATGCCGCGACGGTGGCATCGGCGCCTGGGTCTCCAGCCACCGCAGTGGGCCACCACCGAGGTTGCGGAAGCTGTGCACGCACCCGACGCCTGCCCAGGCGACGTCCCCCGGGCCGAGGGTGTAGCGAGCATCGTCGAAGGTGGCCTCTGCCTGGCCCTCGAGGAAGTAGTACGTCTCCTCGAACGGGTGGTCGTGAGCTCCGGCGACCCCGTCGGGGGCGTACTGGACCATGAACATGGTCGAGAGCTGGGCGTCGAGGTCGGTGTCGACCATCATCTTGACCGTGATGCCGCTGTAGACGAGCAGCGCAGTGCGCATGCTGGCCGAGACCGCCAGCAGGTCCTGGCTCTGGCGGCCGGGGTCCATGTGCGCCGCGGTGATCGAGCCGTACTTGCGGGTCCGGGGGTCCCGGACGTCGAGCACCCTTGCCTCCCCTGCCTCGGCCAGAGGCACGAGGTAGGTGTCCTCGCCGTGGCGGTCGCGAGGGGTGGGGCTCTGCATCTCCGCCCAGCGAAACGGCTCATCGCCGTCGTTGCGCCACCGGTGGGGTACGCCGACCGGCAGCATCCCGTAGTCACCAGCGCCGACCCGCAGCGCGCCCTCGGGCGTGTCGAGGACGCCGGTGCCTCCGACGACGTAGAAACTCTCCTCGAACGAGTGCAGGTGGCTCGGGAGGTCCCCGCCCGGGGCGAGCTCGCAGGTCCCGAACCCTGTGTGCACCGCACCGTCAGCCTCTCCGACGGCCGCCCAGCGCCGGAACCCGGTCGCCGCTCCGGCCCACGCCGGGGTCGCTGCCTTCTCCGCCTCCGACGCGGGCCGGACCACGTGAGCGGTGCTCATGCCGGTTGAGGCACGGACGTCGCGCGGAGCAGGTGGTCGCGGGACGCCTCGACGTCGCCGCGCGCCTTGTCAAGGTCCGCCAGGAGCCGGCCATGCCGCTTCTTCACGACCCCGGCGACCATGACCGTGTCGACGTTCGACACGTCGGCGCTCAGCACGACCGCCGCGACCGGGTCGATCACCGGGGCGACGTTGAGGGCCTTGGCGTCGATGATCACCAAGTCGGCCTGCTTCCCCGGGGTCAGCGAGCCGGTACGGTCCTCCACACCGGCGACGTAGGCCCCGTCGATGGTCGCGGCCACGAGCAGCTGACGGGCGGTGAGCACGTCCTTCGGTACCTGCTCGTTCGGCTCGAACGCTGCCTCGTGCATCCGCGCCCGGTCGGAGGCGAAGGCGGCGCGCATCTCGGTGAACATGTCCCCGGGCACCGTGGTGACCACGTCGATCGAGAGGCTGGGCCGCAGACCCATGACGAGAGCGCGGCGAAGCGGCGGCCAGCCGTGGCCCATCTGCAGCTCGACCTGGGGCGCCACGGAGATCGTCGCGCCGCTGTCCTTGACCAGCTGCCACTCCTCGTCGCTGAAGTGGCAGGCGTGCACGTACGTGGTGTCAGCGCCGAGCAGGCCCATGTCGCTGAGCTGCTTGACCATGCCGAAGCGCCCGGCCAGCCGGCCCATCGAGACGTGGACCGTGATCGGGATGCCGAGCTCGCGGGCCAGGCCCCACTCGGCCCGCACGACCTCCTCCTTGCAGAACCCGGGGCCTCGGGTCGCGAGGCCCATCGTGAGAAGCCCGGTGTCTGAGCTGAAGTAGGTGTCGCGCACCCGGCGGACGTCGTCGGCCGGGATGATGATCGAGCTGTCGAACCAGTAGTCGGCCAGCGAGGTGTTGGCGCTGCCGTAGGCGTACTGGGCGCGGATACCGACCTCGCGCAGCGCGGTGACCGCCGCGTCGGGGTGCTCGGGAGTGTTGTTGATGTGCGACCAGTCCACCAGCGTCGTGATGCCCGCGTTGAGGCACTCGAGCGCACCGGCGACGTTGCTGGCGTAGACGTCCTGGGGGCGGTAGACCGGGGCGAACGTGTCGAGCACCTCGACGAAGTAGTCGTCGAGCGTGGAGTTGGGCGCACATCCCCGGATCGCGGCCTCCCAGGTGTGCCGGTGCGTGTCGACGAACCCGGGGATCACGATGTTGCCGGTCGCGTCGATCACCTCCGCGTCGGCGCTGATGTCCGGCTGGACCGCGGTGATCGTGCCGTCCTCGATCAGCACGTCCCCGGTCAGGTCACCGATCTGCGGGTCCATGCTGAGCACCGTCCCGCCCCGGATGAGCGTCTTGTCTGCCATGGCTTGCTCCTTGTCTCCGCCCGAGGTGATGTGGCTCCTGTGTGGACTTGTGGTTCTCAGTAGGCGGCGAGCCGTCGTACGGCCTCGACCACCTTCGCGACGGTGGGGATGACCTCGTCCTCCAAGGCGTCGGCGAACGGGAGCGGCACGCACTCCGCTGCGACCCGGCGGATCGGCGCGTCGAGCAGCTCGAAGCCCTCGTCCGCGACGATCGAGACGACCGTGCCTCCCCAGCCGCCCTGGTAGGGGTTCTCCTCGACGACCACCAGGCGCGACGTACGCCGGACGGAGTCCAGGACCGTGCGCGCGTCGAGGGGGACCAGGCAGCGCAGGTCGACCACCTCGACCGAGATGTCGTCTGCCGCGAGCTGTTCGGCGGCCTCGAGCGCGATCGGGACGGTCGACGCGAGCGCCACCACGGTGACGTCGGTGCCCTCCCGCGCGACAGCCGCCTCACCGAGGGGTACGACGTGGCCCGGCGGGGCCGGCTCCCCCTTGCTCGCGAAGAGCCCCTTGTGCTCGAAGAACACGACCGGGTCGTCGCTCCGGATCGCGGAGGCCATCATGCCCACCACGTCGGCGGGGGTGGAGGGCGCGGCGATCTTGAGGCCGGGCACCGTGAAGACCCAGTTCTCCACCGCCTGGGAGTGCTGGGCGCCGAACCCGAGGCCGCCGCCGTTGGCCGTGCGTACGACCAGCGGGACGGTGACCTGTCCTCCGGTCATGTAGCGCATCTTCGGGATCTCGTTGGCCAGGTAGTCGTAGCAGCAGGCCAGGAAGTCGGAGAACATGATCTCGGCGACGGGGCGCATGCCCGTCATGGCAGCCCCCATCGCGGCCCCGACGATCGCCTGCTCGGAGATCGGCGTGTCCCAGACCCGGCCGGGGCCGAACTCCTCGAGCAGACCGACGGTGGTCTTGAACACGCCACCGGCGGCACCGATGTCCTCGCCGAGGCACACCACGCTCGGGTCGCGACGCATCTCACGTGCGATGCCTTCGGCGACGGAGTCTCTGTAGGTGCTCAGGTCCGCCATGTCGCACTCCCGTCGGCCCACACGTCCGTGAACGCATCCGCGGGGTCAGCCGCGGGCGCCGCCTTGGCCTGCTC
Organism: Nocardioidaceae bacterium; assembly: GCA_035688575.1. Classification (GTDB taxonomy): domain Bacteria; phylum Actinomycetota; class Actinomycetes; order Propionibacteriales; family Nocardioidaceae; genus Nocardioides_C. Next base: position 11,065 of record DASSMS010000182.1, read on the forward strand.
CACGGCGCCACGGACCACGTGCGACGCCCGCGCCTCGACCTCCCCCAGAGCCTCGTCGGAGACGCCCATGCCGGCGAGCCGGTCCCGGGCCAACCGGAGCGGGTCCCGCCGCAGCCAGCGCTCGACCTCGTCCTCGGGCCGGTACTTCCCCGGGTCTGTCCGGCTGTGCCCGTAATGGCGGTAGGTCTCGGCCTCGAGGACGGTCGGTCCTTCGCCGGACCGGGCTCTGGCCGCTGCCCGAGCCACTGCGTCATGGACTGCGATGACGTCGTTCCCGTCGACCACCTCGGACGGGAGACCGTTGGCCGCCGCACGGTCGGCAGCCGGGTGCGTGACTGCCGTGACAGTGCCGATCGGCGTGTACTCCATGTAGAAGTTGTTCTCGCACACGAAGAGCACCGGGAGCCGCCAGACGGCCGCCAGGTTGAGCGCCTCGTGGAACGCCCCGATGTTGGTGGCGCCGTCACCGAAGAACGCCACCGCGACCTGCTCGGTGCCGCGGAGCTTCGCCGACCAGGCCGCGCCTGCCGCGATGGGGAGGTGGGCGCCGACGATGGCGTAGGAGCCGAGCATGCCCCGCTTCGCCTTCGTCAGGTGCATCGACCCGCCCTTCGCCCCGCAGACCCCGGTGGCTCTGCTCATCAGCTCGGCCAGGCACTCGGCGGGAGTGGCGCCGCGCGCGATCGCATGGTGATGGCCGCGGTACGTCGCGAAGACGTAGTCGTCCTCGCGCAGGGCGGCACTCGCGCCGACGGCGACTGCCTCGTGCCCGGCGGCCAGGTGGGTGGTCCCCTTGACGAGCCCCGACATGAACAAGTCGTACGCGGCCCTCTCCGTGTCCCGGATCACCAGCATCTGCTCGTAGAGACCGAGCAGGGACGTCGCGTCGACGACAGCGGACCGTTCGGTCGAGAGAGTCACGGCTCACCCCTACCGTGCGCTGTGTTCAGGTGTGACTGGGACTCCCGCAGGGTGGGCAGCTCACCCCCGGCGGTCCAGTACTTGCGACCGGCGATGAGCAGCTCCTCGGCGGGGAACTTTGTGATCACCTCGCAGCCGTCCGCAGTCACCACGACCTCCTCCTCGATCCGGGCCGCCGACCAGCCGTCGGACGCGGGCCAGTAGGTCTCGAGCGCGAAGACCATGCCCTCCTCGAGGGTCTCGGGATGGTCGAGCGAGACGAGCCTGCTGAAGATCGGCTTCTCCCAGATCGCCAGCCCGACGCCGTGCCCGTACTGCAGGGCGAAGGCCGCCTCCTCGCTCGGGAAGCCGAACTCCTCGGCGCGCGGCCACAGCGACACGACGTCGGCCGTCGTGGCACCGGGCCGCACTGCTGCGATGGCCATGTCCATGTACTCGCGGCATCTGGTGTACGCATCCCGCATCGCTGGTGAGGCGCTCCCCACCGCGAAGCATCGGTAGTAGCAGGTCCGGTAGCCCAGGTGGCTGTGCAGGATGTCGAAGAACGCCGGGTCACCAGGTCGCACGAGCCGGTCGCTGTAGACGTGCGGGTGCGGGGAACAGCGCTCGCCCGAGATGGCGTTCACGCCCTCGACGTACTCGCTGCCGAGGCCGTAGAGGACGTTGCTGACCAGGCCCACACACTCGTTCTCGCGGACGCCGGGGCGCAGAAAGGCGTAGAGCTCCTCGTACGCCGCGTCGACCATCGAGCAGGCCTGGGTGAGCAGCGCGATCTCGTCGGGCGTCTTGATACGTCGGGCCTCGAGGAAGAGCTGTTGCCCGTCCACGACGGTCAGTCCCTCGGCCTGCAGAGCGGCCAGGATGGGCATCTCCACGACGTCGACCCCGAGCGGCTCACCGGCGAGGCCGTGCTCGCGCAGCACCGTGTGGACCTTGCTGGCCACCTCCTCGGCGATGCCCGCGTCGGGGTGGAAGGCACCGCGCAACGTCGAGATCCCGGCTCTTGCACCCGATCGTCCTGCTCGGGCTGCCTCGGACACCTCGGTCTCGCCCGGGAGCCGGTCGTAGTCGAGCCACGGGTTGTAGAGCTGGTGATGCCGTGCCGCGGAGCCGAAGTCCCAGATGACGGGCGAGCCACCGCGTGGCAGCAGGGCGAACCTGATCAGCTTGTCCATCGCCCAGGTGCCGATGTGCGTCGCAGTCATGTAGCGGATGTTGGAGAAGTCGAAGGCGAGCACTGCGCCGAGGTCGGAGGCGACCAGCTGCTTCTCGAGGCGGCGCAGCCGATCGCTGCGCAGCCTCTCGAAGTCGACCCGGGCCTCCCAGTCGACCGCGTTGGGACCATACGTGCGGATCGCCATTGCGTACCCCCACTTCAGCGGGCCGATACTGTTCAATAAAAGTTACGCCCGTCCAGCGTCACTGACCAGAACCTTCGCCGCGGTCATCGAGAGGAGCTCGTCTTGAGCGAACCCAAGGTGCCTGCGATCGGACCGCGGATCCGCCGCGAGCGCACCGCCCGCGCGATGACGATCCGCGGCCTGGCGCGTGACATAGGTGTCTCCGCCAGTCTGATCTCCCAGATAGAGACGGGGAAGAGCCAACCTTCGGTGAGCACGCTCTACGCCATCACCTCGGCTCTCGGCGTCCCGTTGGAGGATCTGTTCGACTCCGACGAACCGGACGGTCGCGCACCTGTCCCCGCAGCGAGCGACGACGCCGGGATGAACTACATCTCCACCGATCGCACCAAGGAGCTCGGACCGCACGTCGCCCCCGAGGAGCGGGAGGTGCTCACCCTGGACTCAGGAGTCACCTGGCAGCGGCTCGGGCAGGTGCCGCACCATCACGTCGACTTCCTCCTCGTCACCTACGAGCCGGGAGGGTCCTCGTCGCGTCACAACGAGCTGATGCGCCACAACGGCACCGAGTACGGCTACCTGATCAGTGGCGAGCTCGTGCTCACGCTCGGGTTCGACGAGCACCGCCT
>DASSMS010000022.1:0-2035 GCA_035688575.1 Nocardioidaceae bacterium
GTCGGGGACGAGCACGCCCCGAGCGTCCCGGGCATCGAGCCTTCCGAGCTGATGGTGGTCGGTGACGCCGACCAGTCGATCTACGCCTTCCGCGGGGCGAACATCCGCAACATCCTCGCCTTCGAGGAGGACTTCCCCGACGCGCGGACGATCCTGCTCGAGCAGAACTACCGGTCGACCCAGACCATCCTCACCGCGGCGAACTCGGTGATCAGCAAGAACGCCGGCCGGAAGCCGAAGAACCTCTGGTCCGACGCGGGCGACGGCGAGCAGATCGTCGGCTACGTCGCGGACGACGAGCACGACGAGGCGAGGTTCGTCGCCGAGGAGGTCGACCGGCTCACCGACAAGGGCACCGCCCGGCCGGGCGACGTCGCGGTGTTCTACCGCACCAACGCGCAGTCGCGTGTGTTCGAGGAGGTCTTCATCCGCGTCGGCCTGCCCTACAAGGTCGTCGGTGGCGTGCGCTTCTACGAGCGCAAGGAGATCAAGGACGCCCTGGCCTACCTGCGGACCCTGGTGAACCCCGCCGACGAGATCTCGCTCCGGCGGATCCTCAACGTGCCCAAGCGCGGGATCGGCGACCGTGCCGAGGCGTGCGTCGAGGCGCTCGCCCAGCGTGAGCGGATCAGTTTCTGGGAGGCGCTGGGGCGTGCCGAGGAGGCCCCCGGCATCGCCAGCCGCTCGATGAACTGCATCCGCCCCTTCGTGCAGATGATCGAGGAGCTCCAGTCCATGGCCGACGCCGGCGAGCGCCCGGACGTCGTGCTCGAGGAGGTGCTCGGACGCAGCGGCTACCTCAAGGAGCTCGAGGACTCCGACGACCCCCAGGACGAGACCCGGGTGGAGAACCTCGCCGAGCTCGTCGCGGTGGCGCGCGAGTTCGCCGACTCCCCGGAGGGTGACGATGCCGGCGGGGGCCTAGGTGACTTCCTGGAGCGCGTCGCTCTCGTCGCCGACTCCGACCAGATCCCCGACCAGCCGGACGAGGGCGACGACTCCGGAGTGGTCACGTTGATGACGCTCCACACGGCCAAGGGCTTGGAGTTCCCCGTCGTCTTCCTCACCGGTCTCGAGGACGGGGTGTTCCCCCACATGCGCTCCCTCGGAGACCAGACGGAGCTCGAGGAGGAGCGTCGCCTCGCCTACGTGGGCCTGACGCGCGCCCGGGAACGGCTGTACGTCTCCCGGGCAGTCGTGCGGTCCGCCTGGGGCGCGCCTTCGCACAACCCCGCATCACGGTTCGTCGACGAGCTTCCGGTCGACCTCGTCGACTGGCGGCGCACCGAGGCCTCCCAGACCTCTTGGAACCGTGCCGTCGCACCCTCGCTCCCGCAACGCGGTGCAGGCGCCGGGCGGCAGTTCGGCACAGCGGCGCTGCGGGCCGACTCCTCGGCCAAAGCCAAGGCGAGCCGCGAGATCCCCTCGCTCTCACCTGGCGACCGGGTCGTCCACGACAGCTTCGGCATGGGGACCGTCGTGTCGCTGGAGGGGGCCGGGGACAAGGCGGTCGCGTCGATCGACTTCGGGTCCGGCGGGGTCAAGCGGCTGCTGCTGCGCTACGCGCCGGTGGAGAAGCTCTGACCGGTCCCCGGGGCGTCGCGAGCCGGCGAGCACGGGCACCTCGCGGCGCCGCGGCGCGACGAACACGGCGGTCAGGACGACCGCGGCTCGGGCTCGTCGGTGACCGGGGCTGTGGCGACGGTGGTCGGCCCCACGGCCAAGTCGGGGCGCCGGGGTCGGCCCCACAGCGTGAGGCTCTTGCGCCGGACGGGCCTACGGCGTGAGGCCGTGAGCCAGCAGGGCGGCGTACGGGTCGACCGGGTCACCAGCACCGGGACGCACCTCGAGGTGCAGGTGGTCGCCCGTCGAGTTGCCGGTGGAGCCCACAGCGCCGAGCTGTTCACCGCCGGTGACGGTCTCGCCGGGGCTCACGCTGAACGAGGAGAGGTGGCAGTACCAGATCTCGGTGCCGTCCTCCAGCTCGAGGACGATCTTGTTCCCGTAGGCGCCGTCGTAGGAGGTGGAGGTGACC
>DASSMS010000191.1:0-4784 GCA_035688575.1 Nocardioidaceae bacterium
CGGCGCCCGAGGCCGGTGGGTGCTGCTGCGGCACCGTCGTCGCCGGCCCCCGGCCGAGCCCGAGACGCCCGAGCACGACGGGGAGACCCCGGCAACGAGCGAGCCCGACCACGCAGCGGGCTGACCGCCCGCGGGAGGGCCTCCCTGCCGAGCGGCACCTCTGCGGGGTCGCCGCGCCGGCCCCGTTCTGGGGCAAGACCCAAGCAGGTGCGCGGTGATTGCCCCCTTCGGCCGCGAAACGGGGCAAAACTCACGCACGTGCGCGGTAGTCGCCCCGCAGACATGCGGAAGGGCCCCCGGTCTCCAGGGGCCCTTCCGTTCGATCTGCGACGGTCAGTCGCCGCGGAAGATCGCGAGGATGCGCAGGATCTCGATGTAGATCCAGATGATCGTGACGGTGAGGCCGAAGGCCGCGCGCCACGACTCGACCTCGGGCAGGCCGGCGGCGATGCCGCGCTCGACGAAGTCGAAGTCGAGGATCAGCATGAGCACACCGAGGCCGAGCCCGACGAAGCTCATGATCAGGCCGAGCGTGCCGAAGCCGTTGAAGCCGATCGCGGCACCGAAGAAGTGCAGCACGAAGTCGAGGAGCGTGATGGCCACGAAGCCGAACATGGCGGCCACGACCCACTTGCGGAACTTCGAGCTCACCTGGATGTTGAAGAACTTGTAGGCGGCGAGCGTGCTCGCGAAGGCCACGACCGTGCCGAGGACGGCGCCGCTGACGACACCTTCGCCGAAGGCGGCCTGGAAGTACTTGCTCATCGCACCGACGAAGACACCTTCGACGACGGCGTAGACGAGCACCAGGCCGGGGCTGATCGAGCGCTTGAAGGAGATCACGAGCGCCAGGCCGAGGCCGGCGAAGGCGCCTCCCATCCACAGCATCGACAGGGTGCGGGCGGATTCCGCGTCAGCGGGGCTGCCGGTCAGGATCCACGTCAACGCGGCGCTGAGCACGAGCAGACCGAGCGTCACGCCGGTCTTCTGGACGACTGAGTCCAGGGTCATCGGCGCGGAGGGACGCGCCGGGGCGTACGTCTCGTGCGTCTGCGGCGAGCCAGTGCCCCACGAGGACGACTCGCCGTAGGCGGGATAGGTGACCCCGCTCTGGCTGGTCTGACGGCCGTTGAACCCCTCAGACCGTGCGAATACCGGGTTGCTGCTCTGCATCTGTTTGGTCTCCTCCTTGGAGGCCCTTGGGGCGACACCTGCTCTGGTGCCGTCGCGACGGACCGCGAGACCATCTTAGGGTCCGCTCACCCCTTCAACGAGGGTGTCGCCCCATGTGTTCCCGCCGGAGGCGCAAGTCCGGCAATTCGTCAGCGACGCACCTCTCCGGTGCAGGCCCGCCAGTGCTGCCCCGCGAACTCCGGGAACCGGTCGTCGAGCTCGTTCAGAGGCACCGTGGACTCCTCGACCTCGGGGTCGGCGAACCGGATCCGGGGACCGCCGACCTCGTAGGTCCTGCGGGTCACGCGGAACCGTTCGCCGTCGTCGGACTGCTCGGCAGTGGAGAGAACCATGCGCCCGTCCGCGGTGCACGCGGCACCGTAGGGGTACACCACGCCGCCGCCCTCCACGATGAAGGTCCCGTCCTCGAACACCGGTACGTGGACCCGTCGGAGGCCGTTGCCGGTCAGGGTGAACATCTGCGCGAGCACCGAGTCGACCGCCGCCCGCGTGTCCACGACGATCTGGGCGCCGGGCGTGTCTCCGAGGTCGGGGAGCCCGACGATCCTCGCCTGAAGTCCCTCGATCGGTGGCACTGCGGCGGGGTGCAGGTGCGTCGAGTGAGTCGAACCCTCAGCGAGGCGGACCCCGACGAAGGCACGGCACCGCTTCCCCGCGTCGTGGTCCGTCGCGACCGCCACCTCGTCGAGCCGGCCGTCACCGTCGACGTCGACCCGCAACGCGGACCGGTCGAGGGACCGTCGCACCAAGGACTCTTCCGCAGCACAGTCGCCCGAGGTGTCGAAGGCCCTCGTGGTCGTCTCGGTCGGACCGCACGCTGTCAGCACGGGACCGCAGGCAAGCAGGACAGCCGATGCGAGAAGAGTCGTGAGCCGCATGGTGGCTCCTCCGGGAGGGCGGCACGAGAGAACCTCCGTCACATCGTCGCACCGCCGGGCCGCCGCCTCAGGCGTTCCGCGGCATTGGGCCACAAGGCCCGGCACGGTGGTCCAGAACGCCAATGCGAGCGGCGCTCTGTCAGTACCCCCGGTGGGACTCGAACCCACACTGAAAGGTTTTTAAGACCTCTTCCTCTGCCATTGGGATACGGGGGCGGGCGAGGTCAAAGATAGGTCTTTCGGGGGTGGATCGCGTGCGCACCCGCCACCCGGTCGAGGAAGAGCAGCCCGTCGCAGTGGTCGATCTCGTGCTGGAGCGCCCGCGCCTCGAACGCCTCAGCGCTCACCTCGACCTTCTCCCCCGTCCCGGGAAGCTGCCCGGACACGACGACCCTGCTCGCGCGCTTCACGTCGCCGGTGAAGTCGGGCACGCTCATGCACCCCTCACGCGCCTTCTCGTTGCGCGAGGACTGCACCACCTCGGCGTTGCACAGCACGAAGGTGCCGTGGTGCGAGCGGGTCTTGGGGTGCTCGGTCACGTCGACGCAGAACATCTTCACGCCCACGCCGACCTGGGGCGCGGCAAGCCCGACGCAGCCCGGGGAGACGCGCATCGTGGCCACGAGGTCGGCGGCGAGCTGCAGTATCTCCGGGTCGGTCGGGTCGACCTCCGTACCGACCCGGGACAGGACGGACGCGGGCGCACGGACCACGTCGAGCACACGACCCTCGACGGGCAGGTCGTGCTCGCTCCAGCGGCCGACGGTGTCGTCGACGAGGGCGGAGCTCACAGGTCGTCGCTCTCCATCAGGCGCAGCGACACGCCCACGCCGAGGTCGTCACCGGCCCGCCGCAGCGCCGCCTGGAGGCCCTCGACGTCGCAGTCCGCGGGCAGGTCGACCTCGGCGACGAGGACGTAGAGCTCCCCCGACAGCCGGGTCGTCAGGTCTGTGATGTTGCCGCCGACACGGGCGACCTCGCTCGCGACCGTGGAGACGATGCCGGCGCGGTCGCCGCCGTGGACGGTGAGGACGTACGTCGACCCGACCGCCTCGTGCTCCCCCTCCTCGGGCACCTCGCGTACCGAGACGTTGAGCGAGCCGTCCTCGGTCATGGGAGCGAGGGACGCCTCGATCTCGGCGGAGCCCGCCTCGCCCGCGCAGATCAGCATCATCGCGAAGTGACCGCGCAGCAGGGTCATCGTCGAGTCCTCGATGTTGAGGCCGAGGCCGGCGAGGATGCGTGTGGTCTCGGCGATGATGCCGGGCCGGTCGTGCCCGATGACGGTGATGGCTTGGAGGGTCACGCAGTCATCCTTCCATGCCGAGCTCGGCGGCGCGGCCGAGCACCGCGTCGAGCATGGGCTCGGTGAGCTTCCCGGTGAAGGTGTTCTGCTGGGACGGGTGGTAGCTGCCGAGCAGCACGACCTCCCGGTCCGCAGGCGAGACGACGACCGCCTCGGCGGCGTGGCCGAACCGTGGCTTGGGCCTCGGCACGTCGTACCCGAGGGCGCGGAAGGTGCGCAGCGCCGCGTCCCACCCGTACGAGCCGAGGCAGACCACCGCGCGCAGGGAGCCCGCCACGAACGAGACCTCCTTGAGCAGCCACGGCGCGCACGTGTCCCGCTCCACCGTGGTCGGCTTGTTGTCAGGCGGCGCGCACCGGACCGTGGCGACCATCCGCGCGCCGATCAGCCGCTGGCCGTCACAGGCGTGCTGCGAGGTCTCCTGCGCGGCGAGGCCGACCCGGTGCAGCGATGCGAAGAGCCAGTCGCCGGAGCGGTCCCCGGTGAAGATCCGGCCGGTGCGGTTCCCGCCGTTGGCCGCGGGGGCGAGCCCGACGATGAGGACCCCGGGGTGGTCGTCTCCCCACCCGGCGACCGGGCGGCCCCAGTAGGGCTCGGTCGCGAACGAGGCGCGCTTGCCGACCGCGACGCTCTCGCGCCACTCCACGAGCCTGGGACAGGCCCGGCACACCGACACGCAGGCGCTGAGCCCCGCGACGTCCGTGGTCCGCTCCGCCAGGGCGATGACGTCCGCGGGTGTCTTCGCCACGGCCACGTCCGCTGGTGCGGGGTCGTCGGGCCATCCCGTCCCGGGAGGCACCGGGCTCGGGAAGAGGTCGCCGGTGACCGGATGCGGGAGGAGTGCGTCGGACATGCGGCCCATCCTGGCAGGCCGCCAGCCGTCTCAGCGGGCGTGCCGCCGCCACAGGAACAGCGCGAGCGCACCCACCCCCAGGACGCCTGCCCCTCCCATGGCCGCCGGGGGGAGGGAGGTCCCCGGCGGCTCGACACCGGTCCCGCCGGGTGCCACAGGTGGCCGCGGCGAGCGCTCTCCCGCGACGCCGTACTTCAACGGCTCGCTCCGAGCCCACATACCGCACGGGCTGACCACGAAGTCGTCCTGCGTCGCGATGACGTACTCGGTCGGCGACGAGTAGCCGTCGGGCACGGCACCGTTCGAGCTGAACGGGAACCACATCTCCATGCCCTTCTGGAACTCGAGCCACACGTGCTCGGCGAGGTCGTCGCCCTGCCAGACCTCCCTGACCTCGACCTGCATGGTGTGGCCGCGGACATCCACGATCCGGCCCACGAAGACGTGCGCGGCCTTCGGGTACCACTCCGCAGGAGCTACGCAGGAGAGGGCGCTGGCGCTCCCCGTCTGGAGGGCGAGCGACGAACCGGCCATGACGAGGAGGGCTACCAGT
>DASSMS010000082.1:0-6966 GCA_035688575.1 Nocardioidaceae bacterium
TGACCCCCGCCACGGCCGTCTTCCCCAGCGGGATCCCCCTCGAAGAGCGTCTCTCCGCATTCATGATCCGGCCTGACCTGGGCACCTCACCGAGGAGGTGGGGACCAGGCGCCGCGTGAAGGAGCCGAACGCATGTGTGACATGACGCCACGAGCGGTCGCGTCGTTCTCCACGACCACGGATGCCCCGAGCCTGGCGCGGTCCTTCGCCGGACGTTCCCTGTGCCCCGCCCACGCCGCCGAGGCGGACGTCGCCACGAAACTGATGACGTCGGAGCTGGTGACCGATGCGGTGAGGTTCGGCGCGCCGCCGATCGAGGTGTCGCTCGAGTGCAGGATCTCCGAGCTCGTCGTGACCGTTACCGACCGGGGCGCGTCTTCGGACGAGTCCGGTCTGAGGGGTGGCGCCGCCTCCACGTCGTCACGTCTCGACCGCTCGCAGACGGAGCTGTCGCGGCTGCTCGTGGACAAGGTGGCACGGGACTGGAGCATCGAGCCCACGACAGAGGGTCGGCTGCTCTGGTGCACCGTCCCTACCGGCACTGTCCCGCGGGCTGCGAGCCGAGGGGCCGGTGCCATGGCGCACCGCTTGCAGCGCTTCCCCTGACTGCGGCCGTTGCCTCCGGTGAGAGCGCGGGCCCGGCGAGGACCGTGCACGGGACGGTTCTCGCCGGGCCCGTCCGCTGCGGGATGGCTCCGTTCAGGCGCGAAGCGCGCCCATCCACTCCTCGATGGCGGACACCTCTCGAGGCAGGGCCTCGGACAGGTTCCGGGAGCCGTTCTCGGTGACCGCGATGTCGTCCTCGATGCGGATCCCGATGCCGCGCAGCTCCTCGGGAACGAGCAGGTCGTCCTCCTGGAAGTACAGGCCGGGCTCGACGGTGAGGACCATGCCCGCCTCGAGGTCCCCGCGCGGGTAGACGTCGAGGGAGGCACGGGCGCAGTCGTGCACGTCCATGCCGAGCATGTGGCTCGTGCCGTGCAAGGTCCAACGCGCGTAGACCTTGCTGTCGGGGGAGAGGGCCTCCTCGGCCGAGACCGGGAGCAGGCCCATGTCCTCGAGGCCGTGAGCGATCACGGCCATCGCCGCGTTGTGAGCGGCGAGGAACGGCACGCCCGGACGGACTGCCTCGATGCCGGCCTTCTGCGCGTTGAGCACGAGCGTGTAGAGGTCACGCTGCAGCGGGGTGTACGTGCCGTCGATCGGGAGGGTGCGCGTCACGTCGGCGGTGTAGAGCGACGAGGCCTCGACGCCCATGTCGAGCAGCACCAGCTCGCCCGGGTTGATCGGGCCGCTGTTGTCGATCCAGTGCAGGGTCGTCGCGTGCCTACCGCCGCCGACGATCGAGTCGTAGCCGATGTCGTTGCCCATGGCGCGGGCCCTGCGGAAGAACGTGCCCTCGATCCAGCGCTCGCCGTACTTGAGGACGTTGTCCCACTCCCGGACGCTGTCGGCGAAGCCGAGCGTGGTGATGTCACAGGCCTCCTGGAGCTGCTCGAGCTCCCAGGCATCCTTGACCAGGCGCATCTCGCTGAGCAGGCGCGCGAACTCCACGTCGCGGCCCTCGTCAGCGGCTACGACGCCGTCCACGGTGGCGTCGACACCACGTAGCACGCGGGTCTTGCCCGAGGACCTCAGCGCCTCAGGGAGGTCGTCGATGTGACGGCAGGTGAGGCCAAGGGAGGACTGCATCTCGTTCAGGGACGGGCGGCGGCCGGCCCACAGCTCGCCGTACTGGCGGTCGCGGAAGAACTCGTCGGTCTGCCGCGACGAGCGGGGGCGTGCGTAGAGAGTGGACTCGCCGTCCTCCACCACCAGCACCGCGTCGGTGGTCTGGTTGCCGCACAGGTACGTGTGGGCGGTCTCCGGACGGAACCGGTAGTCGGTGTCGTTGGACCGAACCTTGAACGTGCCCGCGGGGATCACCAGGCGCTCGCCGGGGAACATCTCCGCCAGCCGGGCGCGGCGCTTCGCGGCCCACGACGCCACCGGGTGCGGCGGCAGGTCGAGCTCGCGGTCACCCCAGCCGGTCCGCATGAAGGCCGCGTAGGCCTCCGGAACGGCCGGGTCGTGGCTCTCGGTCTTGGGCTCGTGGGTGTCGGTGCCCTCGGGCGGGGTCGCCGCGTCTGCAGGCACCTTGGTCTCGTCGCTTCGGGTGTCGTCGCTCACAGCAGCACTGTACGACGGGCGAAGCGCGCGTCGCGACGCGGAATCTGGGCCGCCTGTCCGGTTAGGCTCAGTGCATGAGCGGGGCGACCAGGAGGCACCACGGCAACGTGGTGTTCACCGTAGTGGTGGCACTCACCATGCTCGCGGGTGCGGGCGTGATGGCGCTTGTCCTCGTCGGGTCAGGCGCACCCGACGCCCTGGTCATCGGCACCCTTCTCGCGGCGTTGCCAGTCGGGCCGCTGATCGCGGTGTTCCTCTGGCTGGACCGCTACGAGCCCGAGCCCCGCAGCCTCCTCGCCACTGCGCTCGGATGGGGGGCACTCGTGGCCACGGCGGCCGCGCTGGTTCTCCAGGCCCTCGACCAGTTCGCCTTCGGCCGTCCCGAGTCGCTGAGCGCCGCCATCGTCGCCCCGATCACCGAGGAGGCGGCCAAGGGCATCTTCGTGCTGCTGCTCGTGGTCGCTCGCCGCCGGGTCGTCGACGGCGTCCTCGACGGGATCGTCTACGCCGGCATGGTCGGCATCGGCTTCGCCTTCACCGAGAACATCCTCTACCTCGCCGCGGCGTACATGGGAGCAGACGGCATCGGGTCCGGTGGCATCGGCGCGGTGACCGGCACGTTCGTCGTACGCGGCATCTTCAGCCCGTTCGCACATCCGTTCTTCACCGCTCTCTTCGGTGTGGGCATCGGTTACGCCGTCGTCACGAAGCGCCCGTTCTGGCGCGTGGCCGCCCCGGTACTGGGATACTCCGCAGCCGTGGTCACACATGCCCTGTGGAACGGCGCCGCCTACTTCGGCGGTGGCGAGTTCTTCGTGCTCACGTACCTGTTCCTCATGGTGCCGGCGTTCCTGCTCCTGTCCGGGTTCGCGGTGTGGGCACGCCGCCAGGAAGGACAGATGCTGGCCCGGTCGCTGACCGACGCGGCCCACCGGGGCTATCTCGCCCCCTACGAGGTGCCGTGGCTGGTCCGGATCCCCGGACGCCGTGCGGCACGAGCACACGCCAACCGGGTCGGGGGAGAGCCGGCTCTGCGTGCGATGCAGGAGTACCAGGAGCAGGCCATCGAGCTCGGCTTCCTCCACGACCGGTTCCTCCGAGGCACCGCCCCGGCGGACGTCGTACCACGGGGTCAGGCGATGGTCGACCGGCTGGCCACACTTCGGCCCTTCGTCGTCTTCCCCGTGGCGCCTGGTACAACTTCAGTGACCCAACCCTGGCTGGAAGGTGGACGGTGACCACGCCCGCGACGCCGACGGACATGATCACGGCGCTGGTGCGTCTCCGCGAGGCCCTCCAGGCGGCGCACCTGCCGCTTGACCTGCCCGAGGTGGAGGAGCGCCGCAAGGACCAGCGCGAGATGATCGACCAGATCGAGGACTACGTCCTCCCGCGCCTGATCCAGATCGACGCTCCCCTTCTCACCGTGGTGGGGGGATCCACCGGCGCCGGCAAGTCCACGCTGGTCAACTCGCTCGTCGGGACTCGGGTGACGGAGCCGGGCGTCCTGAGGCCCACCACCCGCTCGCCGGTGCTGGTGCACAACCCTGCCGACGCCGACTGGTTCGACAAGGACCGGATCCTGCCCGACCTGGCGCGCACGACCGGCGCCACCGGGGACCCGGGAGCACTCCAGCTCGTGCCCGCAGCGACCGTGCCGCCGGGGCTCGCGATCCTCGACGCGCCTGACATCGACTCGGTCGAGGAGCGCAACCGGACGCTCGCCGCCCAGCTGCTCGCCGCTGCGGACCTGTGGCTCTTCGTGACCTCCGCCGCGCGCTACGCCGACCAGGTGCCGTGGGACTTCCTCAAGGCCGCCGCCGAGCGAAGCACCGCGGTGGCGATCGTCCTCGACCGCACCGCCCCGGACGCGATCGGTGAGGTCAGCGGACACCTCGCGCGGATGCTCACCACGCGAGGACTGCGCGACTCGCCCCTGTTCACCGTGGCCGAGGGGCGCGTCGACGAGGACGGCCTGCTGCCCCCGGACGCGGTCGCGGACATCCGCGGGTGGCTGCACTCGCTGGCCGCGGACGCCAACGCGCGGGCCGCCGTGGTGAAGCAGACGCTCGAGGGCGCGATCCGGACCCTGTCCCACCACACCCACGACGTCGCCGACGCCTCCGCGGCGCAGGCCACGATGGTCGCTCGGCTGCGTGAGGACGTCGACCGCGCCTACGACGACGCCGTCAAGAGCGTCGACGAGGCGTCCGCGGACGGCACGCTGCTGCGCGGTGAGGTGCTCGCTCGATGGCAGGAGTTCGTCGGCACCGGCGAGCTGCTCCGATCGCTGGAGACGAAGGTGGGATGGCTTCGCGACCGCGTCGTCGGGGCCGTCAAGGGACGTCCGCACCAGGTCGAGAAGGTCACGGTCGCTGTGGAGTCGGGGCTGGAGACGCTGATTCTCGAGCACGCCGAGAACGCTGCCGAGCGCGCCGAGGAGTCCTGGAGCTCGGTCCAGGCCGGACGTCACCTCCTCGAGGACTCCGGTCGCGACCTTGGCCGGGCCTCCCGTGACTTCCGCGCCCGTGCGGAGCGTGCAGTCCGCGACTGGCAGCGGGGTGTCCTGGAGATGGTGCGCACCGAGGGCGCGGAGAAGCGCTCCACCGCGCGCTTCCTCGCCTTCGGGGTCAACGGCCTGAGCGTCGCGCTTATGATCGTCGTCTTCGCCTCGACCGCCGGGGTCACCGGCGCGGAGGTCGGGATCGCCGGCGGGTCCGCGGTGGTCGGCCAGAAGCTGCTCGAGGCGGTCTTCGGTGACCAGGCGGTACGACGGCTCGCGGCGAACGCACGCAAGGACCTCAACGTCCGGGTGCAGGAGCTCCTCGACACCGAGCGCCGCCGCTTCCTCGACGTCCTGGATGGTCTGGACGTCGACCCGAAGGCCGCGGAGAACCTCCGTGTGGTCTCCCGACGCATCGACGACCTGCGCTTCGCCGCCCAGATCGCCCCCACCGCCGCCGAGGAGAGCTCGTTGCAGAAGATCGCCCCTGACGACGTCCATGGCGAGCCCGCATGACGGCGCTCGTTGAGGGTGCGAAGCGTCTCGTCGGCAAGGGCTCGACGGACGTCAACGCGCGCGTCGAGGGTCTCGAGCAGGCGGTGGAGTCCGCGCGAGGCCGTCTGGACGACCACCTGGTGGACGATGCCGCCGGGGTGGTCGAGCGGGCCGGTGCCCGGCTGAAGCTGTCGGCGAACCACACCGTCGTCGCCCTCGCCGGGGCGACCGGGTCCGGCAAGTCCTCGACCTTCAACGCGATCACCGACCTCGACCTCGCCGCGGTCGGCGTGAAGCGGCCGACGACCTCCTGGACGATGGCCTGCACCTGGGGAGCCGAAGGCGCCGGCGACCTCCTCGACTGGCTCGGTGTGCCCGGACGGCACCAGGTGAGCCGCAACAGCATGCTCGACGCGCCGACGACCGACGACCAGGACCTCCACGGGCTGGTCCTGCTCGACCTGCCCGACCACGACTCCACCGAGGTGGCCCACCACGTCGAGGTGGACCGGCTCGTGAAGCTCACGGACGTGCTCGTCTGGGTCCTCGACCCCCAGAAGTACGCCGACGCCGCGATCCACGACCGCTACCTCCGTCCGCTCGCGTCCCACAAGGACGTGATGATCGTCGTGCTCAACCACATCGACGAGGTCCCGGCCGACAGACGCGACTCCATGGTGGGAGACCTCGAGCGGCTCCTGAAGGCCGACGGGCTCGAGGGCGTCCCGGTCTTCACCACCTCCGCCCGTCACGGCGACGGCATCGCTGAGCTCAAGAAGGAGCTCGCCGCCAGGGTGGCCGCCAAGAAGGCGACTCGCACCCGCCTGCTCGCGGACGTGCGGTCCGTGGCAGAGCGCCTGCGCGATGAGAACGGCGACGCCAAGCCCGCTGACGTCGCGCGTGCGCGCAAGAACGAGCTCATCGACGCCTTCGCCGACGCGGCGGGTGTGCCGACCGTCGTACACGCCGTGGACAAGGCCACCAGGGTGCGCGCCCGCCAGGCGACGGGCTGGCCGGTCACGAAGTGGGTCGCGCGCCTGCGTCCGGACCCGCTCAAGCGGCTCCACCTCGACCTCGGCCCGCGCGGCAAGGAGCTGGTCGGGGGAGCGCGGTCGTCGGTCCCTGAGGCCACCCAGGTGGAGCGCGCCCGCGTCGACACCGTGGTGCGCGCCGTCGCCGACGACGCCGCCGCGGACCTCACGCCGGCGTGGGCCACGGCGATCCGCCACGCCTCGGTCTCACGCCTCGACGACCTCAACGACGCACTGGACCGGGCGGTGGGCGGCACCGACCTCGGTGTAGCGCGTACCCCCGTGTGGTGGAAGCTCGTCCGGGTGCTTCAGTGGCTGCTGTTCTTCGTCGCCGTGGCGGGTGGGCTCTGGCTCGCAGGCCTCGCGGTGATGGGCTACCTCCAGCTCCCAGACCCCTCCACGCCGGACTACCTCGGCCTGCCGGTGCCGACGTTGATGCTCCTCGGTGGCGTAGTCGCGGGCGTGCTCGTGGCGGTGCTGTCGAGGCTGTTCTCCGTGATGGGGGCCAGACGTAGGGCACGCTCCGCGGACCGACGGCTCCGCGCAGCGATCGCCGAAGTGACCGAGGAGCTTGTCATCGAGCCGATCGAGACGGAGGTCGAGGCGTATCGGCGCGCCCGAGACGGCCTCGCCGCCGCCCTGCGCTGACCCTCCGGCGCGCCTTGTGCAGGCGGCGCCGAGATGCGACCGCGGCGCGGCTCGGGCCCCGGCTCGGGCGTTATTGCGGGCCCCGGTCGGCGGGCCCCGGTCGGCGGGGCCCGGTCGGCG
>DASSMS010000108.1:0-13392 GCA_035688575.1 Nocardioidaceae bacterium
GGGTCACCGGCGATCTCGAGGCAGTCGAGGTGGAGCCTGCCGCTCGCGCCCTCGCTGGGGTGCTCGGTGCCGGGCTCCCACTGCACGAAGAACGGAAGCTGCGGGTCGGACTGGAGGCCCTTCACGCCGAGCTGGCGCCACTTGAGCTCGACCCCGTCGGGGCGGTGCCGGTTGCCGGGCGCGGCCTCGCGCCCGAGCCGCTTCTCGACGGGGGTGATGTCCGCGACCGACACCACCCAGCCCATCCAGCCGCCGCCGAGCTCGGACCGCGCACGCACGGCCTGGCCGAACGGTGCCTTGTCGGACGCGGGGTGGTCGAGCACCTCGACGATCTCCATGTACGTGCCGGCGCTCAGGGGGAGCACCATGTTCCGCGTCCCGAAACGGGGGTGGATGCCGCCGTCGCGGAACTCCTCCCCGAGCAGCTCGCCGATACGGTGTGCGGTGCTCTTGAGTCCGTCTGGCCCTGCTGCGTACGAGATGTGGTCGAGGCGCATGTCAAGCATTCTCGCCGTCGATCTTCGACACCCCGACAGCGGGGTCCGGTTCCAGCGGCTGATGTACCCGTGCGGGACCTGACCTTCGACCCCTTGTGCATCACCCCCGACAGGTGTTTTGTGAGAAAGCACCAGCACGAGGAGGCAGACGTGGCAGGCAAGGCATCTACCCAGCTCGGCGGCGACCCGGTCCCGACGACCGACCGACCCGACTCCATCCGAAACGTGGTCCTCGTGGGGCCGGCCGGTTCCGGGAAGACGACCCTGGTCGAGGCGCTGCTGGTGGCAGCCGGCGTCCTCAACCGTGCGGGTCGCGTGGAGGACGGTACGACGGTCAGCGACTTCGACG
Source organism: Nocardioidaceae bacterium (assembly GCA_035688575.1). Lineage (GTDB taxonomy): Bacteria > Actinomycetota > Actinomycetes > Propionibacteriales > Nocardioidaceae > Nocardioides_C. The sequence continues at coordinate 847 of DASSMS010000108.1, forward strand.
AGGCCGAGGCGCGGCAGCAGAGGTCGGTGGCTCTCGCTCTGGCCCCCCTGGTGCACGAGGGCGTGAAGATCAACCTGCTCGACACACCCGGCTACGCCGACTTCGTGGGTGAGGTGCGCGCCGGACTGCGCGCCGCCGACTGCGCGATGTTCGTGATCGCCGCCAACGAGGGCGTCGACGAGCCCACCCGCGAGCTGTGGCGCGAGTGCGCGTCGGTGGGCATGCCCCGCGTCGTGGTGGTCACCAAGCTCGACCACGCGCGCGCCGACTACGACGCGGTCGTGACCGGCGCCCAGGACGCCTTCGGCGACAAGGTGCTGCCGGTCTACCTCCACGAGGGCGGGCAGATGGTCGGCCTGCTCACCGGCGACGACCCGGCCCACGAGGAGCAGCGAGGCGCCCTCATCGAAGGGGTGATCGAGGAGTCGGAGGACGAGACCCTCATGGAGCGTTACGTGGGCGGTGAAGCCGTCGACCGGGACCTCCTCGTCAAGGACCTCGAGCGCGCTGTCGCCCGAGGTTCCTTCTTTCCTGTGCTTCCCGTCTGCTCGTCCACCGGGCTGGGCACGACCGAGCTGCTCGACCTCGTCGTCGCGGGGTTCCCCTCCCCGCCCGAGCACACGTGCCCGGAGGTGTTCACCCCCGAGGGCAAGCGTGGGCCGGAGATCGGCTGCGACCCCGAGGGGCCGCTGGTCGCCGAGGTCGTGAAGACGACGACCGACCCGTACGTCGGACGGGTCAGCCTCGTGCGGGTCTTCTCCGGGACCATCCGTCCCGACATGACGGTGCACGTCTCGGGCCACTTCAGCTCCTTCTTCGGCGAGCAGAGCAGCCACGAGGACCACGACGAGGACGAGCGGATCGGCGTGCTCTCGGTACCGCTGGGCAAGCAGCAGCGGCCGGCCGAGCTCGTCGTCGCCGGAGACCTCTGCACGATCGGCCGGCTCAGCAGGGCCGAGACCGGCGACACCCTCTCTGACAAGGACCGGCCGCTGGTGCTCAAGCCGTGGTCGATGCCGGAGCCGTTGCTGCCGGTCGCGATCGAGGCGCACGCCAAGGCCGACGAGGACAAGCTCTCCTCGGGACTCCAGCGACTGGCTGCCGAGGACCCGACCCTGAGGGTGGAGCAGAACCCCGAGACCCACCAGCTCGTGCTGTGGTGCCTGGGGGAGGCGCACGCCGACGTGGCGCTCGACCGGTTGGCCAACCGCTACGGCGCGACCGTGGACCAGGTGCCGCTGCGCGTGCCGTTGAGGGAGACCTTCGTCGCGCTGGCCAAGGGCCACGGCCGCCACGTCAAGCAGTCCGGCGGTCACGGGCAGTTCGCGGTCTGCGACATCGAGGTCGAGCCGCTGCCCGAGGGGTCCGGCTTCGAGTTCGTCGACAAGGTCGTCGGCGGCGCGGTGCCTCGTCAGTTCATCCCGAGCGTCGAGAAGGGCGTGCGGGCCCAGATGGAGAAGGGCGTCGCGAACGGCTACCCCGTCGTGGACATCCGGGTGACGCTTACCGACGGCAAGGCGCACAGCGTCGACTCCTCCGACATGGCCTTCCAGACCGCCGGGGCGCTCGCGCTCCGGGAGGCCGCCGCCGCCACGCGGGTCGCGATGCTCGAGCCGGTGGACGAGGTGGCCGTGATGGTCCCCGACGACCTCGTGGGCACGGTCATGAGCGACCTGTCCGGACGTCGCGGCCGGGTGCTCGGCAGCGAGCCGGCCGGCCAGGAGCGGACGGTGGTCCGAGCCGAGGTGCCTCAGGTGGAGATCGTCCGCTATGCGGTGGACCTGCGCTCCTTCTCCCACGGGGCGGCGACCTTCACCAGGAAGTTCGTGCGATACGAGCCGATGCCCGACAACGTCGCCCAGCGCCACCTGAAGGACTGAGCCACACCCGGGCGTGTCGTCCTGGGTTCTGGTGCTTCGTCCGTTTTGCATGGCCCGGTCGGGCTGACCGGACCCGTCCGTCGGGTGGTTGCATCCCCTGTCACCACCTCCGTTGAATGGAGTCCGGGGGCCGGTGCGGAACGCTGCCGGTGGGGGGCCGCCACCACGTTGGGGGAGTCCGCATGCAGACAGGAAGGCGTACTCCGCGCCGTGCGGCGCTGACCGCGGCCGCCGTCGCCGCGATGACCCTGTCGCTGCCCGGGCCGGCATACGCCGCGGGCGTGACCGTCGACGACCTGAGCGGCCCGCTGTCCGCCGACGACCTCGCGCAGAGCCTCGCCGGCGCCGGCGTGAGGATCGACGACGTCTCCTACACCGGTGCGGGCGAGGCCGCGGGCAGGTTCACCGGAGGAGGCGACGACAGGGGGTCCGTGATCGGCTTCGACTCCGGGGTCGTCCTGTCCACGGGTGTCGCCCAGGTCGGCGGCTCCAACACCTACAACGACGGCACCGGCTACTCCTCCAGATCCGGTGACCCCGACCTCGACTCACTCGGCGCCGGCACCACGGAGGACGTCACGGTGCTCGCCTTCGACGTGACACCCGACCGGGACACGCTCTACTTCAACTACGTCTTCGCCTCCGAGGAGTACAACAAGTACGTCTACGAGGACGTCAGCGACGTCTTCGGCTTCTTCGTCTCGCAGCCCGGGGGCAACGGGCCCCGGAACTGCGCCGTCGTCGCGGACGGCCCCGACGGCGACTCCGCGCCCGACCCGGTCTCGATCGACACGGTCAACGGCGGGAAGCCCTTCGGCTCCGCGAACGCCGCCAACCCCGGGTTGTACCGCAACAACGACCCCGACCACGGAGGGTCGATCGCCGCCGAGCCCGACGGGTTCACCACCGTGCTCAGGTGTGTCGCCTCGGTTACCCCGCACGAGAAGAACCGGCTCAAGCTGGCGATCGGCGACGTCGGGGACGGCATGTTCGACTCCTGGGTGTTCATCCAGGCCGGGTCCATCACGACCTCCGGGGACGCCTGTGGGGACCGCATCGACAACGACCGGGACGGGACGCCCAACGAGGGCTGCCCCGCACCCCGGCCCGCGACGACCACCGAGAACGTGAGCGCGTCGAAAGGTCCCGCGGAAGGGTCGCAGGTCAGGGTCGGGGGTAGCGCCAAGGGCCCGGAGGGCGCCCGGCTCTCCACGAGGTGGTCCTACACTCCGGCTGCGGGCACCGACGCGGGAGCCACCTGCACCTTCGGCGACCCCCGTGAGATCTCCACCTCCGTGTCGTGCACGGACGACGGCGTCTACACGCTGACCCTGTCCGCCACCGACGGGAAGAACTCTGCCGTGGGGTCCGCGACCCTGACGCTGTCCAACGCCGCCCCGTCGGTCACGATCAGGAGGTCTGACGTCACCGAGGCGGTGACAGGGAGGACGCTCGACCTCGCCGCGGCGGTGGAGGACCAGGGTGGCAACGACACGCGGACCTGCAGGATCCAGTGGGGTGACCGCAACAGCGAACCCGGGCGCCTGGCCGACGGCGTCTGCAGGGGGAGCCACGCCTTCGCGACCGCCGGCATTTACGACATCAAGGTCACGGTGACCGACGACGACGGCGGCAGGGGGACCGACGTCGTCACCGTCGTGGTGGCAGACGCACCCGGCAAGGACGACGGCGGCGGCTTCGTGATCGAGGGCGAGCGGTAGCTGCGAAGGGCGGCTGCCCTGTGGACGTGGAGACTCAGCGCGGGTCGGCGGGGTGGATGGCCAGCGCCGAGCGCGAGCGGAGGTGGGCCTCGCACAGCCGCACCAGCTCGTCGTACGCCTTGCGCCCCATGAGCTCGACGAGCTCGGGACCGTTCGAGACGTAGACCGGTTCCGCGCCCACGTGCGCCTCCGTGTTGCCGCTGCAGTACCAGTCGAGGTCGTGGCCACCGGGGCCCCAGCCGCGGCGGTCGTACTCTCCGATGCTCACCTCGGTGTACGACGTGCCGTCTGCCAGCTCCACCTCGCGGAAGGTACGCCGGATGGGCAGCTGCCAGCACACGTCCGGCTTGGTCTCGAGGGGGTGCCTGCCCTGGCGGAGCGCGAGGCCGTGGAGAGCGCACCCCTCACCGCCTTCGAAGCCCGGCCGGTTGAGGAAGATGCACGCGCCCTCGTGGACGGCGGTCTTGCGGTCGCCGTCCTCGTCGGTCTCGATCCACCCACCCTTGCGTCCCTCGGCGTGGAACTGCCAGTGCTCGGGCTCGAGCATCTTCACGAACTTCTTGACGCGCTTCTCGTCGTCCTTGTCCGAGAAGTGCGCGCCGAGCGTGCAGCAGCCGTCGAGGGGTCGCGAGGCGTAGATGCCCTTGCAGCCCTGGCCGAAGATGCACATCCAGTTGGACGTGAGCCAGGTCAGGTCGCAGCGGAACACCTGGCCCTCGTCGGCGGGGTCCTGGAACTCAACCCAGGCGCGGGGGAACACGAGATCAACCTCTGGCACGGGCCAACCCTACGTGCTGTGTGGGAGGCTGGGGGCCCTATGCGACTCGGAGTTCTCGACATCGGATCCAACACCGGGCACCTGCTAGTGGTGGACGCCCACGGCGGCGCGGCGCCCATGCCTGCGTACTCCCACAAGGAGCCGCTCCGGCTGGCAGAGCACCTCGACGACCAGGGTGCGGTGAGCCCGCAGGGCATCGAGGCACTGACCGGTTTCGTCTCGCAGGCCCTCGTGGTCGCTGAGGACAAGGGCTGCGAGGAGATCCTCGGCTTCGCCACCTCGGCCGTCCGGGACGCGGTGAACACCGACGAGGTGCTCAAGCACGTCACCGACGTGACAGGCGTGGAGATCGGCGTCCTGTCAGGCGAGGACGAGGCCCGGCTGACCTTTCTCGCCGTCCGTCGCTGGTTCGGCTGGTCCTCGGGCCGCCTGGCGGTCTTCGACATCGGAGGGGGGTCGCTGGAGATCGCGGCCGGGTCCGACGAGGCGCCCGACATCGCCCAGTCGCTCCCGCTCGGTGCCGGCCGGGTCACGCGGGACTGGCTCCGCGACGACCCGCCCTCGGCGGAGACGGTCCGGGAGCTTCGTCGGCGGATCCGGGCCGACATCGCCCGCGACGCCGGCACGCTGCTGCGCTCCGGCCCTCCCGACCACGCCGTCGGGACCTCCAAGACGTTCCGGTCGCTGGCTCGGGTCTGCGGGGCCGCGCCGTCGGGGGAGGGGCTGCTCGTACGCCGGGTGCTCCCCGCGGACGTGCTGGCGACGAAGCTCCCCGACCTCGCCGCGATGACCAACGAGGAGAAGGCGCACCTGCCCGGGGTCTCCGCGAACCGCTCCCACCAGCTGCTGGCCGGAGCGCTCGTGGCGGACGCCGTGATGGACATCTACGCCCTCGAGGAGCTCGAGATCTGCCCCTGGGCGCTGCGCGAGGGCGTCATCCTCGAGCGCCTCGACCAGATCAGCGTTCTCGGCTGAAGCGCGACCCGCATACCCTGGTGAGGTGAGTGACGTGGCAGGTGCACCGGCCGACGACGAGTCGTCCACGCCTGAGCCGTCGGAGCTCGTGCAGTCGATGGACGAGCGCGACGGCCCGCTCGTCGCCCTCTCCACAGCCTCGGTCTACCCCGAGTCGACCGCGAACGGCTTCGCCCTCGGAAGCCGCCTGGGCTACGACGCGGTTGAGGTGATGGTCGGCATCGACCCGGTCAGCCAGGACGTCAAGGCGGTCAAGCACCTCTCGGAGTACCACGAGATCCCGGTCTGCGCCGTACACGCTCCCTGCCTCCTCATCACGCAGCGGGTCTGGGGGACCGAGCCGTGGGGCAAGCTCGAGCGCAGCGCCGAGATGGCGCACGAGGTCGGTGCGGACGTGGTCGTCGTACACCCGCCGTTCAGGTGGCAGCGGGAGTACGCCCGCAACTTCGTGGAGGGCATCGCCCGGCTCGAGGAGCGCACCGGGATCGCCTTCGCGGTGGAGAACATGTACCCCTGGCGCGCCTCCCGCCGTGAGATGCAGGTCTACGTCCCCGGCTGGGACCCGCGCGACCACGGCTACGCCAACACGACGATCGACCTCTCGCACTCGGCGACCGCGAAGTGCGACCCGCTGGAGATGGCCCGCGGGCTCGGCGACCGGCTCCGGCACATCCACATGACCGACGGCACCGGCTCGGCGAAGGACGAGCACCTCGTGCCGGGCCGCGGCAACCAGCCCGTCGCCGAGCTGCTCGAGCACCTCGCGTCGGTGGAGTTCCGCGGCCACATCGTGGTCGAGATCAACACCCGGCGCTCGGGCACCCGGGAGGTGCGAGAGCTCGACCTGATGGAGTCGCTCGCCTTCGTGAGGCTGAACTTCGCGACCCCCGAGCTCGGCCGCTCGGGCGCCCAGCGCTGACGCTCGGTGCACCTCGGGCCGTCAAGCGCGGATCCAAGAGTCACATCAGCCGTTCGACGCGAGCGCCAGGACCAGGCAGCCGAACGCCGTGGTGGAGCTGATCGTGCGCGCCAGGTTCCAGCGAACCCATCGGCCCTCGAAGCGTCCCCGGGCAACGCCGGGGTCACCTTCCTCCACGGACGCGAGCTCGTCGTTGAGGGGCACGTTGACGGTCAGCGTGACTGCGAGGGTGATGAGGGCCGACACCAGGGCGACCGCGATCCAGGCAGCTGTGGCCGGGTCGTCCGCGTCGAGGTGCACGACCAGGGCCAGCGTCGTCGCGAGGGGCGCGCCGACGAAGCCGAGAGCGAACCATCCGTTGAGGATCGCGACGTTGATCTGCCGCATGGACTCCACGAAGGTCCGGTCGGCGGTCCGCCCCAGGCCGCGCATCACGGAGACGGAGTACGCGTAGAACAGGCCTGCGAGAAGCCCTGAGGTGACCGTGGCGACGACGAGCACCGTACGGTCCAGCGACTCGGTCATGACGCACTCCAGGCGCTCGTCGCGAGGTCGCCGCCCCAGACGCCGTGGGCGGCAGTCTCCCTGGCGTACTCCCCGAAGTCGCGAGGCTCTCGCCCGAGCGCCTCTCGTACGCCGTCGGTGACGTAGGCGTTGCGTCCGTCTAGAGTCACCGCGAACAGCTCCACCATGAGGTCCACCACCTCAGCGGGAACGTCCTCCTCGAGGAGGGCCGCGGCGAACTGTGCGGACGTGATCGGGCGATAGCGGACGTCGCGCCCCGTGGCCCTCGCGATCTCTGCCGCTGCATCGGCGAAGGTGAGCAGACGCGGCCCGGTCACCTCGTACAGGCGTCCCTCGTGGCCGCATTCCGTCAGGGCCGTGACGGCGACCTCCGCGATGTCGTCCGCGTCGACGAAGGGCTCTGCCGCGGTCCCGGCGGGGAGGGCGATCTCGCCGCTCAGCACAGAATCCAGCAGGAAGTTCTCGCTGAAGTTCTGCGCGAACCAGCTCGCCCGGACGATCGTGGCGCTGTCGAACGAGTCTCGTACAGCCCGCTCGCTGCGCTGTGCCTCGGGCTCCCCCCGGCCCGCGAGCATCACCAGCCTGTCGACGCCTTTGTCGCGGGCCAGCCGGCCGAAGGCGCCGACCTTGTCGGCCGATCCCGGCACCGCGAGGTCGGGGTAGAAGGTCAGGTAGACGAGCTGGACGCCGTCGAGCGCCGCCGGCCAAGTGGATGAGTCCTCCCAGTCGAACGGCGGAGCCGCCGTACGGGACCCGATTCGCGTCCGCACGCCACGGTCTCGAAGCCGCTGCGCGACCCGTCGGCCGGTCTTGCCGCGGCCGCCGACCACCAACGCGTTGCTCTGTGTCTGTGTGTGTTCGGTCATGCATCAAGTGCAGCCCCCGCGCCCGTGACGCAACATCCCCGAGAAGCGCAGGCCCATGTCCGCGCGTCTAGAATCGCTGGGGTGGACGCGCTGGCGGCCCTCCTCGACGGTCCGAGAGCCCGGGGTGCATTCGTGCTGCGCTCGGTGCTGGACCCGCCGTGGTCCCTGAGGATCCAGGACGAGGCGCCCCTCACGCTGGTGGCGATGGTCCGTGGCTCCGCGCACGTGGTCTCCGACGGGCACGAGACGGCGACGCTGGCATCCGGGGACGTCGCGATCCTCCGGGGACCCCAGCCGTACACAGTCAGCGACCATCCCGACACCACGCCGCAAGTGGTGATCCACCCCGGGCAGCGCTGCACGACCGTCGACGGTGAGGACCTGTCGCAGGCCATGGACCTCGGGGTCAGGACGTGGGGCAACGACCCCGATGGTTCGACGGTGATGCTCACCGGGACGTACCACCTCGAGGGCGAGGTCAGCCGCCGCCTTCTCGCGGCGCTTCCTCCCCTCATCGCGATCGGTCGCGACACCTGGAGCTCACCGCTGGTGTCCGTTCTCGGCGACGAGGTCGTCAAGGACGAGCCAGGCCAGGAGACCGTCCTCGACCGACTCGTCGACCTCCTTCTCATCGCGGCTCTTCGGTCCTGGTTCACTCGTCCCGAGGCAGCGGCGCCGGGCTGGTACACCGCGCAGAGCGACCCGGTGGTCGGTCGCGCGTTGCGGATGCTCCACAACCGTCCGGACCACCCGTGGACCGTGGCCAGGCTGGCGGAGGTGACCGGCGTGTCCCGAGCCTCCTTGGCTCGGCGGTTCACCGAGCTCGTCGGCGAGCCGCCGATGACCTACCTGGCGGGCTGGCGTCTGGCCCTGGCAGCCGACCTTCTCCTCGACCCGGACAGCACGCTCGAGGCGGTGGCGCGGCGCGTGGGATACAGCAGCGCGTTCGCGTTGAGCACGGCGTTCAAGCGCGTGCAAGGGGTCAGCCCACAGGAGTACCGAAGACGGTCCGGCGGCGGTACTCCGGGAGCCGCTCCAGAGCTGCGTGACCGGCCGGCGCCGGTGGCGGCGACGTAGCGCCGACACGAAGTCGCGTAGACGAACACGCGCGGTACGGCCCGGTGGCCCGTGACTCGCGGCAGAATTCGAGGCATGACCACCAACGCCGTCGAAGTCAGCGATCTCCACGTCGTGCGTTTCGGGGTCCGAGCCGTCGACGGTGTGACCTTCTCCGTCCCGCGCGGCCAGGTGACCGGACTGCTCGGGCCCTCCGGATGCGGCAAGACCAGCCTCTTGCGCTCGGTGGTCGGGGTGCAGATCGTGAGGTCGGGGGCGATCACGGTCGCCGGGCTGTCTGCCGGTGACCCCGCCCTGCGGCACCGGATCGGCTACGTGACGCAGGCGCCGAGCGTGTACGACGACCTGACCGTCGAGGAGAACCTGCGCTTCTTCGCCCGTGTGCTCGGCCTCGACGGTGCGGAGGTGGACCGCTGCGTGGCGGCCGTGGACCTCGACGACCAACGCGGCCGCCTCGCGAGCATGCTCTCCGGGGGCCAGCGCTCGCGGGTCTCCCTCGCCGTCGCCCTCCTCGGCAACCCGGACATCCTCGTGCTGGACGAGCCGACCGTCGGCCTCGACCCGGTCCTGCGGCGCGACCTTTGGGGCCTCTTCCACCGGCTCGCCGACGACGGCGCTGCCGTCCTCGTGTCGAGCCATGTCATGGACGAGGCCGAGCGCTGCGACCGGCTGCTGCTGATGCGGGAGGGCCGGCTGCTTGCGGACGACACCCCCGGTGGCCTGCTCGAACGGACCGGCGCTGGGAGCATCGAGCAGGCATTCCTCTCGCTCGTGGAGGTCACCTCATGAGCCACGTGCGGCCCCACACCTCCCGTGGTCGGGCGATGAGCCCCCGGATCACCGGCGCGATCGCCGGGCGCGTGTTCGCGCAGCTGCGTCACGACCACCGGACGACGGCGATGCTTCTGGTCGTCCCCGCGGTCATCCTCACGCTGCTGTGGTGGATGTTCGAGGACAAGGGGCCTGGCTTCGACAGCCTCGGGCCGCCATTGCTCGCGCTGATCCCGTTCATCGTGATGTTCCTGGTCACCTCCGTCACGACGCTGAGGGAGCGCTCCTCGGGAACCCTCGAGCGCCTCCTTGCCATGCCCACCGGCAAGCTCGACTTCCTCGGCGGGTACGCCCTGGCCTTCGGCGTGGTCGCCGCGGTGCAGTCGGCGATCGCCGTACTGCTGTGCGTCTGGGTCCTCGGGCTCGAGGTCGCGGGACCGGTGTGGATGCTGACCGTCGTCGCCGTGACCGACGCCGTGCTCGGCAGCGCGCTGGGTCTCTTCGTCTCCGCCTTCGCCCGGACCGAGTTCCAGGCCGTGCAGTTCATGCCGCTGATCGTGATCCCGCAGATCCTGCTGTGTGGGCTGTTCATCGACCGTGACCTGATGCCGCCCGTGCTCGGTGCCATCTCGGACCTGCTGCCGCTGTCGTACGCGGTCGACGCGATGACCACGGTCTCCACCACGACCTCCGACGCCTTCGGTGGCGTGGACACGAGCGTCTGGGGCGACCTCGCAGTGGTCGCGGCGTTCGCGGTTGCCGCCCTGGCTCTGGGGGCCGCGACGCTCCGCCGTCGTACCGCGTAGCCTGGGACTGCCTGGTGCCGCAGACCTGCGGCGGGCCCTGACGGGAGGTCTTGAGTGTTACGGCAGCCGTTGCTGATGCTCGCGCGCAGCACGAGAGTGAAGAACCTGGCCACCGCGATGCCGGTGTCCAGCACCATCGTGAACCGGTACGTCCCCGGTGAGACCACCGCGGCGGCCGTCGAGGCCACCCGCGCCCTCATCGAGGCCGGCCTGCACGTGACCCTGGACTTCCTCGGCGAGGACACGCTCGACAGGGAGCAGGCAGACCACACCGTCGCCGCCTACCTCGACCTGCTGGCCGCGCTCTCGGACCAGAACCTCGCGCGCAACGCCGAGGTCTCGGTGAAGCTGTCCGCGATCGGCCAGGCGCTCCCCGGCGACGGCGAGAAGATCGCGCTCGAGAACGCCCGCAGCATCTGCCATGCCGCCCGCAACGCGGGTACGACGGTCACCCTCGACATGGAGGACCACACCACGACCGACTCGACCCTCGGCATCCTCCACGAGCTGCGCAAGGACTTCCCCGAGACCGGTGCCGTGCTGCAGGCCTACCTGCACCGCACCGAGGCCGACTGCCGCGACCTTGCCTACGAGGGCTCGCGGGTGCGGCTGTGCAAGGGCGCCTACAAGGAGCCGGAGTCCGTGGCCTTCCAGGACCGGGCCGAAGTCGACAAGTCCTACGTCCGGTGCATGAAGGTCCTGCTGAGCGGCCAGGGGTATCCGATGCTCGCCACGCACGACCCGCGGCTGGTGGACATCGCAGGCGCACTCGCCACCCGCTACGAGCGGATGCAGGGCACCTACGAGTTCCAGATGCTCTACGGCATCCGTCCCGACGAGCAGCAGCGTCTCGCGCAGGCCGGCGAGAAGGTCCGCGTCTACCTGCCCTACGGCACCGAGTGGTACGGCTACCTCATGCGACGGATGGCCGAGCGCCCCTCGAACCTGGCGCTGTTCCTGAGGTCGTTGGTCTCGAAGAAGTAAGGAGGTCCGCGCATGTCCCAAGTGGCCATCATCGGTGCTGGTGTCATGGGGGAGACCCTGCTGTCCGGGCTGATCCGTGCGGGCCGGCGGGTGGACGACCTGATGGTGGGCGAGAAGCGGCCCGAGCGGGCGCGTGAGCTCGAGGAGCGCTACGGCGTCACCGTGGTGAGCAACGTCGAGGCCGCCCAGAAGGCCGACACCGTCGCGCTCGTCGTGAAGCCCCAGGACATGGACGACCTCCTCAAGGAGATCGCGCCCTCCGTCCGCCCCGGCAAGCTCGTCGTCTCGCTCGCCGCCGGCATCACCACCGCGTTCCTCGAGTCACGGCTGCCCGAGGGGGTCGCCGTGGTCCGGGTCATGCCGAACACCCCCGCGCTCGTCGACGAGGGGATGGCCGCGATCTCGCGCGGTTCCCACTGCGACGAGGAGCACCTGCTCGAGGCCGAGTCGCTGATGGACTCCATCGGCCGGGTGCTACGGGTGCCCGAGAAGCAGCAGGACGCCGTCACGGCGGTGTCGGGCTCCGGCCCGGCGTACATCTTCTTCGTCGTCGAGTCGATGATCGAGGCCGGAGTGCACCTCGGCCTGCCCCGCGCGACGGCGGCCGAGCTCGTCGTACAGACCGTCGTCGGCTCCGCGAAGCTGCTCCGCGAGACCGGTGAGCACCCCACGGTGCTCCGGGAGCAGGTCACCTCACCCGCGGGTACGACGGCCGCGGCGATGCGCGAGCTCGAGGACCACAAGGTGCGAGCTGCCTTCCTCGCCGCCCTCGAAGCCGCCCGCGACCGCTCCCGCGCCCTCGCCGAAGGCTCCTGACCCGGCTGGGACGAATTACCAGGGGATGCAGGCGAATCAGTACTTCCCACGGTGAATTCACCATGGGAGGAAACAGTTTCCCGGCATCCCATGGGAATCTGTCCGAGCGGGGGACCCCGGCCGCGGGATGGGCGGCGAATCCGCGACGGAGCGACTGAGCGCCGACGTCGACGGCTGGGCACAGGCGGCCTGTTCCACCTCGACACCGTCGACCACTTCGTCAACGCCTACGGCCTGGTCGTCGACGCGGTCGTGGTCGCCGACTACGTCCGGGTCTCCAAGAGCCGACCCAAGGACTGACGACTGGTCCACGCCGCCAGGGACGGGGTAGTAGCGTGGCGGGTATGGCAGGCCCTGCGTGCGTGGTGTTCGACAAGACGCTCACCGACTACGACTTCGGCCCGACGCACCCGATGACACCGGTCCGC
>DASSMS010000127.1:0-15279 GCA_035688575.1 Nocardioidaceae bacterium
GGAAGGGCCCCGGGAGGTCCCGGGGCCCTTCGCGGTGCTGCTGGTGGTGCTAGGTGGTGCCTGGACTCAGAAGTCCATGCCGCCCATGCCACCGTCGGCGCCCGGCATGGCCGGAGCCTTCTCGGGCTTGTCGGCGACGACAGCCTCGGTGGTCAGGAACAGCGCGGCGATCGACGCGGCGTTCTGCAGCGCCGAGCGGGTGACCTTGGCCGGGTCGAGGATGCCCTCGGCGACCATGTCGACGTACTCGCCGGTGGCAGCGTTGAGACCGAAGCCGGCCTCGAGGTTGCGCACCTTCTCCGCGACGACGCCGCCCTCGAGACCAGCGTTGATCGCGATCTGCTTGAGCGGAGCCTCGGTGGCGTGCTTGACGATCGCGGCACCCGTGGCCTCGTCGCCCTCGAGCTCGAGCTTCTCGTACGCACGGTCGCTGGCCTGGACGAGCGCCACGCCACCGCCGGGGACGATGCCCTCCTCGACGGCCGCCTTCGCGTTGCGGACGGCGTCCTCGATGCGGTGCTTGCGCTCCTTCAGCTCGACCTCGGTGGCCGCGCCGACCTTGATCACCGCAACACCGCCGGCCAGCTTGGCCAGGCGCTCCTGCAGCTTCTCGCGGTCGTAGTCGGAGTCGCTCTTCTCGATCTCCGCGCGAATCTGGTTCACGCGGCCGGCGATCTGGTCCTGGTCGCCCGCGCCCTCGACGATCGTCGTCTCGTCCTTCGTGACGACGACCTTGCGCGCCTGGCCGAGGAGCTCGATGCGCGTGGTCTCGAGCTTGAGGCCGACCTCCTCGGAGATGACCTGGCCGCCGGTCAGGATCGCGATGTCCTGCAGCATGGCCTTGCGGCGGTCACCGAAGCCGGGGGCCTTGACCGCGACGGACTTGAAGGTGCCGCGGATCTTGTTGACGACCAGCGTGGACAGCGCCTCGCCGTCGACGTCCTCGGCGAGGATCAGCAGCGGCTTGCCGGACTGCATGACCTTCTCGAGGAGCGGCAGCATGTCCTTGACGTTGGAGATCTTCTGGTTCGCGATGAGGATGTAGGGGTCCTCGAGAACCGTCTCCATGCGCTCGGCGTCGGTGACGAAGTAGGCCGAGATGTAGCCCTTGTCGAAGCGCATACCCTCGGTGAGCTCGAGGTCGAGCCCGAAGGTGTTGCTCTCCTCGACGGTGATGACGCCTTCCTTGCCGACCTTGTCCATGGCCTCGGCGATGATCTCGCCGACCTGGGTGTCAGCAGCGGAGATCGAGGCGGTCGAAGCGATCTGCTCCTTGGTCTCGATGTCCTTGGCCATGCCGAGCAGCTGCTCGGAGATGGCCTCGACGGCCTGCTCGATGCCGCGCTTGAGCGCCATCGGGTTCGCACCCGCGGCGACGTTGCGCAGACCCTCGCGGACCATGGCCTGGGCCAGGACGGTGGCGGTGGTCGTGCCGTCACCGGCGACGTCGTCGGTCTTCTTGGCAACTTCCTTGACGAGCTCGGCGCCGATCTTCTCGTACGGCTCCTCGAGCTCGATCTCCTTGGCGATGGACACACCGTCGTTGGTGATCGTGGGGGCGCCCCACTTCTTCTCCAGCACGACGTTGCGGCCCTTGGGTCCGAGCGTGACCTTGACGGCGTCCGCGAGCGTGTTCATGCCACGCTCGAGACCTCGCCGGGCCTCCTCGTTGAACGCAATAAGCTTCGACATAACTCCTGCGATTCCTCACGCGTAGAGTTGTGAATGGGCCGGGACGATGCCCGCGACGGACGATCCCTGCAGACCGGCAGTCCCTTCCCGCCGGCGCTCGAGACCTCATCTTCCCGGTCCTTGAACTGTCACTCTCCCCTGGAGAGTGCTAACCAATGTTTAGCACTCGACCGTGGCGAGTGCAAGGCGAACCCCGGGGTTGCGATCGACCCGCGGAAAGCCCGCTGCAGCCCCGGACGGACCACTGTGTCTAGACCGCGCAGGCCTCTTTACCCAGGCGGCGGGACGAACCATTGACCGTCGCGACGAGCCAGATCTAGCCTGAATGAACCTCGTGGGTGCGACGGGGTTTTGGCCGGAGTAGCGAAGTCATCGACCTCGCTCTCCGGCCTCTTTACGTCTCGCTGAGGAGTCCCTCCACCATGTCGGCGAAGGCCGGCGCGTTCTGCGGCACGACGTCGAGGTAAAGCCCCGGCTCGGCGACCTCGAGCTCGCCGACGGCGAGAGTCCCGTCCGACATCCGCATCAGGTCGACTCGCGCGTAGGGCAGGGCCGCGTCGAGCACCTTCTGGGCGACGTCGACAGCGCGCAGCGCCAGAGCACGTGCCTCCTGCGTCACCTCGACGGCCTCGGTCCTGCCGCCGTACTCCTCGTGCACCCTGATGTCCTCGCCGTCGGGCAGCTTCCGCACCTGCGAGACCACCTCTCCGCCGAGGACGAACACCGAGATCTCCCCTTCGGTGCGCACCGACTCGACCAGCGGCTGCACGATCCACGGGCCCATCCCGAGCTGGGACTCGTCGAGTCCCTCGGGCCCACCGTCGACGCCGTCGAAGACCACGACCCCGCGCCCGCCCGCGCCGACGCGAGGCTTGACCACCGCGATCTCGAACGCGGCGATCGCCGAGGGCAGCTCGCTCTCCTCCTCGGCCCCGAGTGTCGGTACGACGGGTAGCCCGGCCTCGAGGAGGGAGAGGAGGTAGATCTTGTCGGTGTTCCACTCGAGGACCCGGGCGCCGTTCACGAGCCGGGTCTGCGCCTCGACCTCGCGCGCCCACGCCAGGAACTGCTCGCGGCGCCACTCGTAGTCCCAGGTGCTCCGGACGAGAACCATGCGGGCGTCGGCCCAGTCCACCGCGGGGTCGTCCCAGGACGCCCAGGCCGCGCTGAGGCCACGCTGGGCGAGCTCCTCGACGACCAGGTGCCCCGCCGGCTCCCCGTCGGGCATCTCGGAGAAGGTGACGAGCAGGACGTCGCTCATGCGCGGCTCCTCGGGAAGCCGCCCGTCGCCAACGGACCCCAGCGCTCGATGGTGATCCGGATCAGCGACTTGTCCTGCGCGACCATCGCCTGCCGGTACTCGTCCCAGTCCGGGTGCTCGCCGGAGATGCACCGGTAGTACTCCACGAGGGGCTCGAGCGCGTCGGGCATGTCGAGGACCTCTGCGGTGCCGTCGACCTGGACGTAGGCGTCGTTCCAGTCGTCGGAGTGCACCAGGATCGAGGCCCGTGGGTCGCGCCTCAGGTTCACCGCCTTGGCGCGCTCTGGGTACGTCGACACGACGATGCGACCCTCGTCGTCCACGCCACACGTCACCGGCGACATCTGGGGCCGCCCGTCGCGCCGGGTGCTGACCAGCGTCCCCTTGTGTCGTGGCCGGAGGAACCCCAGCAGCCTCTCCCGGTCGACCGTCTCGGCGGTTGCGATCTTGCGAGCCATGCTCGGAGCCTAGCGACGGGTGGTTGACTCCCCTCATGGAGTGGTGGCGGGTGAAGGCCGCGGTCAACGCGGTCAACGGGTCCACCGCGCTCGGCCTGGCGGTGACCGCGGCCGGCCGGGCCCGGCTCTCGCGCGGCCCTCGGGGCCTGGTGCTCGCGACCGGGTTCGCCTACCGGTTCCCGCCGGCCGGGGCCTTCACGATCGGCAACGTCGTGGTCACCCGGCACGACCTGTCCTGGTGGGGTCCGCGGCAGCGGGTGCTCGTCCACGAGGAACGTCACAGCTGGCAGTACGCCGTGACGCTGGGACTGCCGATGCTGCCGCTGTACGCCGTCGCCGCCGGCTGGTCCTACCTGCGCGGAGGGGACTGGTCGACGTACAACGTGTTCGAGACCCGCGCGGGCCTCGCCGACGGCGGCTACCCGTCGATCAGCCGGAGGCGGCGGCGTCTCGTGCGAACTGCCTGAGCAGGGAGAGCACGCCCTCGGGGCCGTCGACCACGATGTCGGAGAGCTCCACGAGCGCCTTCTGCTCCTCCGATCCCGAGCAGATCAGGAGGCCGGGACAACCCTGCTCCCGCAGCTCCTCGACCGCCCGGAACGCCTCGATGTCCCCGAGATCGTCGCCGGCGAAGATCACCCCGTGGCCGTCGAGCTCGCGGTGGATGGTGCGCAGCGCCTCGCCCTTGTGCATGCCGGGAGCGCGGACCTCGATCACCATCCGGCCGGGCTCGACGCCGAGGTCGTACCTCGCGGCCGCCTCGGTCAGCACCGGGAGGAGCCGTTCGAAGGCGCCGGCCGGGTCAGGCAGCCGGCGCGTGTGTACCGCGACGGCGAGGCCCTTCTCCTCCACGAACGCGTCGGCGGCGTCGTGGCGACGCAGCAGGTCGGGCAGCTCGGACATGAAGCTGCTCAGGCCCTTGGGCGGACGGGGCGAGACCACGCGGCGCTCGATGGAGGACCAGCGCTCGTTGCCGTACTGCCCGAGGAGGTGGATCGCCCGGTCGCGCTCGGCGAGGTCCTGCCCCACCTCGTCGAGGTCGCCGAGCGCGATCGCCTGCCGGGCGGGCCGTCCGGTGATCACCGCGACCCCCCTGACCTGGTCGGCGAGCGCCACCAGCGTCCGTGGCCCGTCGGGGTGGATCACCGCGCGCGCTGGGTCGG
This sequence comes from Nocardioidaceae bacterium, assembly GCA_035688575.1. Classification (GTDB taxonomy): domain Bacteria; phylum Actinomycetota; class Actinomycetes; order Propionibacteriales; family Nocardioidaceae; genus Nocardioides_C. The sequence goes on from DASSMS010000127.1 coordinate 4,575, forward strand.
GGACGATCGGCGAGAGGACACCGTCGAAGTCGAGCCCGACGACCACCCGCGCGGCATCCGCCACGAGCTCGTCGTAGCGCTGCTGCCCTTCGGGGGTCCGGAAGTCCATGCCCCTACTCAACCAGAGCGGCTCAGGCGGCGTCGGCGGTGAGGATGACCGTCAGACGGTCCAAGCGCATCGGGGAGATCGCCGGCTTGAGGCGCTTGACGCCGAGGTCGCGGGCCAGCATCTTGGCCGCGGCCTGGAGGCGCTCGGGGTAGTAGACGGTGCTCGACGGGATGGTGCCGTACCAGTTGTCGGAGCCGACGACCTGCCACCCGGCGCCGGAGAGCCTGCTCGCGGTGGAGCCGGCCAGCCCGGAGATTCCGGAGTTGTTGTAGACCTCGACGTAGACGTCGCCACGGCGTACGGCCGGCGCCTCCTTCTTCTTCGCCGGCTTCTTCTTCTCCGCGATCACCGGCTCGGGAGCGGTCTTCGTCGGGGTCGGCGAGGCGCTTGCGGGGACGGCGGGCGCGGCCTCGGCGGGCTCCTCCGTGCCCCCGGAGGTCGTGACGAACGCGACACCGGCGAGCAGCACGGCACCGAGGCTCAGCGCCGCCACCGGCGAAGGGAGGGCGACACCACGCTCGTCATGCGACCGGAGCCGCATGTCAGACCTCGAAGCCGAGACGCCGCGCGGAGCGAGCACGCTGACGGGTGGCGCGCAGCCGACGGAGCCGCCGCACGAGCAGCGGGTCGAAGGCGAGCGCGTCCGGGCGGTCGATCAGCGCGTTGAGCACCTGGTAGTAGCGCGTGGAGGACATGTCGAACTTCTCGCGGACGGCCTGCTCCTTGGCGCCGGCGTACTTCCACCACTGGCGCTCGAAGTTGAGGATCTCGCGGTCCCGCTCCGAGAGCTCGTCCGCCGAGGGGGCGTCCTGACCCCGGTTGAGGGCGTTCGCGGCATCCATGTCTGTCCACTCCTGCGGAAGGCTCGGGGGCTGAGAAGCGTTCGCCCCCATGCTAGCGGTGGCGAACCACAACCATGTCATTTGCTTCGCGCGTTTCGCGCAGGATGTCATGGTGGCATGACGCTGCCCTTCGGTCCGCTCCCGCCCCTGTCCGTAATACCCGGTCCGACGGTCGCCGAACCACTTCCAGCGGACCGTCCCGTCCGCTGGGGGATCCTCGCCACCGGAAAGATCGCCCGGGGCTTCGCGCAGAACCTCGCCCTCCTCCCCGACGCGGAGCTCGCCGCGGTGGCGTCGCGCCGGCTCGAGGGCGCCGAGCAGTTCGCCGCCGACCACGGCTCCCCCGGCCGGACCCGCGCCTACGGCTCCTACGCCGAGCTCGTAGAGGACCCCGAGGTGGACGTGGTGTACGTCGCCTCTCCCCACGCCCTGCACCACGAGCACACCATGCTCGCCTTCGACGCGGGCAAGCCGGTGCTGTGCGAGAAGGCCCTGGCCATGAACGCCCGGGAGGCCGAGGACCTGGTCCGGGTCGCCCGGGCGCGCCGGTTGTTCTTCATGGAGGCGATGTGGATGCGCTGCAACCCGGTGATCCGCCGGGTCAAGCAGCTCGCCGACCGGGGTGACCTCGGCCGGATCCAGCAGGTGCGCGCCGACCTCGGCTTCCTCGTCGAGGCACCCGAGACCGACCGGCTGCTCGCGCCCGAGCTCGGCGGCGGGGTGCTGCTGGACATGGGGGTCTACGCCTTGACCTTCGCCCACCTCTTCCTCGGCGACCCGGAGAAGGTCGAGGCGGTCGCGGAGATCTCCGACGGCGGCGTCGACCTCAACCTCGCGCTGAGCCTGGGCTGGCAGGGCGGGGCCGTGGCCGCGCTGTCCGCGACGATGACCGCCTGGTCCCCCCGGAGCGCGTCGATCGCGACCGACCGTGGACGGATCGACCTGTACGACGGCTTCCACCACCCGACCGAGGCGCGCTGGACCGAGGCGGGAGAGACCCATCTGTTCCACGAGGACGTGATCGGCACCGGCCTGGCCAACGAGGCCGCCGAGGTGATGCGGTGCCTGCGCAACGGCGAGACCGAGAGCCCGCTGGTCCCGCTCGACGACACCCTCGCGATCATGAGGCTGATGGACCGGGTCCGGGAGAGGATCGGCCTGCGCTACGCCGCGGACGGGCTGCCGCGAGCCGTGTGAGGCAGGGGCGAGCGGGTATGAGACGGCGCCATTCCTTTCCCCGAGGAACTAGGGTCGAACCGTGAGCCACACCGATGCACCGCGGCAGTCCGCGGATCTGGTCATCGTCGCCAACCGGCTGCCCGTGGACCGGGTCGACAACTCCGACGGCACGAGCAGCTGGCGGCCCTCCCCGGGAGGCCTGGTCACCGCGCTCGAACCGGTGATGCGCGCCAACGACGGGGCCTGGATCGGCTGGCCGGGGGGCACCGACACGGACCTCGAGCCATTCGTCGAGAACGGGCTGTCGCTGGTCCCGGTGTCGCTGAGCGCCTCGGAGATCGAGGAGTTCTACGAGGGGTTCTCCAACGCCACGCTCTGGCCGCTCTACCACGACGTGGTCGCGAAGCCGGAGTTCCACCGCGAGTGGTTCGACTCCTACGTCGCCGTCAACCGGCGCTTCGCGGAGAAGGCCGCGGCGGTCGCCGCGGAGAACGCCACGGTGTGGGTCCACGACTACCAGCTCCAGCTGGTGCCGGCGATGCTGCGCGAGCTCCGTCCGGACCTGAAGATCGGTTTCTTCCTCCACATCCCGTTCCCGCCGGCCGAGCTGTTCCAGCAGCTGCCCTGGCGCCGCCAACTGCTCGAGGGGCTCCTCGGCGCCGACCTCGTCGGCTTCCAGCGCCCCGGGGCCGCCCAGAACTTCGTGCGGCTCGTCCGCCAGCGCGTCGGCCACAAGACCCACCGCGACATGGTCTACCTCCCCGACGGGCGGACCGTGCGTGCCGGTGCCTTCCCGATCTCGATCGACTGCGCGGAGTTCGAGAAGATGGCCCGCAGCGAGCCGGTGCAGCAGCGTGCCAAGGAGATCCGCGACCAGCTCGGCAACCCCAAGCACATCCTGCTCGGCGTGGACCGGCTCGACTACACCAAGGGCATCTACGCCCGGCTCCGAGCCTTCAGCGAGCTCCTGGCGGAGGGACACATCGACGTCGAGGACGCGGTCTTCGTCCAGGTCGCCACGCCCTCGCGCGAGCGGGTCGAGCAGTACCGCAGGCTCCGCGACGACATCGACCGCCTCGTGGGCCGGATCAACGGCGACCTCGGCCGGATCGGCCGTCCCGCGATCTCCTACCTGCACTCCTCCTACCCCCGCGAGGAGATGGCGGCGCTCTACCAGGCCGCGGACATCATGGTGGTCACCCCGCTGCGCGACGGCATGAACCTCGTGGCCAAGGAGTACGTCGCCTGCCGCTTCAACGACGACGGCGCGCTCGTGCTCTCGGAGTTCGCCGGCGCCGCCGACGAGCTGCGCCAGGCCTTCTTGATCAACCCCTACGACATCAACGGCATGAAGGCCACGATGCTCGAGGCGATCCACGCCGACCCCAAGGACCTCCACAAGCGGATGCGTGCGATGCGCAGGACGGTGTCGGAGCACAACGTGTCCGACTGGGCCTCGAGCTTCCTCGTCGCGCTGGCCGAGGACATGCCGACCCACGACAAGGTGCTCCGCCCCGCCAGGCGCAGCTGACCGTCGTACCGGTGGCGGTGCCTCTCACCTCGCCGTCGCCGACGGCGGCGCCGAGCCGCCCTGCGGCGAGCCGGCCATGAGTGCGGCGATCTCCTTCGCGAGGGAGTCCGAGACCCTGCCCCAGCCCGGCTCGTAGCCGTAGACCTCCCGCAGCGGGCGTGCGGTCTCGCTGCCATAGAGCATGTCGATGTCGTCGGCGTCGATGAGCGCCGGGTGGGCCACCCCGCAGGACTCGGAGATCTGCAGCAGGTCGCGACGCAGCGTCCTGACGTAGTTCGCGGCGCGCACCGACTTCAGGTTCGCATCGAGACCGTGGGCGAGCCACGGCTTCTGGGTGGCCACACCGGTCGGGCACGTGTCGGTGTGGCACTTCTGGGCCTGGATGCATCCGATTGCGAGCATCGGCTCGCGGGCGAGGTTGAGCATGTCGCAGCCGAGCGCCATGGCCACGACCGCGTTGTCGGGGAGCCCGAGCTTGCCGCCGCCGATGAAGCTCAGGTCGTCGGCGATCCCCGCCTCGGCGAACAGGCGGTAGACCCGGCTGAAGCCGACCCGGAACGGCAGGGACACGGAGTCGGTGAACACCAGAGGAGCCGCACCGGTGCCGCCCTCACCGCCGTCGATGCTCACGAAGTCGACGCCGCGGTCCCCCCGGGCCATCTCCGCGACAAGCGTCTCCCAGAACGTCAGGTCTCCGACCGCGGACTTGATACCGACGGGGAGGCCGGTCTCGTCCGCGAGCATCTCGACCCAGTCCAGCATGCTGTCCACGTCGCCGAACTCCGCGTGCCGGGAGGGGCTGATGCAGTCCACGCCCTCGGGGATCCCGCGGATCTCCGCGATCTCCGGGGTGACCTTAGCCCCGGGGAGGTGGCCCCCGAGGCCGGGCTTCGCGCCTTGGCTGAGCTTGATCTCGATCGCCTTCACCGGCGCCGAGGCGACCAGGTCCTTGAGCCTCTGGAGGTCGAAGCGACCCGCCTCGTCGCGGACCCCGAAGTAGGCCGTGCCGATCTGGAAGACGAGGTCACCGCCCTTGCGGTGGAAGGCGGAGATCCCGCCCTCGCCGGTGTTGTGCAGGCACCCGGCCATCGCGGCGCCGCGGTTCAAGGCCTCCACCGCCGGACCCGAGAGCGAGCCGTAGCTCATCGCGGAGATGTTCACCAGCGACGGGGGCCGGAACGCGTGCCTGCGACCACGTGGCCCGCCGAGCACCTTCGCGGAGGGGACAGCGATCGCCTCGGCCTTGGTCGGCGCGGACGGCGGCACCACCTCGGAGAACGTGCGGTGCTTGATGATCGGGTAGCCCTCGGTGTGCTCGACGTCGTTGTCGGTGCCGAAGCCGAAGTAGTTGTTCTCCCCCTTCGACGACGCGTAGATCCACCGCCGCTGGTCCCGGCTGAAGGGCCGCTCCGAGTTGTTGTCGGTGACGATGTACTGACGCAGCTCCGGGCCCACGGACTCCAGGATGTAGCGGCCGTGGCCGAGAAGCGGGAAGTTGCGCAGCAGCGCGTGCTTCTTCTGCATCAGGTCGTAGGTGGCGAGGCCGGCGAGAGCGGCCACGGGTGCTGACTTCAGGACACGCGACATTCTCATGACGGCGTTGTACCCCGCGTGCACAGTTCGACGCGGCGGTATCCTTCGCCGCATGGATCTGATCCCGAAGCCGGACCAGGTCGTCTCGGCGGCCAGCAACGTCGCCCACAAGATGTTGTACGGCGGTGTGGCCGATCTGCGCCCGATGCCCAGGACGCTCATCGACGACGGCATGCTGCGCGAGGTCTACCACTACCGTCCCCAGGGCCGGGTGAAGGAGACGGGCGACCCGGTCCTCCTCGTCACGCCCCTGGCCGCGCCGGCGCTCTGCTTCGACCTCCGTCGCGGGTGCTCCCTCGTCGAGCACCTGGTGACCCAGGGCCGACCCACCTACCTGGTGGAGTACGGCGAGGTCTCCTTCGCCAACCGAACCCTCGGCATGGAGCACTGGGTCGACGAGGTGATCCCGGCCGCGGTCAAGGAGGTCAGCGAGCACGCCGGCGGCAAGCCCGTGCACGTGGTCGGCTGGAGCCTCGGCGGCATCTTCGCGCTGCTGACGACGGCCGACCGGCCGGACCTGCCCATTGCCTCGCTCACGGTCGTCGGCTCCCCCGTGGACGTCACGCGGGTCCCCCTGGTCGCGCCGATCCGGCCGCTGCTCAACATCACCGACGGCGGCGGGCTGGTCACCCAGCTCTACCGAGCGATGGGCGGTGCCCCCAAGCCGCTGGTACGACGCGCGTTCCAGCTCACCTCCGTCAACAAGCTCGTCACCAAGCCCCTCGCGATCGCCGCGAACCTCGACGACGCCGACTTCCTCGCACAGATCGAGGCGGTGGACCGCTTCACCGCGAACATGATCGCCTACCCCGGACGCACGTTCGGCCAGATCTACCACCGGATCCTCAAGGGCAACCAGCTCGCGACCGGCGTGGTCAAGATGGACGACAAGCGCGAGATCGCGCTCGAGAACATCCGCGTGCCGATGCTCGTCTTCGCCGGGGACAGCGACGGCATCGCCCCGGTGCGGTCGATCCGGCCGATGGTGGACCTCGTGTCGAACGCGCCGTCGGTCCGCTTCGAGGTGGTCCCCGGCGGCCACCTCGGGATGCTCACCGGCCGGCGGGCACGGCGTACGACCTGGCGGATCATCGACGAGTTCCTCGACGAGAACGCCACCTCCGTCGAACCCGTCAAGAAGGCGGCCTCGAAGAAGGCTGCCGCGAAGAAGGCGACGGGTAAGAAGGCCGCCCCAAAGAAGACTGCGGCCAAGAAGTCCGCCACGAAGAAGACCGGGACCAAGAAATCGCCTGCGAAGAAGGCCGGGCCGAGCCCTGAGGCGATCGGGTCGAACCCGTCACGCCGCTACGGCTCGGCCTCGTCGCGGTCGCTGGCCGCTCGCTCGTGACGGCTGCCGCATCGACGATCGCGCCCTCGCCCGACTGGCGGCTGGCGGTCGTCCTCGTCGCCCTGGTCGCGGTGGGGGTCAGCGCGTCGTACCTCGGCCGGCTCGAGGTGGAGCGCGAGACCGTCACCGCGACCCTGCGGGCCGGCGTCCAGCTCGCGGTCGTCTCGCTCGTCATCACCGCTGCACTGAGCTCGCTGTGGTGGTCGCTTCTGTTCTCGCTGCTCATGCTGGTGGTGGCGACCCGCACGTCCGCCAAGCGCATCGACGCCAGGGGCACCGAGGTGCTGTGGGTCGGGGCCGCGATCGCCGCCGGTGTCCTCCCCGTGCTGCTGCTGGTGCTCGGGTCGGGGGTGATCCCCTTCAACGGGGCCGGCCTGGTGCCGACCGCAGGCATCATCATCGGCAACACGATGACCGCCGCGACGCTGACCGGGCGGCGGGCCTACGACGAGCTCTCGTCGCAGTTCGGCTCCTACGAGGCCGGCCTCGCACTGGGCCTCGAGAGCAAGGCGGCCTCGCTCCTGGTGATCCAGCCCAGCGCCAGGGAGGCGCTGACGCCGAACCTCGACAAGACCAGGACGGTCGGCCTGGTCACCCTGCCCGGCGCCTTCGTCGGCGTGCTGCTCGGCGGCGGCACCCCCCTGGAGGCAGGCGCGGCGCAGATCCTGGTCCTCGTCGGCATCGTCGCGGCGCAGGCCGTCACGAGCGCGGTCCTGCTCCGTCTGGTCGCCGAGGCTCGCGTGGTCCGCGACGACATGCGCCCGAGGTACCCCCGATGAGGCGGCGCCGCGCACGGCTGCTGGCCACCGGGCTCGCCACGCTCGCGCTCCTCGCGTCCTGCTCCTCGGGGGCGGACGAGCCGGACGACCTCGCGCGACAGGTCGAGGACGTCACCGACGCCTCCCCACCAGCGATCGACCGGTACGTCGCGCTCGGCGACTCCTTCACGGCCGCCCCGCTGGTGCCCACGACCGACATCGCCGGGGGCTGCTTCCGCTCCGACGGCAACTACCCGGCGCTCGTGGCGGAGCGGCTCGACATCGACGCGCTCGTCGACGTCAGCTGCAGCGGCGCGAGGACCGACGACCTGACCGGGCGCCAGCGCACGGTGCGGGACGCGAGCGTGCCACCTCAGCTCAGGGTCCTGGACCGGAGGACCGACCTGGTCACCCTCGGCATCGGCGGGAACGACTTCGACCTGTTCCACACGCTGGTCGCCACCTGCTCACGGCTGCGCAGCAGGGAGCCCGCCGGCTCGCCGTGCGCCCAGGAGCTCGACGCACGCGGGGTCGACCTGGTGGCCGAGACCGACAAGATCAGCCGCCGCGTCGAGGCCGCCGTCCGACGGATCCAGGCGCGTGCCCCCGAGGCGAGGGTCCTCCTCGTCGGATATCTCCGCCTCACACCGTCCGACGGACGCTGCGCCGCCCTCCCGTTCGCGAACGGCGACTATGCCTTCGGCGAGCGGGTGTCCGGTGCGCTCAACGAGGCGCTGGCGCGGGCGGCGCGTCGCACCGGCGTGGAGTTCGTCGACATGTATGCCAAGTCCGAGGGGCACGACGTGTGCTCGGAGGACCCATGGGTCAACGGCATCCGCACGGTCGAGGGTGAGGCGCTGGCCTTCCACCCGTTCGCAGCGGGCATGGACGCGGTCGCCGCCGAGGTCGTCGAGAGGCTGTCCGGCTAGGCGCTTCGGCGAAGACGGCCCCCTCTCACGGGCGCCAGCGCGCCACCCGGGCAAGCGCGCCCATGGCCACCTGAGGAGGGGTGGACCGCATCAGCGAGTTGCGGACGGCCACGGCTGCCGGGTTCTCCAGCCTCTGCCCGAGTCGGGCGGCCATGCGTGCGGAGCGGGCCACCGACTGGGTGCGCGGACGACGCAGGCGGTCGTACTCCGCGAGCGCGGCGTCGACGCTTGCGCCCTCGCCGGCGCCCGTGCCCGCGAGTAGCGCGCCGAGCACCACGGCGTCCTCGATGGCCTGGCATGCACCCTGCCCCAGGTGGGGCACCATCGCGTGCGCGGCGTCGCCGAGCAGCACGACCCGCCCGTGCACGTAGGCGTGGAGGTCCGGACGAAGCTCGAAGATGTCGTTGTGCAGCACGGTCCCGGGCCGCGTGGCGGCCAGGAGCTCCGGGATCGGCTCGTGCCAACCGCCGAAGTGGCGCCGGAGCTCGGCCAGGTCGTCGTCATAGCGCCGCCCCGGGGGTGCGTTGAGGGCCACGAACCAGTAGATCCGCCCGTCGCCGAGGGGCACGACGCCGAACTCGGCCCCGCGCGACCAGGTGAGCCCGACCGGCACCTCCACCGGCCACGGCTCGGGGGTGACCGCCCGCCACGCCGTTACCCCGGAGTACCGCACTGACGACGGATGCCGCCACAGGTCCCGCCGGATGCCGCTGTTGATGCCGTCGGCGGCCACGACGACCTCCGCCGTGACGTGCTGCAGCCGCCCGTCACGGCGGTAGGACACGAGCGCCGGGGCGGACGGGGTCACGTCGACCACCTCGGCGCCCGCAAGCAGCGAGGCCTCGGGCAGCCTCGACCTGAGGATGTCGATGAGGGTGGCCCGGTGAATGCCGACGACCTCGAGCCCGAGCCGTTTCTCCAGCCCCCCGGCCGGGACCCGCGAGAGCCAGCGGCCGTCGTACCTGCGCGTGCCGCCGGAGGCGCTGATGCTTCCGGTGGCCCGGACCTCCGGGCCGACGTCGAGCGCGTCGAGGCCGGCGAGCGCATTGGACATCAGCGTGATGCCGGCGCCGACCTCCGTGAACTCCGCCGCCCGCTCGAGCACGGTCACCTGCCACCCGTGCCAGCACAGCGAGACGGCCGCGGTGAGCCCACCGATCCCGCCGCCCACGACGACCGCCGTCCGCGCCATACCGCCACGATATTCAACGGCGGCAAGGCCCGACGGGCACCACTTCGCGCCACAGTGCGGCTGTGTAGGTTAAGGGCCCATGAGCGCGCTGGCGGGACTGGTGGACCGCGGCCTCGTGGCCCCGGACTGGGCCGAGGCGCTGGCCCCTGTGGACGACACGATCGCGGCGATGGGTGGGTTCCTGCGCGAGGAGCTAGCCGCCGGGCGGACCTACCTCCCGGCCGGAGACCGGATCCTGCGAGCTTTCGAGCGGTCGTTGTCCGACGTACGCGTGCTCGTCGTCGGCCAGGACCCCTACCCGACGCCGGGCCACGCCGTGGGGCTCTCGTTCTCCGTGGCACCGGAGGTGCGGCCGCTTCCGCGCAGCCTGGTGAACATCTTCCGGGAGCTGTACGACGACCTCGGGGTGGGCCCGCCCACCAACGGCGACCTCACGCCCTGGGCCGACGCGGGCGTGCTGCTGCTCAACCGGGTGCTGACGGTCGCACCCGGCGCGGCGGGGTCGCACCGGGGCCGGGGCTGGGAGAGCGTGACCGAGTGCGCGATCAAGGCCCTGGCCGCGCGAGGTGGCCCACTCGCCGCGATCCTGTGGGGCCGCGACGCGCAGGGACTGAAGCCGATGCTCGGCGGCATCCCGTGGGTCGAGTCCCCGCACCCGAGCCCGTTGTCGGCCTCGCGGGGCTTCTTCGGGTCGCGTCCGTTCAGCCGGGTGAACGACCTGCTCGTGAGGCAGGGTGGCGCTCCCCTGGACTGGCGGCTTCCCTGACGCGCGTGGGCGCCGCATGGACGATCAGGTGACCGTGCGCAGGTCAGCCTTCTCGATCTGCTCCACGACATGGCCGGCGATGCGCTCGAGAGCTGCGAGGTCCTCACGGTCCAGCCCGTCGAAGACCAGGGACCGCACGGTCTCGACGTGACCCGGCGCGGCCGCGACCAGCACCTCCCAGCCCTGCGCCGTGAGGCGGACCATCGTCACCCGGCGGCTGTCGGGGCACGGGAACCTCTCCACCCAGCCCCGCTGCTCGATCTTCTTCACGACATGGGAGAGGCGTGAGAGCGAGGCGTTGACCTTGCCGGCGAGCGCGCTCATCCGCAGCGTCCGGTCGTCGGCCTCGGACAGCATCGCCAGGCACAGGTAGTCGAAGTGCGTCATGTCCGAGTCACGCTGGAGCTGGGAGTCCAGCGCCGGGGCGAGCTTGAGCATCACGCCTGCGAGTCGGAGCC
>DASSMS010000055.1:0-8395 GCA_035688575.1 Nocardioidaceae bacterium
GCCTTGCGGAGCGGGTCGAGAGCGACACCGAGCGCTGCCAGGCGCTCGGGGTCCACGGACGACGGCATGCGGCCACTCTAGTGAGCACACGGGAACGGCCCCCGACGTTACCCACATGGGAGAACGTCGGGGGCCGCTCGCGGCACTGCGGGGCGCTGCCCCGCCCTGTCAGTACCAGTGCTTGCGGCCACCCACCGCGCGGCCCATGGCGCCGAGAAGGGCCAGGACCAGACCGACCACGATGAGGATGATTCCGATGGTGGTCAGGATCGAGATACTGGCGAGCCAGCCGATCAGGACGAGGATGATGCCGAGGATGATCAACGTGCTACTCCTTTGTCCGTGCAAGGGGGTGTGGTGCCTCTGTGGCACCGAGTGTGCCCCGGAAACCTAGCCTGACCTCGCCGAATATGCGATTCGGCGTGTCGCGCACCGGGCTGTCGACGCTGCGTTGCGGGCCCGTGCGGGCAGTCCGCGGGCCCGGGCGTGCACTCCGCCGTGGAGCGCTAGGCTCGTGTTCGGGCGCACAGCGCAGTGCGTCCGTCCGACACGGTGAGGATGAAGAGCACAAGCATGTCTGCGTCGCTGGAGCAGTCGCGTCAACAGTTGTTGCACTCCGCCGCCGAGCTGGCTGACCACCATGCGGGCGGCGACCGCCTCGAGTCGTTCCTGCGCCGCTACTTCCGGCACGTCGCCACCGAGGACCTCCTGCCCCGTGCAGCGGAGGACCTCCTGGGCACGGCCCTGGCGCACCAGCGGCTGGCACAGACCCGTCCCGTGGGGACCGTCAATGTCGACGTCTTCAACCCCGAGGTGGAGGAGCAGGGCTGGGCGAGCGGGCACACCGTCGTCCAGATCGTCACCGACGACATGCCCTTCCTCGTCGACTCCGTGACGGCCGAGCTCCTGCGCATGGGCCGGACGGTCCACATCGTCGTGCACCCGCTCATGCTCGTGCGCCGCAACGCCGCCGGGGAGCTCGAGGAGGTGCTCGACAGGGGGGCTGCCGACTCGGGCATCGACGGCGGCGCGGCGCCGGAGTTCGGCGTGATCCGCGAGTCGTGGATGCACCTCGAGATCGACCGCGACAGCGACCCGCAGGACCGTGAGGAGATTGCGGCCAACCTGCGCCGCGTGCTGTCCGACGTCCGCGAGGTCGTCGAGGACTGGCCGAAGATGCGCGGCAAGTGCACCGAGATCGCGCAGCTGCTGGAGCAGAACCCGCCCGTGGGCATCCCGCCCGAGGAGGTCGACCAGACCCGACGCCTGCTCGACTGGCTCGCCAACAACCACTTCACGTTCCTCGGCTACCGCGAGTACCAGCTGCACCGGGAAGAGGACGCCGACACCCTCACCGCCGTGCACGGCACCGGACTCGGCCTGCTGCGCTACGACAGCCCCGGAGAGGGTGTGCGGCTGAGCGAGCAGGCCCGGGGCGTCGCGCGCGAGCGCAAGCTGCTGATCGTCACCAAGGCCAACAGCCGCGCCACCGTGCACCGCTCGACCTACCTCGACTACGTCGGCGTGAAGACGTTCGACGAGCAGGGCGAGGTCACCGGGGAGCGCCGCTTCCTCGGCCTGTTCACGTCGACGGCCTACACGGAGTCGGTCACCCGGATCCCGGTGCTGCAGGACAAGATCGACGCGATCTTCGACCGCACCGGCTTCACCGCGGACTCCCACTCGGGCAAGGACCTCCTCGAGGTCCTCGAGACCTATCCACGCGATGAGCTCTTCCAGGCCGACATGGAGGAGCTGCACGACAACGCGACCGCGGTGCTGCACCTGCAGGAGCGCCGCAAGACACGGCTGTTCCTGCGCAAGGACGAGTTCGGCCGCTTCATGTCGTGCCTCGTCTACATCCCGCGCGACCGCTACAACACCGGCGTCCGGCTCAAGATGGAGTCGATCCTGCGGGCGGCCTTCCAGGGCGCGAGCGTGGACTACACGACCCGCGTTGCGGAGTCGGCGCTCGCGCGGCTGCACTTCGTCGTGAGGGTGCCCCAGGGTGAGAGCATCCCCGACGTCGACCAGGCGGTCCTGGAGAAGCAGCTCATCGACGCCACCCGCACCTGGGACGAGGACCTCAGCGAGGCCGCGCGCATCGAGCACGGTGAGGAGGCGGCTGCCCGCCTCACCGGCCTGTACGGCAGGGCGTTCCCCGAGGCCTACAAGGAGGACTTCACGCCGCGGGTCGGCGTCGCCGACATCCGGCACATGGAGGTCCTCGACACCGAGGAGGCCACCGGTCTCAACATGTACCAGGAGCCCGGGGCGCCCTCGCACGAGCGGCGTTTCAAGCTCTACCGCCGCGGACCGCTGTCCCTGACCCAGGTGCTGCCGATGTTCACGCACCTCGGCGTCGAGGTGGTCGACGAGCGGCCCTACGAGATCAGCCGCAGCGACGGCGTCACCGTGCACGTCTACGACTTCGGCCTGCGAGTGCGCAACGCCAAGGTGTGGACCGGAGAGTCCCGCGACCGGATGCGCGAGCTGTTCCAGGACGCCGTCGGTGCGGTGTGGAAGGGCCAGGCGGAGTCCGACGGCTTCAACGCCCTCGTCCTCGGCGCGGGCCTGACGTGGCGGCAGGTCGTCATCATCCGCACCGTCGCGAAGTACCTGCGCCAGACGCAGTCGACGTTCAGCCAGAACTACCTCGAGAACGCGCTGGTGCAGAACCTCTCGATCGCCGGTCAGCTCGTGACCCTGTTCGAGACCCGCTTCGACCCCGAGGCGTATGCAGGTGAGGCCGGTTCGGAGCGCGCAGCGGCGGAGGACCAGCTGGTCACCGCGATCACCAAGGCCCTCGACGACGTGAAGTCCCTGGACCACGACCGCATCATCCGGGCTTTCCTCGGGGTGATCCGCGCGACCTTGCGCACCAACTACTTCCAGCCGGCCGAGGACGGCTCGACCAAGCCGTACGTCAGCCTCAAGCTCAACCCGAAGGCGGTTCCCGACCTGCCCGCGCCGCGCCCGGCGTTCGAGATCTGGGTCTACAGCCCGCGCGTGGAGGGCGTGCACCTGCGCTTCGGCCCGGTCGCGCGCGGCGGCCTGCGCTGGAGCGACCGGCGCGAGGACTTCCGCACCGAGGTGCTCGGTCTGGTCAAGGCGCAGATGGTCAAGAACGCGGTCATCGTGCCGACCGGCTCGAAGGGCGGGTTCTACGCCAAGCAGCTCCCGGACCCGTCGGTCGACCGCGACGCCTGGCTGGCCGAGGGGATCGGTTCCTACAAGGTCTTCATCTCCGGGCTGCTCGACGTGACCGACAACCGCGTCGGGGGCGGGGTCGTCGTGCCGCCCAGGGTGGTCCGCCACGACACCGACGACCCGTACCTCGTCGTCGCGGCGGACAAGGGGACGGCGACGTTCTCCGACATCGCCAACGGCGTGGCGCAGTCGTACGGCTACTGGCTCGACGACGCCTTCGCCTCGGGTGGCTCGGCCGGCTACGACCACAAGGCCATGGGCATCACGGCCCGCGGCGCGTGGGAGTCGGTCAAGCGGCACTTCCGCGAGATGGGCGTCGACACCCAGAGTGAGGACTTCACCGCGGTCGGCATCGGCGACATGAGCGGAGACGTCTTCGGCAACGGCATGCTGCTCTCGGAGCACATCCGCCTGGTCGCGGCGTTCGACCACCGGCACATCTTCGTCGACCCGAATCCCGTTGCGGCGACATCGTTCCCGGAGCGCAAGCGACTCTTCGAGCTGCCGCGCTCGTCGTGGGCCGACTACGACACCGACCTCATCAGCGCCGGCGGCGGCGTGTTCGACCGGTCGCTGAAGTCCGTGCCCATCACGCGCGAGATGGTGGAGGCCCTCGGCCTGCCCAAGGGCACGTCGACCATGACGCCGGCCGAGCTGATGAAGGCGATCCTGCAGGCGCCGGTCGACCTGCTGTGGAACGGCGGCATCGGGACGTACGTCAAGGCCGCCACCGAGGACAACTCGGCCATCGGCGACCGGGCCAACGACGCGATCCGGGTCAACGGCCACCAGCTGCGGTGCAAGGTCGTCGGCGAGGGCGGCAACCTCGGGCTGTCGCAGCTCGGGCGCATCGAGGCGGCCCTGCACGGCGTGCGCGTCAACACCGACGCCATCGACAACTCCGCGGGCGTCGACACCTCGGACCACGAGGTCAACATCAAGATCCTGCTCACCGGGCTCATGCGCGAGGGTGACATGACCCTCAAGCAGCGCAACACGCTGCTCGCGTCCATGACCGACGAGGTCGCGGCGCAGGTGCTCCGGGACAACTACGAGCAGAACGTCCTGCTCGGCAACGCCCGGGCGCAGGAGCACGGCATGGTGCCGGTGCACCAGCGGTTCATCCACTGGCTGGAGGACCGCGGCGACCTCGACCGCGAGCTCGAGTTCCTGCCCTCGGACGCAGAGATCGACCGGCGGGCCAGCGAGGGCCTGGGCCTGAAGTCACCGGAGTTCTCGGTCCTCGTGGCCTACGCCAAGCTCGCGCTCAAGGAGGACCTGCTGCCCTCGGAGCTGCCGGACGACCCGTGGTTCCAGGCGACGCTGACCGAGTACTTCCCGCAGCCCATCCGCGAGAAGTTCACCGACGAGCTGGCGCAGCACCCGCTGCGGCGCGAGATCATCACCAATGCGGTGGTCAACTCCATGGTCAACCGTGGCGGAATCACCTTCGCGTTCCGCGCCATCGAGGAGACCGGCGCGACGCCGGAGCAGATCGCCCGGGCGTTCGTCGTCGCCCGGGAGATCTTCGACCTCCCCGGCTTCGTCCGCGAGGTCGAGGCCCTCGACAACCAGGTGACCACCGACACCCAGACCCAGCTCTACCTCGAGTTCCGCCGCCTCATCGACCGCTCCATCCGGTGGTTCCTCACCTCCAGGCCGTCGCGGCTCGACGTGGCCAACGAGGTGGCGCGCTTCGGCGCCGTCGTCGGCGAGTTCGCGCCGCAGGTTCCCGAGATGCTCAAGGGCGTGGAGCTCAAGCGCCTGCAGCGCAACGCCAAGGAGTTCGAGCGGCTGTCGGTGCCGGAGGACCTGGCGCGCCGGGCCGCCAGCCTGCTCGACCAGTTCTCCCTGCTCGACATCGTGGACATCGCCACCGACACCGGCGAGGCGCCGGCCGACGTCGCACGTCTGTACTTCGTTGTCTCCGAACGCTTCGGCATCGACCTCATGCTGGGTCGGGTCACGAACCTGCCGCGCGACGACCGCTGGGACGCGCTGGCGCGTGGAGCGCTCCGCGACGACCTGTATGCCGTGCTGGAGTCCCTCACGCGGTCCGTCATCGACGCCACCGACTCGACCAGCGAGCCCGGCGCTCGCTACGAGCAGTGGGCGAAGGTCAACGACGAGTCGCTGACCCGGGCCCGCACCGCGCTCACCGGCATCGAGAGGCTGGAGCGACCCAACATCGCCGCCCTCTCGGTGGCGCTGCGCACCCTGCGCTCGGTCATCCGGTCCGGGGCCGCCGTCTCGTGAGGACGGTCTCGTGACCGCGTGCCGGCTCGTCGAGATCTGGCGTTACCCCGTCAAGGCGATGGCGGGCGAGCAGCTGGAGACCTGTGCCGTCGACGGGCGCGGTCTCGTCGGGGACCGCGAGTGGGCGGTCTACGACGCGGCGGGCAAGCTCGCGAGCGGCAAGCAGACGAGTCGGTTCCGGCGCATGGACCTGGTCTTCGAGCTCAGCGCGCAGACCGTGGGGGAGCGGGTCGAGGTGCTGTTGCCGGGCGGGAGGCGGGTGGCAGCGGGCGAGTCGGCTGCCGACCTCGCGCTCTCGGACCACTTCGGCGAGGAGGTCGAGCTGGGCCCTGAGGCCGACGTCGCTCACCAGGACGCCGGCCAGGTGAGCCTGGTGGGCACGGCCACCCTCCGCGAGCTGGCCGCCCTGCACGGCCTCGATCGGCCGCTGGACCCGCGGCACCTGCGCGCCAACCTCGTCCTCGAGACCGCCGAGCCCTTCGTCGAGGAGTCATGGACGGGCCGGGAGCTCAGCATCGGCGGGGTGCGCCTCGCGGTGACCGAGCGGATCGAGCGGTGCCGCATGGTCGACGTCGAGCAGGCGGACGTCCCGGCTGCACCGGACCTGCTGAAGACGATCGCCGCCCAGCGCGGGCTGTGCGCCGGCGTCTACGCCGACGTCGTCGAACCGGGCACGCTCTTCCTAGGGGACACGGTGCTGGCCTAGCCGCAGCGCCACCTCACTAGGCTGGCCGCGTGCCCACGCTGAACGAGGTGCTCGCCGACGCCACGGACCTCGAGCCCGCGGAGGCGGACTGGCTGCACCTGCTCGTCGGCGACTGGCAGCTGCTCTCCGACCTCTCCTTCGCCGACCTCGTGCTGTGGGTCCCCGGCGGGATGGAGGGCTGGCTGGCGGTCGCCCACGTCCGGCCGACGACCGGGCAGATGGTGTTCTTCGAGGACGTCGTGGGCCGGCGCAGCCACCGCGGCCGGCAGACGCTGCTCGACCAGGCGTATGCCGGGCGGCGCATCGTGCGCGCCAAGGACCCCAGCTTCCGCGATGACATGCCGGTGCGGGAGGAGGCCATCCCCGTCGTGAAGGGGGGACGGTCGCTCGCCGTGCTCACGCGGCATACGAATCTCGCGGCCATGCGCACGCCGAGCAGGCTCGAGCTGACCTATCAGGCGCTCGCGGACGCGCTGGCCCGGATGATCTCGGCGGGGGAGTTCCCGCACGCCTCCGCGCCGACGGGGCTGCGCCGCGGCGCACCCCGGGTCGGGGACGGCGTCATCCGGCTCGACGCCAACGGCGTCGTCACCTACGCCAGCCCCAACGCGCTCTCGGCCATCCACCGGCTCGGGCACGTCGGCGACGTCATCGGCGAACTGTTGGCGAAGGTCGTGGCCGACCTGCTGCGTGACGAGTCGCCGGTCGACGAGTCGCTCGCCCTCGTCGTCACCGGCCGCGCACCGTGGCGCACCGAGGTGAGCTCGCGCGGGGCCAGCGTGTCGATGCGGGCCATCCCGCTCACCGAGGGCGGCCAGCGCGTCGGCGCGCTGCTGCTGCTCCGGGACGTGTCGGAGCTGCGCCGGCGTGAGCGGGAGCTCATGACCAAGGACGCGACGATCCGGGAGATCCACCACCGGGTGAAGAACAACCTGCAGACCGTCGCGGCGCTGCTGAGGCTGCAGGCGCGGCGGCTCCCGGAGGGCGAGGGGCGGACCGCGCTCGAGGAGGCGGTGCGCCGCGTGGGCGTCATCGCCCTCGTGCACGACACCCTGAGCCACGGGTTCGACGAGCGCGTCGACTTCGACGAGATCGCCAGCCGCGGCCTGAACGCGGTCGTCGAGGTGGCCCGGGCCGAGCACCACGTCCAGGCCCACATCGTGGGGGAGTTCGGCATGCTGCGGGCCGAGGACGCGACCGCCCTGGCGATGATCCTCTCCGAGCTCATCCAGAACGCAGCCGAGCACGGTCTGTCCGAGTCGGGCGGATCGGTCGAGGTCGCAGTGAAGCGCAGCGGCGAGGACGGTCACGAGCTGCTCGAGGTGACCATCACCGACGACGGCGCGGGCCTGCCGGAGGACTTCCGGCCCGGTCAGTCGGGGCTGGGCAGCCAGATCGTCCAGTCGCTCGTGCAGGACCTGCGCGGGCGGATCACGTGGGACGCAGCGAAGCCGCGCGGAACGCGGGTGCGGTTCATGGCGCGGCTTCGGCCGTTGAGCAGGGACTCGGCGTAGCGCCGGTCTGCTGGTTCAGGTGGTGGGGGAGTGGCGGTACCTGCTCTGGTCAGCCGGCGCGGCGGGCGCGGGCGTTGCGCCGCTTGAGGGCTCGGCGCTCGTCCTCGGACATGCCACCCCAGACACCGGCGTCCTGACCGGACTCGATGGCCCACTTCAGACAGGTGTCCATGACCTCACACCGTCGGCAGACAGCCTTGGCCTCCTCGATCTGCAGGATCGCCGGGCCGGTGTTCCCGATGGGGAAGAAGAGCTCCGGGTCCTCGTCGAGGCAGGCAGCGCGGTCGCGCCAGTCCATGAAGATCAAACTCCTTGTCGTTGCGGGGTGTCGCAGGGGTGCCGTGGGGGTGGACGGCGGGGGGTGGACGCATCGTTGCGTCCGAAGTCGAAGTCGGGCGGCGATGAGCGCAGCCCGACCGGCCATGCTAGCCGTTCCGACCGCGCCCGCGCAGAACTGGAAGGCGGGGGCGCCGCCCATTCTCGGGCAACACCCACGTCCCTGCCAACGGGTCCGACGCGGTTTCTGTTCCAGCCTCACATGCTGGACACCCCCCTGGATAGACCTGGCAGCCGGCAGCCTGACGGTTTGGCTGAGGCGTTGGTCACAGGGGGCGGCCGGCGGGACGACCCCCGCCGACTAGCCTTGCGGCGTGTCCGACCCCCACGAGGCTGTGCCCGACCGCAACGACGCCCCATCCTCGGCAGGCCG
>DASSMS010000146.1:0-27335 GCA_035688575.1 Nocardioidaceae bacterium
GCCCGAGCGCGAGTGGAACCACTCCGACATCGCCTTCATGCAGATGATGGTTCCCCACCACGCCCAGGCCCTGGAGATGTCGCGCCTCGCGGCCACCCGCGCGGGGGACGAGCGCGTGAAGTCGCTCGCCCGGCGCATCCAGGCAGCCCAGGGCCCGGAGATCGTCGCGATGGGGGCGTGGCTGGCGGAGCGCGACATCGACGTCCCGAAGGCCTCTGAGGACGCCGAATCCTACGACCACGGAGAGCATGGGCACACCGAGATGGCCGGCATGCTCACGCACGAGCAGATGGACGAGCTCGAAGCCTCCCGGGGCCGCCGGTTCGACCGGCTGTTCCTCGAGGGCATGATCGCCCACCACCAGGGAGCGGTGGACATGGCTCAGACGACTCGCGAAGAAGGCGTGGACGTCCAGGTGGCCGAGATCTCCGCCGACGTCGCAGTGGGCCAGTCGGCGGAGATCGAGCGGATGCGCGATCTGCTCGAACAGATCTGACAACGCCTCTCCTAGAGAGAGCGAGGCGGCTACCGTCCGCGCCGGAGGTCGAACTCTGCGCCGGGGTCGACCGCCTCCTGGCGGTCAGGCCCGGTCAGTCAGCAGAGGGGGCGGGATTCGAACCCGCGGCTGACATCTCTGCCAGCGACCGCTTTCAAGGCGGTTCCGATCGGCCACTCCGGCACCCCTCCGTGAGTCGGCCCGCGAACACGGGCCGACCACCCAGGAGAGTGTAGGGGAGGTGACGTCCGGGGTCAGAGGTCCAGGGTCACCAGCACGTCGCCCTCCTGGACGACGTCACCCTCGCTGACCTTCACAGCGGTGACCGTGCCGCCGGTCTCGGTGAGGACCGGGATCTCCATCTTCATCGACTCCAGGAGTACGACGGCGTCGCCAGCGGCGAGCCGGTCACCTGGGGAGACGGCAACCTTCATCACGTTCGCCACCATCTCGGCGACGACCACTGCGGTCTTCGGGGCACGGGCCATGCGGGGGACGGTACACGCGCCCGCTCATTACCCGCAGGTATGCAAGATCCCCTCACTCGTCCGCCAGGAGACCCACCCTCGTGGTGCCGTCCGTCGAGAGCCGGCCGACGCCTGAGGACCAGTCCACGAAGACAGACGCCTCCGCCTCCTCGCGACCGCCCACGGAGCTCCACGGGACCACCACCTGCAGCCTCCGCCCCCGCACCGCGAACGTGCCGGGGAAGTCGACGAATCCGTTCGGCGTCTGGAGGAACGCCCGCCAGCCGCGGCTGCCGCCGTCGAGGAACAGCTGGTAGTCGCTCTCGTCCGAGCTCGACCGGAACAGGTCGATGCCCACCCCCTCGACCTCCCGGTCGGCGAGAGCGCCCGGGACGGTCGACGCGACGGTCACTGTCGCGGCGAGCATGCCGTCGGCCTCGCCGAAGGTCACCGCGGTCAGGTCCGCGTAGCCGGGCCCGTCTCCGTGGTCGCCTGCCTGGTCGTCAAGGGTCACCAGGTCGGTCCACGAGATCTCCGGCCGGCTCCGGGACTGCTGCTGTGCCGTGGCTGCGGTGTCCGCGGTCCCGGCGTACTTGCCGCCCGTGCCGGGAGCGCCATTCCTCGAGCCGGAGGCCACTTCTCCGTCACGGTCCCGCCCGCGCCCTGCCTTGCTCCGAGGTGCAGTGGCCTCGAGGTTGCCGGCGGCGAGCTCTGCCTTCCGGGCCAGGTCGGGGCGAGGCTCGGGGCTGCCCTGCTCGACCTCGGCACCGCCGACCGCACAGCCGGCAAGCACCAACGACCCGACAACAGCTCCCAGGAAGGCGGGACGCCGAGTCACGGCGCCCCGCCCCTGGGAGTGAGCGCAGGAGCCCACCACCAGTCCTTCCGCTACCAGTCCGCGCCGCCGCGTATGTCGTGCGGCACGACGACCTGGATCGTCCACGAGCACTCCTTCAGTCCGTCGTCGAAGGTCGCGTCGGCCGTGATGTCGTAGGTCCGGCCCTCACCCTTGCCGGAGCGCTCGCTGCGCAGCTGGAAGGGGACGACGGCCGTCGGGTCACCGGTCGCCGCCGGGCCGGACGGGAAGAGGACGTCAGGGTCGTGCTGCGGCCCGCCGTCTCCGCCCACGGCGTCGAGGATGTCGGCGGTGACCATCACGGGCCCGCGACGACCGGACCCACCAGGGCGAAGCCCGCCATCGAGGCAAGGGCGAGGGTGATGCCCACCTTGCACTTCATGCAGTACCTCCTGGGAAAGGGGTGGCGTCCTCCGCGGACCCCTCGGCCTTCTGCCTCTCGCCGGATGAAACTCTCCGGGCGGCCACCGGGTTACGTGCCGGCTGTGACCTGGCCCACGCGGTCTAGAGCAGGGGCTGGAAGCGGCCGGGCTCGGGGCGGTGCGCGGCGAGCTCCTCGAGCTGCCTGGCACGGCGGCCTCGAGCGCCGGTGAGGTAGAGGTCGGCCCGGATCACGGCGTAGCCGAAGAGCAGCCCGAGCACCAGGCTGTAGACGAGGGTGAGCGCGGCCTCGAGCAGCGTCGTACCTGGCTCGAGGAGAGCCACGGCAACGACGGCGAGGCCGGGAGCCCCGAAGGCGCAGACCCACCACCCCTGCCGCCTCCGGGCACGGGTCGAGACACCCCAGGCCAGAGCCGGGAAGCCGAGCAGCACCTCGATCGGCCGGGGCACCGCACCGAGCAGGTCCCGCACCGCGTCGTAGGAGTTGTCGATGCCCTCGACCAGCCCCGGGGAGCCCCACTGGGCCAGCGCCTCGGTGTAGGCGAGGGTGACGGTCAGCAGCCCGACACCGCTGATGATCATCACGAACCCTCGGCGACCGAGGCCGTGCAGACCCGCGCCCAGCCGGTACACCAGGGCCAGTGCACCGATGAGCGAGAAGCCGATGGCGAGGTAGGCGGTGCGCTCGAAGGACACCTGAGCCCCGTAGGCCCACACCCCCACGGCGCCGATCGCTCCAACTGCGGCAGCGATCGTCACCTCTCGGATCACGCCCGGGAAGCGGGCGGCTGGCTTGGTCGCCATCACAGCGAGGACAGCAGTTGCCACGGCCGTGGCGACCGCCGCTCCCGCCAGCAGCACGTCCACCTGAAGCACCGCAGCACCGGTGGCGAGCAAGAGCGCCAGCGCGCCGCTCATGAGCGGACGGCCGCCTGTGCGCACCGCCAGCCCGTGTGTGAACAGTGTGGTGATGGTCACCGCGCCACCGAGGCGGATCATCTCGGAGACGTCGGACGTGGCCAGCGGCAGCACGGCGGCCACGAGCCCTGCACCGAGGAGGGAGAGCCAGAGGGTCCGGTTGAGGAACCCGACGACGGCGGAGAGGCGGGAGCTACGGGACGATTGTTGGGACCGAGCCGAGGCGGGTCCGCCATGTCCGGGGGCCGGGGGCTTCCGGCGCGCCGGACGGTCCTGGTGCCGGGGCGGGGCCGGACGCTCCTGGCGCCTGGCACCCTGGGCACGCTCCTGATGCTTGGGCCGCTCGGGTGAGTCCTGCCGGGAACGCTCGGGAGTCAGAGCGGCAGCGGGACGTGGAGCAGGCTCCGGGCGAGGCGCGGGCTCCTTGCGCTTCGGAGGGTCCTGCAGCTTCGGTGGCTCCTGGCGCTTCGGGGGCTCCTTGCGGGAAGGACGTTCCCGCCCGGCGCGGCGAGCCGGCGGCGGAGGAGTGGTCTTCTTCCGCGACGGCGGGTCGGCGGGCGCTTCCACGGGCCCGCTGACACCACCCGTGGTGGCACGAGGTGCGCCCGACTTCTCGGACGACGTCGGCGAGGACTTCCACCTCAGCCGCCTGGGTGGTTCCGCGCGACGTCGACCGGGCTTCTGCTCGGCTCCCACCACGCTCAGATCCTCACGGCCGACGACGAACTGTCAGAGCCCCCGCACCCGACCCGGTGAGGGTATCAACCGGCCGTCGAGGACCTAGAGCCGTCGGTTGGCCAGCGAGGGGTTCTCGGCACGCACCTCGTCGAGGAACTCCCTGTCGACCCGGGACTGCACGAGCAGCTCGTCGTCCTCGACCTCGAGCACCTCGCCCCGCGGCGAGACGACCATCGAGTGGCCGCTGTATCGCGGGCCCGGCTGTCCGGCCGCGACGACGTACACCGTGTTCTCGATCGCCCTCGCCTTGAGCAGGGTGCGCCAGTGGTCGACCTTCCGCGGTCCGGCGACCCAGGCGGCAGGTACGACGAGCACCTCGGCGCCGCGGTCCACGAGAGCACGGGCCATCTCGGGGAACCGAAGGTCGTAGCAGGTCATCAGGCCGACCTGGAACCCGCCGATCTCCACGACGACCGGCTCGAGGTCCCCGGCGAGCAGCCGGTCGGACTCCTTGTAGCCGAAGGAGTCGTACAGATGGATCTTGCGGTACGACGCCCGCACACCGTCGCCGTCGACGACGACGAGCGTGTTGTACGGCCGAGCCGGGTCCTCGCTCCGCTCGAACATCCCGGCGACAAGCGTGACGTCGTGGACCCCGGCAAGCTCGGTGAGGCGCTTCACGAACGGGCCGTCGAGGTCCTCGGCGAACTCCGAGATGTCCGACCCCGGCTCGCCGAAGTCACGCATCATCGACTCCGGGAAGACCACGAGGTCGGGCTTCGGGCTGCCGGAGCACACGGAGTCGAGGACGCCGAGCGCCTCGCGGTTCTCGGCAGGGTCGAGCGAGGCGGCGAGCTGGACGGCGGTGACGGTCAGAGGCACGCCCCCAGCCTGCCACTGCCTGCCGGGAACTGCGCAACACTGCCCCTATGACGACTCCACCAGAGCGACTGGCCGCGGTGATCCTGTCCGGTGGCTCGGGAGTACGCCTCGGGGGTGTCGACAAGGCGTCGATCGAGATCGACGGGCTGACGCTGCTGGAGCATGCACTCACCAGCACAGCCGCTGCGCAAGAGGTGGTCGTGGTGGGCCCGGAGGTGCCCACCAGCCGGCCGGTGACCTGGACCCGCGAGGAGCCGCACGGGGGTGGCCCGGCCGCGGGACTGCTCGCCGGGCTCGACGCGCTCGCCGAGCGACCCGGGCTCGTGTGTGTCCTCGCGGTGGACATGCCCCGCTTCTCAGCGCGCACGCTCGGCCGGCTGGTCGACGTACTGGCCGCCGAGGGCGAGGACTCGGACGCCGTGTGCCTGGTCGACGACGAGAACCGGAAGCAGTGGCTCGCGGCGGTCTACCGGTACGACGCCCTGGTGGCCGCGCGTCCTGAGGACCGGTCGGCGGAGCACGGCCTGTCGATCCGGAGGCTGATGCTGCCGCTGCGCATCGTCGCGGCCCCGGCTGTGGCGGACGAGGCGCGCGACGTGGACACCTGGGCCGACCTGCGCGATCTCCGGGAGCTCGACGACTGAATCTCTTGCCCGGAGCTCACCTGGCCACGGCCTCGCTGGGGCGCCTCCACGAGGGCGGTCTCCAGGTCCATTCGGCGAGCCCGTTCCCCGGCTCCGACTACGGCATTCCGCAGCTCGTCGCCCTCGGCGTCGCGCTGCTCTCGCTGTACGGCGTCCTGCGGCTCGTCGAGGAGGCGCGTGCCACCGGGCTCTCCGACGACGCCGTCATCGACCTGTTGCGCGACGCGCTGCTCGGTGAGAGCAGGGACTGATTCGGTCGTCTTGTCGGATTCTCTTGCGAAGTCGGGCGTCCCGTAGTTCTCTGGGGAGGTGACCTTGCACGACTGGATCGACGAGCTCTGCGACGTCCTCGAGCTCGAGGACACCGAGATCGACGAGGGCCTCATCCTCGACCTCGCGCGCGACGCGGCGCACGAGGTCGAGCGACCCGCCGCACCGATCACGACCTTCCTCGTCGGCTACGCCGCCGCCCTCCGCGGAGGGAGCGCCGCCGACGTCGAGGAACTCGCTGGTCGCGCCCAGGCACTGGCGATGAAGTGGGGCGGCGACGAGATCAGCGCCGACGACTTCAACGCCGAGGACCTCATCGGCACCGAGTAGCCCACGACGTCATCAGCCCTGGCCGCCAAGGCGACCAGGGCTGATGACGCGATGTGACTCGCCCTAGCCTTGGACCCATGCGTGCTGTCATCGCCTCCGAGCCCGGAGGGCCCGAGGTCCTCACCGTGACCGACCTGCCCGACCCCGTTGCCGGCCCGGGCGAGGTTGTCGTCGACGTGGCCGCGACCGCCGTCAACCGCGCCGACACCCTGCAGCGGCAGGGGTACTACCCGCCGCCCCCCGGGACCTCCGACGTACTCGGTCTCGAGTGCTCGGGCACGATCTCCGCCGTCGGCCCCGACGTGACCGGCTGGCAGGTGGGGGACGAGGTGTGCGCACTGCTGGCGGGCGGAGGGTACGCCGAGAAGGTGGCTGTGCCCGCGGGCCAGGTGATGCCGGTGCCGAAGGGCGTCGACCTGGTCACCGCCGGAGCGCTGCCCGAGGTGGCCTGCACGGTGTGGTCCAACGTCTTCATGGTCGCGGGACTGCAGCCGGGCGAGACCCTCCTGGTCCACGGGGGCGCCGGAGGCATCGGCAACATGGCCATCCAGCTCGCCAAGGCCCTCGGCGCGAAGGTGATCACGACCGCAGGGTCGGAGGAGAAGCTCGAGCTGTGCCGCAAGCTCGGCGCAGACCTCGCGGTGAGCTACCGGGACCAGGACTTCGTCGAGGAGGTCAAGGCCGCGACCGACGGACGAGGCGCCGACGTCATCCTCGACAACATGGGCGCGAAGTATCTCGACCGCAACGTCTCCGCACTGGCCACGGAAGGCCGGCTGGTCATCATCGGCATGCAGGGCGGCGTCAAGGGCGAGCTCAACATCGGCAAGCTCCTCGCCAAGCGGGGTGCCGTTATCGCCACGTCGCTGAGGTTCCGGCCGACAGAGGAGAAGGCCGCGATCTGTGCCGCCGTCGTGGAGCACGTGTGGCCGCTCGTCGCCGACGAGACCGTGCGCGCCCTCGTGCACACGAGCTTTCCGCTGGACCAGGCCGGTGAGGCCCACGCTCTCATGGAGTCCGGAACCCACATCGGAAAGATCGTCCTGACTGCGTAAGGTGAGTTCATGACCCAGGAGAACCCCGAGCCCACCGGTGACGCCGAGGACCCGCGTGTCGTGGTCATCGGCCCCGACGGCATGGCCGTGTCCGGGCCGCAGGCCGGTTCGTCCGAGCGAGGCGAGGACGAGGAAGAGGACGCCGAGCGACACATCACCGACCTCGTCGAGCAGCCTGCGAAGGTGATGCGGATCGGCAGCATGATCCGCCAGCTCCTCGAAGAGGTGAAGGCCGCTCCCCTCGACGAGGCCAGCCGGGCTCGCCTGAAGGAGATTCACCAGTCCTCGATCAAGGAGCTCGAGGCGGGGCTCGCGCCCGAGCTCATCGAGGAGCTCGAACGGCTCTCGCTGCCGTTCACCGAGCAGACGCCCTCCGAGGCGGAGCTGCGCATCGCCCAGGCGCAGCTCGTGGGCTGGCTCGAGGGACTCTTCCACGGCATCCAGACCGCGATCTACGCCCAGCAGGTGGCCGCCCGCGCACAGCTCGAGCAGATGCGACGCGCGCTGCCCCCCGGCGTCATGTCGGAGGAGGCGATGCAGGCCGCCGCGCAACAGGCGGCCCAGCAGGCCGCCCAGCGCGGTCAGGACGAGCAGCACCCGGGACGTGGCGGGGGCATGTACTTGTAGTACGCCCTCCCGGCCCCCAAGCGCTTCAGGACTTGTAGGGCGCACCTCACGTGCTTGCGGTGCCTTGGGTCGGCCTCACGTGCTCGCGGGTCGAGGGGCGATGTTGTGGTTCCCGCTGAAGATGTTCTCCGGGTCCCACTGCTCCTTCAGCGCGGCGAGGCGCTCGTACTTCCCCGCCCTGTAGCCGGCGCGGACGTTCTCCTCGCTGGTCTCCGGCTCGAAGTTGAGGTAGACGCCCCCGGTCCTCACCGGAGCGAAAGCCTGCTTGTACTCCTCGACCCACGCCATCTCGCGGTCGGTGTCCGCGGGGTCGTCCCAACAGGCGATCGGATGGCCCATGTATGGCGCGCTGCGGTCGCTGACCGCGGTGTCGTCCTCGCCGACCCTGCTGATCGCTCCGCCGTGGTGGAAGATCGCGCCAGCAGTCATGGGTGAACCGATCCCCCGCCCGTTGGCGAGGTAGTCGTCGAGTACGTCGTCGGGGAGCGACGTGAGGTGCATCCCGCCGTGATAGTTGAGCCAGCCAGGCGGGTTCGAGGCGTCGAGCATCGCCTGGAAAGCCGTGTAGGGCATCGGCTGGACGAGGTCCAGGCCGCCGGCGGTGAGTCGGCGGAGCGGTGCGACGGCGTCCTCCGCCGCGGACGGGTCACCCAGCCAGGCCACCGCCATCAGGAGCACCGGTTTACCGACCAGCTCCGCCGGCACGAACTCCTCGGGGGGCGCCAACCCCGTGAACAACGCGGTCACGAGGTCCTCCGGAGCCTGCTCCACGTAGTCGCGGTACCCCCTGGCGACCTCCTCGGCGGCCTGTCCGTCGTTGGGTACGGCGAGCAGGCCGGCCAGCATCAGCGGCCTGATCGGGTGCAGGCGGAACTCGAACGAGGTCACCACGCCGAAGTTGGCACCGGCGCCCCGCAGCGCCCACATCAGCTCGGGGTTGGTGTCGTCGGTGACGTGCAGCATCTCGCCGCTCGCGGTCAGCAGGTCCGCTCCCACCATGTTGTCGCAGGTCAGCCCGTACTTGGTCGACAGCCAGCCGTAGCCACCGCCGAGGCAGAAGCCGCCGACACCGGTGGTCGTCACGCGGCCGCCGGGGGTGGCGAGGCCGAACATCTCCGCCTCGCGGTCGTACTCCCCCCACAGCACCCCGGCGTTGCAGATCGCGGTGCCGCGCTCGGGGTCGATGTGCACGCCCTTCAGGCTGGACAGGTCGATCAGCACGCCGGCATCGACCATGCTGACGCCGGCGACGCTGTGGCCGCCGCAGCGTACGGCGAGAGGGAGCCTCTGCTGACGCGCGAAGGCGACCGCGTCGCGGATGTCCGCAGCACCTGTGGGCCGGATGATCAGGGCGGGACGTCGGTCGATCATCCTGTTGTAGACCGTGCGTGCGGCGTCGTACTCCGCGTCGCCGGGTCGTATCGCCTGGCCCTTGAAACCGTCTGGCAGGCCGATCTCTGCGGCAACGCCGGTGCCAATGCTCATTGGGGGACTCCTCGTCGATCGACGTCTGGGCTGTCCCCCGCGGGTGCGCCCCCGGTACGGGGTGGATCTGTCCAGTCAACTGCGGGAGGGACACGTGGGGCAATGAGCCATAGAGGCCATGGCGCAGGGGGTTCCCGGCACTACGGCATGAGTGGTACGGCGGTGGACGACCCGCCCTCTGGCCCGCAGGTCTGACCTGCTCGCCGTTCCCGGAAAACGGTCGGACCTCGGTGGCAGGATCTGTCCCGTGGGCCAGCAAGGGGCGCTCTCCTCCTCCCAGCTCGTCGAGATGTCGACCGAGCTGCCGGAGGTCGTCCTCAAGGAGAGCGTCAACTGGACCAACATCACGTTCAAGGGCAAGGGCTTCGCGTGGGTCAACCACCCGGAGAACAGGGCGATGATCAAGGCCCACCACGACGAGCGCGATGCTCTGCTGGCGACAGCGCCCGGGGTCTACGAGGCCGGCTGGGCGACGAACTCCTCGGCGTGGGTGAGAGTTCGGCTCGAGCTCGCCGACCCCGATGAGGTCCTCGAGCTGCTCGAGGAGGCCTGGCGGATGACCGCGACGAAGCGTGCGATCAAGGCGTTCGACGAGGCCTGCGGACGGTAGCGGGCACCCGGGTCAGTCGACGAGCTTGTCGATGTCCGCGGCGAGGCGGAGGTCGCGAGAGGTGAGCCCTCCGACGGCGTGGGTGGAGAGCGTGAACGTCACGGTCGTCCACCGGATGTCGATGTCGGGGTGATGGTCGAGGTCCTCGGCGACCTCGGCCACCTGTTGCACCAGCCGGATGCCGTCCATGAAGGTCGGCGCCTTGACCGACCGCCTGATCGCGTCGCCCTCCTGCTTCCAGCGCGGGAGCTCGGTCGACAGCGCACGGTCGATCTCGTCCTGGGTGAGCAGCCCTGCCACGTCAGACCTCCTCGCGCTTGTCGCGACGGAAGATCCTCGAGCCCAGCCAGACGACCGGGTCGTACTTCCGGTCCACGACGCGCTCCTTCATCGGGATGATCGCATTGTCGGTGATCTTGATGTTCTCGGGGCAGACCTCGGTGCAGCACTTGGTGATGTTGCACATGCCCAGTCCCGCGGCGTCCTGCGCGAGCTTGCGCCGGTCGTTCGTGTCGAGGGGGTGCATGTCGAGCTCGGCGTACCTGAGGAAGAACCGCGGGCCGGCGAAGGCCTCCTTGTTCTCCTCGTGGTCACGCACCACGTGGCAGGTGTTCTGGCACAGGAAGCACTCGATGCACTTGCGGAACTCCTGCCCGCGCTCCACGTCGACCTGCATCATCCGGCGCTTGCCGTCCTTGTCCCGCGGCGTGGGCGCGAACGCCGGCAGCTCCTTCGCCTTCTCGTAGTTGAAGGACACGTCGGTCACCAGGTCGCGGATCACCGGGAAGGACCGCATCGGCGTGACCGTGATCGTCTCGGCCTCGTCGAAGTCCGAGAGCCGCGTCATGCACATCAGCCGCGGCCGCCCGTTGACCTCGGCGCTGCACGAGCCGCACTTGCCGGCCTTGCAGTTCCAGCGCACCGCCAGGTCGCCGACCTGGGTGGCCTGGAGGCGGTGGATCGCGTCGAGGACGACCTCGCCCTCCTCGACGTGCACGGTGTAGTCACCCAGGTCGCCGCCGTCGGCGTCCCCCCGCCACACCCGCATCTTCAGGTCGTAGCCCATCAGCTCGCTCCCGTCCTCTGCGATGTGGCCGTCCCCGACACGGACGCCTGCGCCGTGGCCTCCTCGAACAGGGCCTTGAGCTCGCCCGGCATGACCGGCAGCGACTGGTGCTTCAGCTGCACCGCACTGTCGAGGGCGTCGCCGGGCAGGGTGAGCACGAGGTTCTTCGCCCCCCAGTCCGGGTCGGGCTTGGGGAAGTCGTCGCGCGTGTGGCCGCCCCGCGACTCCTCGCGCTCGAGGGCCGCCTTCGCGATGCACTCGGAGACGACGAGCATGTTCTTCAGGTCGAGGGCGAGGTGCCAGCCCGGGTTGTACTGCCGGTGACCCTCGACGGTCAGGTGCTTCGCGCGCTCCTTGAGCCTGTCGATCTCGACCAGGGACTCGCGGAGCTCCTCCGCCTTGCGGATGATGCCGACAAGACGCTGCATCACGTCCTGGAGGTCCTTCTGGATGGTGTAGGGGTTCTCTCCACCCTCCTCCTCGAAGGGTGCGAGGGCACGTGCCGCGGCCGCCCGCACCTCGTCGTCCTGCAGGACGGGAGGGCGCTGGCTGTTGCGCTGGGCGTAGTAGGCGGCGTTGTGACCCGCCCGGCGGCCGAAGACGAGCAGGTCGGACAGCGAGTTGCCGCCGAGCCGGTTCGAGCCGTGCATCCCCCCGGCCACCTCACCGGCGGCGAACAGGCCCGCCACCAGCGACTGCTCGGTGTCCGCGTCGACCTCGACGCCGCCCATTACGTAGTGACAGGTCGGCCCGACCTCCATGGGCTCGGCGGTGATGTCGACGTCGGCGAGCTCCTTGAACTGGTGGTACATCGAGGGGAGCCGCCGGCGGATGAAGTCGGCGTCGCGCCGCGAGGCGATGTCGAGGAAGACCCCACCGTGCGGTGACCCGCGGCCGGCCTTGATCTCGGAGTTGATCGCCCGCGCCACCTCGTCGCGCGGCAGCAGCTCGGGCGGGCGGCGGTGGTTCTTCTTGTCGGTGTACCAGCCTTCGGCCTCCTCGACCGTGTCGGCGGTCTCGCTCTTGAAGAACTCCGGGATGTAGTCGAACATGAACCGCTCGCCCTCGGAGTTCTTCAGCACGCCTCCGTCGCCGCGGACCGACTCGGTGACCAGGATGCCGCGCACCGACGGAGGCCACACCATGCCGGTCGGGTGGAACTGCACGAACTCCATGTTGATCAGGCTCGCTCCGGAGCGCAGGGCAAGGGCGTGCCCGTCGCCGGTGTACTCCCAGGAGTTCGAGGTCACCTGGTAGGACTTCCCGATCCCGCCGGTGGCGAGTACGACGGAGGGGGCGCGGAAGACCACGAACCGGCCCGTCTCACGCCAGTAGGCGAACGCGCCGCTGACCCGGGCCGGTGCGCCCTTGGCCCGCTCGGTGAAGACCTCGGTGACCGTGCACTCCATGAACACGTCGATGCCCTGCGCCACTGCGCGCTGCTGGAGGGTCCGGATCATCTCCAGGCCGGTGCGGTCACCGACGTGGGCGAGGCGGGCGTACTTGTGGCCGCCGAAGTCGCGCTGGGAGATCAGGCCGTCGGCCGTGCGGTCGAAGAGGGCGCCCCACTCCTCGAGCTCGAGGACCCGCTCCGGCGCCTCCTGCGCGTGCAGCTGGGCCATCCGCCAGTTGTTGAGCATCTTCCCGCCGCGCATGGTGTCGCGGAAGTGGACCTGCCAGCCGTCCTCCTCGTAGACGTTGCCCATGGCGGCCGCGATGCCTCCCTCGGCCATCACGGTGTGCGCCTTGCCGAGGAGGGACTTGCACACGATCGCCACCCGGGCGCCCGCGTCATGGGCCGCGATGGCGGCGCGAAGGCCCGCACCACCCGCGCCGATCACCACGACGTCGTACTCGTGCGTCTCGAAGCCCGTGTCGGTCCCGGCGTCCATCCGGTTGCCCGTCATGGGATGTCTGCTGGAGTCAGGCATTCAGAAGAACCTCACGTCGGTGATGGCGCCGGTCGAGAGCAGGTACACGTAGAGGTCGGCGAGGGCGACCGAGAACAGCGAGAGCCAGGCGTACTTCGGGTGGTCCCGGTTGAGCCGCGAGACCCACGTCCAGGCCCGGTAGCGCACCGGGTGCTTCGAGAAGTGCCGCAGGCGCCCGCCGATGAGGTGCCGGCAAGAGTGGCACGAGAGCGTGTACAGCCAGATGAGGACCACGTTGACCAGGAGCACGAGCGTGCCGAGGCCCATGTGGCCCCACTCGTGGTCGGCGTTGCGGAAGGCCAGGATCACGTCGTAGGTCAGCACCATCGCGATGAGGGCCGAGGCGATCAGGGCCCAGCGGTGGCCGTTCTGGAGGATCAGCGGGAAGCGTCGCTCGCCGGTGTACTTCGTGTGCGGCTCGGCGACGGCGCAGGCGGGGGGCGAGAGCCAGAACGCCCGGTAGTAGGCCTTGCGGTAGTAGTAGCAGGTCATCCGGAAGCCGAGCGGGATGATCAGGATGATCAGCGCCGGCGAGTAGGGGAACCAGTCGAAGGGCCTGCCGAAGTCGGCCGAGCCCTCGACGCACTGTGCGCCCATGCACGGCGAGTAGAACGGCGACAGGTACGGCGAGGCGTAGTAGTGCTCACCCGAGAAGGCTCGCCAGGTCGCGTAGACCACGAACGCCGTGAAGACGACGAACGTGACGAGCGGAGAGAGCCACCAGTTGTCCTGGCGCAGCGTCCGCTCGGTGATCTGTGCGCGGCCTGCGCCCTGGACACCTGTCGACATGCAATCCGCCTTCTCGCGCTACTGCGCGTGTTGAGCTTCTGACTGGGCGTCGTGCCACATGCTCTCGTCGTACGGCTCGTCGGGAATCGGGATCCGCTCCTCCGGGGCGACCGGCGGACGCAGGCCCGGGGTCGGCTCCCCGAGCTCGTCGAGGTCGGCCTGCAGCCGGTCTACGTCCGACGTCAGCCGACGTACGCCGAGCGTGTCGCCGTACTCGTTGCGGATCCGCAGGACCGCGGCAGCGAGGGAGGTGAGCGCCGCACGGGTGGCGGCCACTGAGTCTTGACCTGGCATGGGCTCCTCCGTGATCTGGGTCACGTCTCGTCTGCAGAGTGTGGCGCGGATTGTGCCGTTCCGGAAGGGGGCGCGCACCGAGAAGCGTGGGATTTTCAGAGGATCCGGGGTTGTCCCAGGTCGGTGTTGTCGACCACGACGTCGGCTCGCGACCGCGGGTCGCAGGCGGCGAAGTAGATGCGCTGCCCTTCGACGTACCTCGCCTGGTCGGGATGCGTGGGGTCGTCGACGGTGCCGTCGCGCAGCGCCATCCGGGACACGGACGCCTCGAAGGGCACGTCCAGGAAGACCGCGAGGTCCCAGTGCTCGCGCAGCTCGTCGCGCTGGGGGAAGATCCCGTCGAGGAGAAGCAGGCCGCCCGCGGGTACGACGGCCGCCGGGAGGTCGTGGGCGGTCTCGGTGGCGACGTCGTGCACCGCCGTCCGGTACGACGAGCCCGGCCCGCGGCGCCAGGGGCGGACGAGCTCGCGGAGGAGGGCCGAGTAGTCGAAGCTCCGGGACCAGAAAGTCTCGCCGGTCCGGCCGTGGGCATGGCGATGCTCTCTGGGGTGGTGGAACCCGTCGACGGACGCGCGGACCACCGCGCTGAAACGGCCGGTCGCGTCGACGACGTCGGCGAGCTCGTCGGCGAACGTCGTCTTGCCCGACCCGTCCACGCCGTCGACCGTCACGAGCACCGGCCGACCGAGCTCCGGGAATCGCGAGGCGACCTCGGCCAGGACCGCTCGGCGCGCCGGCGAGGTCACCCGTCGCGCTGTCACAGGTCGAAGAGCTGAGCGAGCACGGCCGCCACGCCGTCGTCCTCGTTGGAGGGGGCGACGTTCTCGGCCAGCCGGCGGACACTCGGGTGCGCGTTTGCCATCGCGTAGGACGAGCCCGCCCACTCGAGCATCGGTAGGTCGTTGGGCATGTCACCGAACGCGAGCACCTGCGAGGGGTCGATGCCGCGGTCCTCGCACAGCAGCTGCAGGGTGCTGGCCTTGCTCACCCCGGCCGCGCTCATCTCGACCAGCGCCCCGACCGAGGACCAGGTCGTGGTCACGAGGTGGCCGACGTGCGACTCCACCTCAGCCCAGAACTGCTCGGGCTCCAGCTCGTCGTGCCGGGCGAGCAGCTTCACCACGTGGTCGTCGAGGATCTGCTCGGCCGGGCCCTCGACCAGGTCCGGCGGGGGCGGGAGTCGCGGCATGAACCCGGGCTCCTTCGCGAAGCCCTCGATCCGCTCCATCGCGAAGGTCGTGCCGGGGACCGCGTCCCGCAGCGTCTTGGCCGTCTCGAGGCCGACCTCCACGGGGATGGTCCGGGCCATGCGCACGGCACGGGCGTGGACGTCGTACAGGATCCCGCCGTTGGAGACGATCGCGAGGCCGTGACCGCCGACGTGCTCCCACAGGTCGTCCATCCAGCGCACCGGCCGGCCGGTCACGAAGACGACCGTGACCCCGAGCTCCTCGACGGCGGTCAGCACCTCGCGAGTACGGGCGGTCACCGTGCCGTCGGTGTGGAGCAGCGTGCCGTCGAGGTCGGTCGCGACGAGCCGGATCTGCTGCGCACGGGTCACTGCGGACATCTCAGAACCAGCGGCTGATCTCGTGCGCGGCGCCGTCCTCGTAGACGCTGGCCGTCACGTCGTCGGCGGCGTCCTTGACCTCCTGGGGCGACTGGCCCATGGCGACGCCGCGGCCTGCCCACTCGAGCATCTCGATGTCGTTGCGCCCGTCGCCGATGGCGAGGACGTCGGAGCGGTCGATGCCGAGGCGGTCGGCGACCTCGGCCAGGCCGCTCGCCTTGGAGATCCCCTCGGGCGCGAGGTCGAGCCAGGCGGTCCAGCCGATGAAGTAGTTGGTGCCCTGCAGGCCCAGCTTCTCGGCGAGGGACACGAAGTCCTCCGAGGTGGAGTCGGGGTCGCGGATGATCACACGGCTGACCTCGCTGGCGATCATCTCCTCGATCGGGGTCAGGATCATCTCCCCGTCGAGCTCACCGTGGGGGAAGTGCCGGTTCACCCGGTAGCCCACGCCGTGCTCCTCGACCGCGACAGCCGCGTCCGGGACGTGCCTGAGCACGGCCTCGACCGCCTCGCGGGCGTCGAAGGTGACCTCGCTGACCACCTTCAGCGGCGGGTAGGAGAAGGTGACCGCGCCGTTCGAGGCGACACCGAGCACGTGGGAACCGTGCTCCCGCGGCATGTCGAGGTGGCCCAGGACCTCGCTCATGCTCAGGGGCGCCCGGCCGCTGGCCAGCACGATGTGGGCGCCCGCGTCGTACGCGAGGTCGATCGCCCGGCGCACGGCGGGTGTGACCGTGTCGTCGCTGAACCCGTTCTCGGGGTGGGGGATGAGGATCGTCCCGTCGATGTCGAGGGCGACCAGCTTCGGTTTGTATGTCACTTGGCGACCGGCTCCAACAGCTCACGGCCCTGCAGGTACGGCTGCAGCGCCTTGGGCACGCGCACCGACCCGTCCGCCTGCTGGTGCGTCTCGAGGATCGCGACGATCGCGCGCGGGATCGCCACGAGCGTGCCGTTGAGCGTGGCGATCGGCCTCACGCCGTCCTCGAACCGGCCCCGCACGTCGAGACGGCGGGCCTGGAAGTCGGTGCAGTTCGAGGTCGAGGTGAGCTCGCGGTACTTGCCCTGGGTGGGGATCCACGCCTCGCAGTCGAACTTCCGTTGCGCGGACAGGCCGAGGTCACCCGCCGCGGTGTCGATGACGCGGTAGGCGAGCTCGAGCTTCTCCAGCCACTCCTTCTCCCAGCCCAGCAGACGCTGGTGCTCCTCGAAGGAGTCCTCGATGGTCGTGTAGGAGAACATCTCCACCTTGTCGAACCAGTGCACGCGGATGATCCCGCGGGTGTCCTTGCCGTAGGAGCCTGCCTCCTTGCGGTAGCAGGGGCTGAACGCGACGTAGCGCAGCGGCAAAGAAGGGCCGTCGAGGATCTCGTCGGAGTGGTACGCAGCCAGCGGCACCTCCGAGGTGCCGACGAGGTACATCTCGTCGCCCTCGATCCGGTAGACGTCGTCGGCGGCCTGGCCGAGGAAGCCGGTGCCCTCCATCGCGCGCGGCTTGACCAGCGCGGGCGGGATCATCGTCGTGAAGCCCGCCTCACGGGCCTGGTCCATCGCCATGTTGACGAGCGCGAGCTCGAGGTCGGCGCCGGCGCCGGTGAGGTAGTAGAAGCGGGCCCCGGAGACCTTCGCCCCACGCTCGACGTCGATGGCGCCGAGGATCCGGCCGAGCTCGACGTGGTCCTTGGGCTCGAAGCCCTCCTCCGCGAAGTCGCGCGGGACGCCGACCTCCTCCAGCACGACGAAGTCGTCCTCTCCGCCGGCCGGCGCCTCGGGGGCGGCGACGTTCGGGATGGACCTGACGAGCTCGCGGTAGGCCTGCTCGGCCTCTGCCTGGGCCGCCTCGGCCTCCTTCACAGCCGCCGAGAGGGTCTTGGTCCGGGCGAGGAGCTCCTGCTTCTCCTCGTCCTGCGCCTTGGGGATCTGCTTGCCGAGCTGCTTCTGCTCGGCGCGGAGGCGCTCGAAGTCGGCGATCGAGGCGCGACGACGCTCGTCCGCGGCGAGGGCCTGGTCGACCACGTCAGGAGACAGGCCGCGCTTGACCTGCCCCTCGCGGACACGGTCGGGGTCTTCACGGAGAAGTCGAGGATCGATCACCTCACGAGGATATCTGCCAGGTGCACGCGAGTTACCGGAACCGTTCGCCCCGCAGCCCCGGGACCTGTGGCTCTGCCGCCGCCGCCCGGTCGGTGTCACGCTGCGTCCAGGAACCAGAGCCCCGGGGAGGGACCCATGAGCAGACGGCTGATCGGTCCGGTCGACACGATCTGGCTCAACATGGACCGCGCCAACAACCTGATGGTGGTCGACAGCCTGATGTTCCTCGACGGCCCGGTCGACTGGGACCGGCTGGTCGACGTCGGGAGGCGCCGGATGATCGAGCGCTACCCGGTCTTCCGCCAGCGGCCCGTGTCCGCGACCCATCTGGGGTCCCCGCACTGGGAGGACGACCCCGACTTCGACGTGAACCGGCACCTGATCCGCGCCCGGCTCGACGGAGGCGGCGACGAGGCGGTCCAGCGCTACGTCGCGCGGCACCTCTCGCGGCCCCTCGACCGCAGCCGGCCGCTCTGGGAGCTGCACCTGATCGACGGGTACGACGGTGGGGCGGTCGTGTTCTGCCGGTTCCACCACGCGCTCGCCGACGGGATCGCCCTGGCGCAGGTGCTGCTCTCGCTGACCGACGACACCCCCGAGGGCGACCTCGCCGCGGAGGAGGTTGCGGATGCCATGGTGCCCCCCATGGGCATCCTCGACGGTGCGCTGCAGGTCGTCGCGGCGGCCGGCTCGGCCGCGGCAGCGGTCGCGTCCGCCGGTGGCCAGCTGCTACGTGACGCGCCCCGGCTGCTCGACCCGCACCTGGTCGGGGACGCGTTCACGCAGGCCGAGCGCACCGGTGCCATCGCCAACAAGCTCCTTCTCGGGCCGCACCCGCACACTCCTTTCAGCGGCACGCCCGGCGAGGCCAAGCGGGTGGCCTGGTGTGACGCGTTCCCGCTCGAGGACGTGAAGCGGGTGGGACGGGCAGCGGGGGCCACCGTGAACGACGTCCTGGTCGCCGCCGTCGCGGGCGCCCTCCGGACCTACACCATCGAGCGCGGTGGCAGGCCGGACGACGTCGGAACGATGGTGCCCGTCAACGTCCGGCCGCTCGACCGGCCGCTGCCCCGCGAGCTGGGGAACCAGTTCGCGCTCGTGCTGCTCAAGCTCCCGCTCAGCGTGGAGAGCCCGTTCGCCCGGATCGCGGAGACGAAGCGGCGGATGGACGTCATCAAGCACTCCCCGGAGGTCTTCCTCACGTTCGAGCTCATCAAGGGGATCGGCCGCAGCGGGCCCGAGCTCGAGCGCTTCTTCGTCGACTTCTTCGCCGGCAAGGCGATCGGGGTGACCACGAACGTCCCCGGCCCGAGGGAGCCGAGGTACCTCGCCGGGTCCCGGATCACCCGGGTGCTGAGCTGGCCGCCGGAGTCGGGAGACCAGACGCTGGGCATCTCGCTCTTCAGCTACGCGGGCGACGTACAGGTCGGCTTCCGGGTCGACGCCGGGCTCATCCCCGACCCGGAGCGGCTCGTCGCGGCCTTCGAGTCCGAGATCACGGACCTGGTGAGGTTCGCGCACGCGGTGTGAGGGTAGATGCGGGAGTCGTCATACTTGACGACTGACCAGCCACACTTGTCCCGAAGCAGGAGCACCGTGCCCGTTCGCACCCTCCGCAGGCCCCACCTGCTCATCGGCGCTCTCGTGTGCCTCCTGCTGGTCGTCGCGCTCTCCATCATGTACACGCTGCAGCAGCGGTCGCTCGACGAGTTCGACCGGGGCTTCGGGGACGGCCCGCAGGCGTGGACCTCGCAGAACCCGCTCGCCTACGACGTCCTCAACGCGATCGAGGTGGCCTTCGGCACGATCCCGCTGACGGTCCTCACGATCGTGGTGGCCGGGGTCCTCGTCGTGCGCAGCCGGTACCGCGCCGCCCTGTGGACGCTGGGCGTCATGGCCGCCGCATCGGTCACCACGTACCTGCTCAAGCGCCTCTTCGAGCGCGACCGCCCGGTGTGGGAGGACCCGGTCCACAGCCTCGACAGCTACTCCTTCCCGTCGGGGCACGCCTCCGGGATCGCCTCGGCGATGGGCGTTGCCATCGTGCTGACCCTGGTCTTCGTGCGCCGGAGGTCGCTTCGGCAGGCGCTGATCGGGCTCTGGGTGTTCCTGGTCCTGCTCGTCGGCCTCGACCGGATCTTCCTCGGCGTCCACAACGGCTCCGACGTCCTCGCCGGCTACGCCGTCGGGTTCTTCTGGGTCCTGCTCGGGATCATCGTGTACGACCCGAGCCCCCGCCGGAAGGTGGTCGAGGCCCTCCCGAGCCCGGTGCCCGAGAGCAAGCAGCTGGCCGTCGTGCTCAACCCGATCAAGGTCGACGACGTGGACGCGTTCAAGGCCATGGTCGAGGAGCAGGCACGGCTGTCCGGGTGGAGCACGCCCGAGTGGCACGAGACCACGGTGGAGGACCCGGGCCGCTCGATGGCCGAGGAAGCCGCGATCAACGGCGCGGGGCTGGTGCTCGTCTGCGGCGGAGACGGCACGGTGCGCACGGTGTGCGCGGAGCTGGCCGGCACCGGTGTACCCGTCGGGGTGGTTCCCGCCGGCACCGGCAACCTGCTGGCCCGCAACCTCGGCATCCCGCTGTACCTGCAGGCCGCGGTCGACGTCGCCCTCAACGGCCAGGACCGGGCGATCGACCTGGTATCGGTCGACGGCGACGGGATCGGCGATGACGAGCACTACATGGTCATGGGCGGCATGGGCTTCGACGCCGCGATCATGCAGGGCGCCGACGACGCGATCAAGGCGAAGATCGGGTGGCTGGCCTACGTCGTCTCGGGGCTCAAGCACCTGCGCTCGCCGTCGTTCCGGGTGGAGATCTCGGTGGACGGCGGACCCTTCACGAAGCACCGGGCGCTCACCGTCGTGGTGGGCAACGTCGGCTACCTCACCGCGGGCATCCCGCTGCTCCCGGACGCGACCATCGACGACGGCGTGCTCGACGTCGTGATCGTGTCGCCGAAGCGGTTCGTGAGCTGGTTCCCGCTCCTGTGGCGCGTGATGAGCAAGCGCAAGCGGGTCGACGAGGAGCTCAACCGGATGACCGGCCGCAAGGTCGTCGTCCGGACCAACCACGACATCGCGCGCCAGCTCGACGGCGACCCGATCGGTCCGGGCCGCGAGCTCCGTGCGGAGTGCATCCACGGTCGGTTGCTGGTCCGCGTCCCCCGCTGAGGTCATCCCGCCCCGGCAAGTGGGCAAGAGCGGCACGTCCTGGGGCTTCGAACCTGCCGTCTCTGCCCACTTGGACGTAAAACCGCCAGGTCAGTCCCGGGGCGCGAGCACGAAGACCGGGATCACCCGGTCGGTTCGCTCGGCGTACCTCTCGTAGTTGGGCCACGTCCGGACCATCACCTGCCACAGCCGGTCCCGCTCCTCGCCCGTGACCTCGCGCGCGTGGACGGGGAGGCTCCGTCCCTTGTGGAGCACCTCGGCGTCGGGGTCGGCCCGGAGGTTGAGCACCCACACGGGCAGCTTCGGAGCGCCCCAGTTCGAGCCGGCGACGAGGAACGACCCGTCGTACGGCGTGCACAGCAGCGGCGTGGAGCGCGGGATCCCGCTCTTGCGTCCCCGGACGGTGAGCATGACCTGGGGCAGCCCGGCGATCGCGAGCAGCCCGAAACGACCGCGGGAGACCCGGTGGATCGCCTTGTCGAGCGCGACGATCTGCTTCAGGTACCTCGGGAGCCAGCTGAGCCGGCCGACCCTGATCGCGACGGGCGTCAGGATGTTCATGGGAGCGCATGCTAGTGGGGAGCGGGGCTACGGTGGCGAGGTGACGAGAGTGCGGACATTCACCTCCTCGGTCCTCGGCCCGGCCGACCGGGGACGGGAGCTCGGCGAGCAGCACGGCGCTGAGATCGCTCGGACGATCGCGGCCTACCGGAGGCTCTTCGCCGCACGCGCCACCAGGCCCTTCGAGGTCGACGAGTGGGCAGAGCGCGCCTGGGCCACGATCGGCGAGCTCGCCCCGACCGCGGCGGCGGAGGTCGCCGGGATCGCCGAGGGGGCTCGGGTCCCGGTGCGGGAGATCGCGATGCTCAACGCCCGCACCGAGCTCCTCGCGGTGGCGGACCCCACGGGCGGGGTGTCCGAGTGCTCCACCGTCGTGGCGCTGCCCGAGAACGGCGCGCCCGTCGCCGTACAGACGTGGGACTGGTACGACGTGATGGCGGCCGACTGGCTCGTGTGGACGATCCCTCACCCGGACGGACACGTCGTCAGCACGGTCACGGAGTACGGCGTCCTGGGCAAGATCGGCGTGAGCTCGCGCGGGGTGGGCGTGCTCTTCAACATGCTGCACCACACTGACGACGCCCGGGCCGAGGACAAGGGCCTCGGCTTCCCGGTGCACCTGCTCAGCCGGCAGATCCTCGACACCGCGAGCGGGCTCGACGAGGCGCTCGGCCAGGCGTTCGAGGTCAGCACCTCCGCCTCGACCTCGCTCACCGTGGTCGAGGCGGCCGGCCGCACCGCCTCCGTCGAGCTCTTCCCCGGCGGCCCGGGGCTGGTGCAGCCACGCGACGGCCTGCTGGTTCGCACCAACCATTTCGTCTCTGACGCGGGCGCCCCCGGCTGCCTGGCCGCGTCCATCGGGCCGAGCAGCGAGCTCCGGCGTACGACGCTCCTCCACGCGTTGCGGGAGCGGGTCCCCGAGAGTCCTAGCCAGGTGGTCGCGGCGATGGACCACCACGCCGAGGCCGGCGGCGTCTGCGCGCACCCGGACCCGGCGGCGGAGCCGGTGCTCCGGCACGCCACGCTCGCGACCGTGGTCGTCGACGTCGCGGCCAGGGAGCTCCACGTGACACCGGGAGGTCCCTGCGGGCGATGAGTTCCGGCCGCTCGGGAGGTCTCAACCAACGACAGAGGCACGAGAGAGGAGCACGCCGTGCAGAAGATCGTCCCGAACCTCTGGTTCGACACCGAGGCGGAGGAGGCGGCCAAGTTCTACGTCTCGCTCTTCGACGACTCCGAGATCCTTGCGGTCGTTCCCTACAGCGAGGTGGGACCTGGTGAGCCCGGCACCGTCATGGTCGTGAACTTCCGGCTCCTCGGCCAGGAGTACGTCGCCATCAACGGCGGCCCGCAGTTCCCGTTCACCGAGGCGGTCTCCTTCGAGGTCAGGTGCGACACCCAGGAGGAGGTCGACCGGCTCTGGAACGTCCTGACCGCCGACGGCGGCCAGGAGGTCCAGTGTGGCTGGCTCAAGGACAAGTACGGCCTGTCCTGGCAGATCGTGCCCGCCCGTTGGGTCGAGCTGGCCACAGGAGCTGACCCGAAGAAGGTCGACGCAGCGATGAGGGCAATGCTCGGCATGAAGAAGCTCGACATCGCCGAGCTGGAGCGCGCGTACAACGAGGCATGATGCCGGCGCCCCGATCCACGAGAGGCGCTTTCGGACAAGCCGTGCCCTCCCCCGGGCCCGGCAGTAGGGTGGTCTGAGCACCCCTTCAGGAGGCCTCCGCCCGGGATTCTTCCTCGAATCGGTGGAGAGGCGGACGTCATGGCGACGTCAGACGAGTCCAGCGACGCGACGGCAGCGCCGCCCAGCCGTGCTCCGACGCGCAAGATCCGCGGCCCCGTCGTGACCGATCGCGGCGCGCCGAACGATCACTGGGACGACCACGGCGCCTCCTGGTGGTCGCCGCATCCCGTCGCGCCGTCGTACCGGACCAGTGGTGGGAGCGGGGACGCGAACTCCGCGTCAGCGCCACAGGCCATCGAGTTCCAGGTCGAGGCCGGGACCTACACCGGCCACTCCGAGAGCGGCAGGAGCTGGCGCATCACCAGGGTGCTGACCGGGTGGCACCTGGAGTTCCACGACCAGGGCGACCCCGCCGCCACCAACGCCGGCGTCCACCGAAGCGTCGAGGCCGCCATCGCCGAGGCGAACCGCTGAGGCTGCCTCAGCAGGTCAGGAGGCGACCTTCGTGAGGCTGACCGCCTCTTCCTCCTCCGGGGACAGGGTCTGCTCGCAGGTCCAGCCGGTGACGTTCTTGGCGTAGCTCCGTGCCTCGCTGCGCCCGTGGATCGAGGTGAGCACCACCCCGTCGCCGGCGTCGTCGAGCAGCGCCATCGACCACGACAGGTGGCCGCCCATGTCACCGAAGGCGTCGTAGCGCACGACCGCGAGGTGCCGCAGCGCCTGCGATGCCTCCACCCTGAGCGCCTGCACCTCGCCGCGCAGCCCCTCGAGGTCGCTCGGCACGTCTGCCACGCGGCGCCGGGCGGAGGTACGCCGGGAGTGGGCGGCCTGCGCGTGGCGCAGGGCGAGGAGCGCGACCACGAGGGCCGCCATCGAGGTCACGAGGACGACGATGACCAGGGTCAGGAGCAAGGAGTCGTTCATCGCGCCCGAGACTAGCCGGGGAGGTCAGCCTCCGTGGCGAAGGCGCGCGAGCCAGGCGGCGGCGTCCTGGAACTCCGCGTCGGAGGTGCCCGCGCGCACGCTCGGGGCGATGCCGTCGTGCCGCTCGTAGGAGCCGAGGAACCTCACGTCCGCGCA
The DNA here is from genome assembly GCA_035688575.1 of Nocardioidaceae bacterium. Lineage (GTDB taxonomy): Bacteria > Actinomycetota > Actinomycetes > Propionibacteriales > Nocardioidaceae > Nocardioides_C. The sequence continues at coordinate 23,952 of DASSMS010000146.1, forward strand.
CACGCGCCGAAGCCCCATCAGCGCCTCGCCCACGCGAGCGTCGTCGACGTGGCCCTCGCAGTCGATGGAGAAGCAGTAGTTGCCGAGCGCGGCACCCGTGGGCCGCGACTCGATCCGTGTCATGTTCACCCCGCGCATGGTGAGCTGCTCGAGGATCTCGAGGAGCGCGCCGGGATGGTCGTCGCGCATGAACGCCACGAGCGAAGTCTTGTCGCGGCCGCTCCGAGGAGCCGGGACACCCGGCCGGGACACCAGGACGAACCGGGTCAGCGCGTCGGGGTTGTCGCCGATGCCCTCCGCGAGGACGGCGAGCCGGTAGTGGTCGGCGGCCACGGGTGCGGCGATGGCAGCGTCCCAGCTCGACGCGGGGTCGGCGACCGCGGCGGCGGCAGCCGCAGTGGAGGGAGTGTGCACGAGCTCCACGTGGGGCAGGTGCAGTGCCGTCCAGCGCCGGGTCTGCGCCGCGGCGTGCGGGTGGGTGGCGACGACCTTGATGTCCTCCGGCGCGGTGCCCGGGCGGGCGAGGAGGCAGAACGCGATCGGGACGGTCATCTCGCGGGTGATCATCAGTGGCTCACCGGTGGCGAGCTCGTCGAGCGTGACCGGCACCGAGCCCTCGACGGAGTTCTCGATCGGCACGACCGCTCCGTCGGCCTCCCCGCTGCGCACCGCGTCGAGCGCGAGAGTCACGGTCGCGCAGGGCTGGAGCTCGGCGCGTGCGGCGGCGGGCACGGAGCGCAGCGCCTGCTCGGTGAAGGTCCCTTCGGGGCCGAGGTAGGCGTAGCGCGCGGGGGGCACCCCCGGTGGTGGTGGCGGCACCCGTCAACTCTAGGGGAGATACATTCGAGCGCATGAGCGACCAGCGTGTGGACAAGCCTGCCGAGGGCGGCGTGTCCGACCTCGGGTACGCCAGGCTCGACACCGACCGGGCCTCCCGCACCGGCGACCCCGAGGTCGTCTACGGAGCCGGCAAGACCCCGGCCCAGGTGGTCGAGATCCTCCACGCCCTGCACGAGGCGCACCCCGAGCGCGCCATCCTCGCGACCCGTCTGAGCGAGCCGGTGATCGAGGCGGTCCTTGCCAAGGTCCCGGGCGCGATCTTGGACGAGGCCGCCCGCGCCGTGACGGTAGGTCCGTTGCCGGAGCCGCAGGGCACCGTCGCGGTCGTCTCCGCCGGTACGTCGGACGCGCCCGTCGCCGCCGAGGCCGCGCTCACCGCCCGGGTCTTCGGCGCCGGCGTGAAGATCATCAACGACGTCGGCGTCGCCGGCCTGCACCGGGTACTGGCCGCCCGCGAGGAGCTCCTGACCGCCAACTGCCTCATCGTCGTGGCCGGAATGGAGGGCGCCCTGCCCAGCGTCGTGGGCGGCCTGACCGGCGTGCCGCTGGTCGCGGTCCCCACCAGCGTGGGCTACGGCGCATCGTTCGGGGGGATCGCCGCGCTGCTCGGGATGCTCAACTCCTGTGCCCCCGGGGTGACCGTGGTCAACATCGACAACGGGTTCGGCGCCGGCGTCTTCGCGGCACGGGTCGCACGGGCCGCCCGGTGAGCGCCGGACCGGTCGGGCCCGCGCCAGCTTCTCGGATCGCTTGGGTCGACGCCTCCTCCGGCGCGAGCGGGGACATGCTGCTCGGAGCCCTCGTGGGCGCCGGGGTCCCCCTCTCGGTGGTCGCCGACGCCGTGACTGCGGTGGCGCCCGAGCACGTCGCGCTGCGGCCCGAGCAGGTCACGCGCAACGGCTTCGCCGCCACCCGCTGCCACGTCGAGGTCGCCGACAGCGCCACCCACCGCACCTGGCGCGACGTCTCAGCCCTGCTGGCCGAGGCCGAGCTGCCCGAGGGGGTGCGGCGACGGGCTCGGGCGACCTTCGAACGCCTCGCCGTCGCCGAGGCGGAGGTGCACGGAACCAGCCCGGAAGAGGTGCACTTCCACGAGGTAGGGGCGCTCGACGCGATCGCCGACGTCGTGGGGGTGGCCGCAGGGCTCGAGCACCTCGGCCTCGAACAGCTCGTCGTCTCCCCGGTGGCGGTGGGGTCGGGGTTCGTCCGCGGCGCCCACGGGTCGATGCCTGTGCCACCTCCGGCCGTGGCCTCGCTGCTGCGGGGGCGGCCGTCGTACTCCGGGCCGGACTCGGCTCCCGAGACGGAGCTGTGCACACCGACGGGCGCCGCGCTGCTGACCGCGAACGCGACCGGCTACGGACCGCAGCCGTCGATGACCGTCGAGACGGTCGGCGTCGGCGCGGGCGGCCGCGACCCCGTGGGGCACGCCAACGTGCTTCGGCTGTTCGTGGGGGTCCCGGCGGTGGTCGGGCCCGTGGGGAGCCATGGCACGAACCAGCCGCTGCTCATCGAGACCAACGTCGACGACCTCGATCCGCGACTGTGGCCCAACGTGATCGCGGCCTTGCTCGCGGCGGGGGCCTCGGACGCCTGGCTGAGCCCGATCCTGATGAAGAAGGGCAGGCCCGCGCACACGCTGCACGTGCTCGTCGCCGGCGACAAGGCCGACCCCGTGCGCTCCGAGATCTTCCGGCAGACGTCCACCATCGGGGTGCGCGAGATCGCCATCGGCAAGCACGCGCTCGACCGCGAGATGCGTACCGTCGAGGTCGATGGGCACACGGTGCACGTGAAGCTCGCCCTCGACCGCGACGTGGTGGTCAACGCCCAGCCGGAGTACGACGACCTCGCAGCCGTCGCCGAGGCGACCGGACGTGCGCTGAAGGACGTCCTGGCCGAGGCGGTCGCCCTGAGTCGCGGCATCCGCCGCGCGTGACGTCAGGCGTCCGCGGCCTCGGCTGCCGCCGCAAGTCGGGATCACGCCGGATCGCCGGTGACTTCGCCAGGCCGCACGACACCGTAAGAACGACAACCCCCTAGGAACCGTCTACGCATGGATCTCGCCGTCATCGCCCTGACCTTCGCGGCCATCTTCGTCGTGGAGCTTCCGGACAAGACCTTCATCGCCGCGCTCGTCCTCTCGACGAGGTACCGGCCGCTCCTGGTCTGGATCGGCGTGGGGCTCGCTTTCTTCCTCCAGGTCCTGATCGCGGTGGCGGCGGGCCATCTGGCCACGATGCTGCCCGAGACGCTGATCCGCGGGGTCGCGGTGGTGATCTTCCTGCTGGGCGCGGTGCTGCTCTACCGGTCGGCTCCGGGTGCTGAGGCCGAAGAGGCCGAGGCGGAGGAGGAGTACGCCGCGAAGACGACCGAGACCAAGACCGGCCTCAAGGCGGTCGGGGCCTCCTTCCTCGTGCTGTTCGCGGCCGAGTGGGGCGACCTGTCGCAGCTGCTGACGATCAGCCTCGTCGCGAAGTACGAGGAGCCGCTGAGCGTCTTCGTCGGGGCGTGGGCGGCACTGCTCGCCGTCTCGGGTCTCGC
>DASSMS010000188.1:0-28596 GCA_035688575.1 Nocardioidaceae bacterium
GTGACCGATCGGGTCTCCCGCAGTGATCTCGTTCTCTCCGCGGTAGGGCCACAGGTCCGAGCCGCAGACACAGGCAGCCACGACCCTCACGATCGCGTCCGTCGGAGCGTCGATGGTCGGGACCGGACGGTCCTCGAGGCGGATGTCTCTGGTGCCGTGGATCGTGGTTACGCGCATGCTCCGCATCCTGCCACGCGGTCCGGAAGGGAAACCTGCCGAGCCCTGCACAGCAGGCGCCACTGGTCGCGTCGATATAGGCAGGCACAATGTCGGCTCATGAGCGACGACTGGAAGACAGACCGCGTGGGCGCGGCGCTGCGCGGAGAGAACCCGACGGTGCTGGCACGCCTCGCTGCCGGGTTCGCTGTGATGGGTGACGTCCAGTTCCTGCCCGGCTACTGCGTCTTCATCACGGACACGCCCGGAGTCGACCGACTGACCGACCTGCCGCGCGAACGTCGGCTCTCCTTCCTGGCCGGCGCAGAGATGCTCGCGGAGGCAGTGCAGAACGTCTGCACGCGCCGGGACCCGGAGTTCCGCCGGATCAACCTGGAGATCCAGGGCAACCACGATGCCTTCCTCCACGCACACGTGTGGCCGAGGTACGAGTGGGAGGGACCGGACCACGTCTGGCGTCCGGTAGCCTTGCACCCGATCGAGCGCTGGCGTGCCCCACTCCCCCATACTGTTCTCGGGCCGCAGCACGACGACCTTCGCGCAGAGCTCCAAAAGGAGCTCTCTTCCATGTCCTGAATTATCTCATATATGAGATACAGTGGTGCCATGACTGAGGACTACCTGAGCCGGATCGGCAACCTGATCCGAGACGCCCGTAAGCACAGCGGCTGGACCCAGCAGCAGCTCGCTGACGTGCTCAACACCAGTCAGAGCGCGGTCAACCGCATCGAGAAGGGTCACCAGAACCTGAGCCTGGAGATGCTCGCACGCATCGGAGAGGCCCTCGACTCCGAAATCGTCTCCCTCGGCGGCGGGCCCACCCACCTGCGGGTGACCGGCCCGACGACCCTCTCGGGGAACATCGAGGTCAAGTCCTCCAAGAACGCCGGTGTCGCGCTGCTCTGCGCCTCTCTGCTCAACCGCGGACGTACGACGCTGCGCAAGGTCGCGCGCATCGAGGAGGTCAACCGGCTGCTCGAGGTCCTCAACAGCATCGGCGTCGAGACCCGCTGGCTGAACGCCGAGAACGACCTCGAGATCATTCCGCCGGCCTCGCTCGACCTGTCGAAGATCGACGCGGAGGCGGCCCGTCGTACCCGATCGATCATCATGTTCCTCGGCCCGCTCATGCACCTCGAGGACAGCTTCGAGCTGCCGTACGCCGGCGGCTGCGACCTCGGCACCCGTACCGTCGAGCCGCACATGGCGGCGCTGCGTCCCTTCGGCCTCGAGGTCAAGGCCACCGAGGGCAGCTACCACGCCACCGTCAACCGGGCGATCACTCCTCTGCGGCCGATTGTGCTCACCGAGCGCGGCGACACCGTCACGGAGAACGCGCTTCTCGCCGCGGCGCGCCACGACGGCGTCACGGTCATCCGCAACGCCAGCCCGAACTACATGGTCCAGGACCTCTGCTTCTACCTCGAGAAGCTCGGTGTCCAGATCGACGGCATCGGCACGACCACGCTGACCGTCCACGGCGTTCCCGAGATCGACGTCGACGTCGACTACGCCCCGTCCGAGGACCCGATCGAGGCGATGTCGCTGCTCGCCGCGGCGATCGTCACCGAGTCCGAGATCACGATCGAGCGCGTTCCGATCGAGTTCCTCGAGATCGAGCTCGCGCTCCTCGATGAAATGGGTTTCAACTACCACCGCGGCGACGAGTACGTCGCCGCGAACGGGCAGACCCGCCTGGTCGACATCACGACCAAGATCTCGAAGCTGCACTCCCCCATCGACAAGATCCACCCGATGCCCTTCCCCGGCCTCAACATCGACAACCTGCCGTTCTTCGCGGTGATCGCCGCGGTCGCCGAGGGCCAGACCCTGCTGCACGACTGGGTCTACGAGAACCGCGCGATCTACCTGACCGAGCTGACCAAGCTCGGCGCCCAGGTCAAGCTGCTCGACCCGCACCGGGTCATGATCGAGGGGCCGACCCGCTGGCGGGGCGCGGAGATCGTCTGCCCGCCGGCGCTGAGGCCGGCCGTCGTCATCCTGCTGGCCATGCTCGCGTCGAAGGGCACCTCGGTGCTGCGCTCGGTCTACGTCATCAACCGCGGCTACGAGGACCTCGCCACCCGGTTGAACCTCCTCGGCGCCAAGATAGAGACGTTCCGCGACATCTGAGGTCTCGGCCGGGGGCGAAACCGGGGCCGATCGCGTCAGCCGAAGAGGGTCTCGATGAACGAGCGGGCACGCGGCTTGCTCGGCGGGGGTGCGGTCATGTCCGCCGTGATCCGCGGAAGCGGCTCGGTGTGGTAGATACCGGCACTGGCGTGCCAGTCGTTCTCGGCCTCGACGAGGTTCCCGAGGTCGGCGCGCTCGAGGAAGATGCCGCTGCACGACGTGCACCGGGCGACCTCGACGCTGGCGAGGGTCCGTGTCTCCATGGTCGATCCACACTTGGGGCAGGTCATCTCGTCCACGGCTCCGACGTTACTCCCCGCTCCCTCCCGTGTCCGGAAATGAGTACGACGACGGATGCGGCAGGTGCTCGGTGCCCTCACGATGGAGCCATGTCGGACCAAATGTCGCTCGACCGCACGAGGGCCATGGATACTTCTCACGTGACACGCCCTCGGACCGGCTTCCCGTACCTCGACGCCGTCTGTGACGAGCCAGAGGCCGTCCTCGCCTTCGCCCACCGTGGTGGTGCCTACCACCCGGACATCGAGGGACTCGAGAACTCGCTGGTCGCCTTCCGGCACGCTGTCGAGCTCGGGTACACCTACCTCGAGACCGACGTCCACGCCACCCGCGACGGCGGGCTCTTCGCCTTCCACGACGCAGCGCTCGACCGTGTGACCGAGCATCGCGGCACCGTCGCGGACCTGACCGCCACCCAGATCGGGCGCGCCCTCATCGGCGGCCGGGAGCAGATCCCCACCATGGCCTCGCTCCTCGAGGAGTTCCCACAGGTCCGCTTCAACATCGACATCAAGTCCGACGCCGCGGTGGCTCCGCTCGCCGACCTGGTCAAGACCATGGCTGCCCATGAGCGGATCTGCGTCGGCTCGTTCTCCCAGCGCCGCCTCGACACCTTCCGACGGCTGGTCGGCGGGCGGGTCGCGACGGCGGCCGGACCCCTCGAGGTGGCGCTCTACCGTGCGGTCCCGCTGGCCCGCCTGGTCGACGTACTCGTCCGTCGCGGGGCCGCGGCCCTGCAGGTGCCGACTCGACGAAAGGGCGTCACGATCCTGACCCGGGGGCTGATCAGCCGTGCCCACGCCCGCGGCCTCCACGTGCACGTGTGGACCGTCGACGATCCTCGCGAGATGCACGACCTGCTCGACCTCGGCGTCGACGGACTCATGACCGACCGGACCGACCTGCTGCGCGAAGTCCTCGTCGACCGCGGCCAATGGATGGGAGCGCCCAGATGACCGACACCACCCCGCACGGGACGGGACCGGTCGGTATCGCCGACCTCAGCCCGCTGGCGCGGCGCAAGGAGCAGCGGGCCTGGTACTGGTACGACTGGGCCAACTCCGCCTACGTCACCACCGTCGCCACGGTGCTGTTCGCCCCCTACCTCACGTCCGTGGCCGAGACGGCCGCCTGCGGAGCCCCCGGCACCGTCGAGGCGCCGTGCCGCACAGACCTGTCCGTGCTCGGACTGGCCATCTCCCCGGGTTCCCTGGTCTTCTACGTCGTCACCATCGCCACGATCTTCTCGGCGCTCGTCCTCCCCGTCGTGGGGGCGGCTGCGGACCGGTCCGCCCGCAAGAAGCAGATGATGGCCGGGCTCGCCTGGACGGGCAGCCTCTTCGCGGGCTCGATGTTCTTCGTCACCGGCGGCAACTGGGAGCTCGGCGCGCTCCTCCTGTTCGGGGCGAACATCTGCCTCGGCTCGTCGCTGGTGGTCTATGACGCGATCCTCTGCGAGATCGCGACCCCCGACGAGAGGGACAGGGTCTCCTCCCGCGGCTGGGCGCTGGGATACCTGGGAGGAGGTCTGCTGCTCGCGGTCAACCTCGGACTGGTCACCAACGCCGACGCCCTCGGCCTCGGCACGACCACCGCTGTCCGGATCAGCCTGGTCTCGGCGGCGCTGTGGTGGGCAGGCTTCACCCTCATCCCGTACCTGGGTCTGCGCAACCGCGAGCCGGTGGCGGTCGTCCCGGAGAAGGGCTCGCTGGTGCGCCAGAGCTTCGGGCAGCTCTTCACGACGTTGCGTGACATGCGCAACTACCCGATGACGCTGACCTTCCTGGTCGCCTACCTCTTCTACAACGACGGCATCCAGACGGTCATCGGGGCGGCCTCGGTCTACGGCGAGAAGCAGCTCGGCTTCGAGACGGAGGTGCTGATCGCCACGATCCTGCTCGTCCAGTTCGTCGCCTTCGGTGGCGCGCTCCTCTTCGGCCGGGTCGCAGAGCGGTTCGGGAGCCGCAAGGTCATCTTGGCCGGCCTCGGCATCTGGATGCTCGTGGTCACCGCCGGCATGGTGATCCCGGCCCAGCAGCTCGGCCTGTTCCTGACGCTCGCCGTCGGCATCGGGCTGGTCATGGGCGGCACGCAGGCGCTCTCCCGGTCGTTCTTCAGCCTGCTCATCCCCCGTGGCCGTGAGGCGGAGTACTTCAGCCTCTACCAGGCCGCGGAGCGCGGGACGTCATGGCTCGGCATGCTCACCTTCGGGCTCGTCCACCAGCTTGCCGACTCCTACCGTCCGGCGATCTTCGCCCTCATCGTGTTCTTCGTAGCCGGTGCCCTGCTCCTCTGGCGGGTCGACCCGGTTCGCGGGATCCGGGAGGCCGGGAACGTGCCGCCCTCGGTGGTGTGATCTTCACGCCACGCCCGCTCCGGGCGTGGTATGCACCACGTGTAGTCGACGGGCAGTCGGGTACGAGGTGTGGTGCACCACAACAGTCGCCGCGCCGCCCGGGAATGCTCGGCGCCTGTGCATCGTTGGACAGTCAAAGGGCAGGATCCTGCGTGCCAGGATTGAGAACTGTCCGGTTTCGGTTTTATACACGGGGAACAGACATCAGGAGGTGGCTCGATGGGAGAGCGCACTCTGCGCGGCGCCCGCCTCGGGGGCCAGAGCTTTGAGGACGAGCGCGGCATCGAGTTCGCCGCGCGGCAACAGGTCGGCTACAAGTGCCCGCAGGGCCACGAGTTCGAGATCACGATGTCGGTCGAGGCGGAGGTCCCCGCGGTCTGGGAGTGCCCCCGTTGTGGCTCCGAGGCTCTGAGCACGAGCGGGATCACCCCTGAGGCCAAGGTCGAGAAGCCGGCGCGTACCCATTGGGACATGCTGCTCGAGCGGCGTTCGGTCAAGGAGCTCGAGGACATCCTCAGCGAGCGTCTCGAGCTCCTGCGCAGCGGCGAGATCGGCCCCGCGCACCTGCACCGGCAGCGCAAGTCGAAGTCGAAGAAGAGCGCCTGAGCCGGACCGTCAGTCGACAACCTCGCCCTGGACCACGGAATCGGGTCCGGGGCGTTGTCGTGTCCGGCGGTCACCGGAGGTCGACGACGGGCCGCCGGGGCCGCCGAGGAACTTGCGGGTGATCACCGCGGTCAGGGCGCGCCGGGCGAGAGGCCGTGTGAACGGCAGGATGAAGAAGAACCCGAACAGGTCCGTGACGAAGCCCGGCGTCAGCAGGAGCGTGCCTCCGACGAGCACGAGCGCACCGTCGGCGAGCTCCCGGGCGGGCAGGCGGTACGACGCCATCGCATCCCGCAGCGCCCGCCACGCGGCGGTCCCCTCGCGCTTGAGCAGGGCCGCCCCGAGCACGCTGTCGGCCACGAGGATCAGCACCGTCCACCAGGGCCCGATCGCCTGACCGACCTGGATGATGAAGTAGATCTCGACCAACGGCACGATCACGAACAGTGCGGCCAGCAGCCCCCAGGGCCCTCTTCGGGACACGGCACTCACTTCCTGTTTCGACGCGGTGTCACCTTCGAGAGTACGTCGGCCGCCTGGCGACGTCGCTCGCGCAGCCCCCAGACGGTGATGCGGCGCAGCGACTCGACGGCCACGTCCGGGCTCATCTTCGACTCCCCGCGTGTGCGCTCCACGAACTGGATCGGCACCTCCCGCACCCGCAGGCCGGCCTCGACGGAGCGCCACGCCAGGTCGGCCTGGAAGCAGTAGCCGACCGAGCGCACGCTCGCGAGGTCGATCTTCTCCAGCGTGGTGCGCCGGAACAGCCGGAAACCGCCCGTGGCGTCGCGGACCGGGATGCCGAGCAGCAGCCGCGTGTAGAGATTGCCCCCGCGGGAGAGCGCTTGCCTGGCCCAGGGCCAGTTGACCACCGAGCCACCTGGCACCCACCGGGAGCCCAGGACCAGGTCTGCGTCCTCGAGCGCGGCGAGCAGCCGAGGGAGCTGCTCGGGCTGGTGCGAGCCGTCCGCGTCCATCTCGCCGATGACGTCGTAGCCGCGCTCGAGAGCCACCCGGAACCCGTGCAGGTACGCAGCACCGAGTCCCTCCTTGACGCTCCGGTGCACGACCAGGACCTGCGGGTCCGCCGCGGCGAGCTCGTCGGCGATCCTCCCGGTGCCGTCGGGAGAGCCGTCGTCGACCACGAGGATGTCCGCCTGGGGCAGCACCCTGCGTACGCGGGTGACGATCCAGGCGATGTTCTCGGCCTCGTTGTAGGTCGGTATGACGACCACGACCCGACCCGACGTCATGCCTCTCCTGATCCCACGGTGGCTTCCTCACGAGGACCGTCGCCGTCCGCCCCGGCACGCATCCGGCGACGACGATAGTGGAGCGCGACTCCCACGGAGACCGAAACGGCCGCGCCCAGGGTGAGGAGCATCTCCACGAACGGCGCCCACCGCAGCGCGAGCGTGTCCTCGGTCGAGACGGGCACGTCCTGGAGCAGCACCGCCTGGGAGCGCACCGGCGCCCGCTCGACGACCTCGCCGTCGGGTGCCACGACGCCCGAGACCCCGTTGGTGGCCGCGACCACGACGTACCTACCGGTCTCGATGGCCCGCAGACGCGAGATGGCGAACTGCTGCTCGATCTGGCCGGTGCCCATGTAGGTCGCGTTGTTGGTCTGGACGACGACGATGTCCGCTCCGCCGGAGACGACGTCGCGCAGCAGCTCGTCGTAGGCCACCTCGAAGCAGATCACGTCACCGATCGTGGTGCCGTTCATGGAGAGCACGCCGGGCTCGGTGCCGGGCACCATGTCGCGAGGGATCTGGTCGAGGCGGCGGATCAGCTGAGCGAGGACGTCCCGGAAGGGGATGTACTCGCCGAAGGGCACCGGATGGGTTTTGGAGTAGCGCTGCACAGGGCCGGTGCCCGGCTCCCAGACGATGCCCTGGTTGTAGACGTCCTCGGGCTCTTCCCCCGAGACCATGGCGCCCACGAGGACAGGGACTCCGACGGCGTCCACCGCGCCCTGGATGTCGTCGTAGACCGTCGAGTCGGCGAACGGGTCGATGTCGGTGGAGTTCTCCGGCCAGATCACCAGGTCCGGCCGGGCGTCTCCCGCGGCGATCCTGTCCGCGAGGCCGTGAGTGGCCTCGACGTGGTTGTCGAGCACCGCGCGACGCTCCGCGAAGGCATCCATGCCCTCCCCGGGCACGTTGCCCTGTACAGCGGCGACCGACACCGACCGCCCCCGGTCCGGTGCGACAGGGGTGCCTCCCTGCGAGAGCAGGCTGCCGGAAGCGACCAGGAGGGTCGGTGCAAGGACCGCGACCACGCCCCGCACGGGTGCACGCCGGATCTCCAGGACCGCCCACGCCAGGCCGGTCCCCATCAGGGCGAGCGCGAACGTCGTACCCGCGGAGCCGACGTAGGCGAACAGGTCCGCGGCCGGGGTGTCGGCGGCGGCGAAGGCCAGGCGTCCCCAGGGGAACCCGCCGAAGGGCACTGCGGACCTGAGTGCCTCCACACCCGCCCAGAGCATGGCGGTCCACAGCGGCCACCAGCGCAGGTGCTGCACGACCGCTGCCCCCAGGCCGAGCAGGCCGTAGAAGACGCCCTGGATGAGTGACACCAAGATCCAGGCGTCCACTCCGATCACCTGCAGCCAGGGCAGCAGGACGAGCATGAACGAGGTGCCGAAGACCGTGCCCAGCAGGAGGCCACGCCGTGGGGACACGCCGCGCAGCAGCAGGCTGAGCCCCGCCACCCCGAGGGGCAGCATGAAGACGAGCGCGAGGGGCTCGAAGGAGATCGCGACCACCGCTCCGGCCACAGCGGCCAGGGCGAGGCGGAGGAGCAGCGGCATGCCCAAAAACTACCGCGGCGCGGAAGCGCAAGGAGGCCAGGCCCTTCGGACCGAACCTGTACCCGCTGGCTGCGGGCCACGGGTCCGTTGTCTACTGGGCTCCGGCCTCCTCGCGTGTCCTCGCCCCGCGCCGCGGAGCCGACCTCCGGGAACAGCGTGCCCCAGGTTCGTGGTACCCGACCTGGTCACGTGGCCACCTGGACGTCAGCCCGCGGATGCGGCCTGCTTGGCAGGACCATGAAACTGTGGCCCCGGTCTCGCCGTCTGTCAAGCACCGGAAGATCCGTGGAGAAACGGCATCGTCGCAGGTCAGACGGCATTCCATGGGTGGATTCGCGCGGAGAATCTCTCCGCACGACTCGGCGTGTCGGGTCGCGACACGCCGGGCAGCGTCATGACCCGTCGCTCGAAGCCCGAGCGGTCATGGGACGACGACGGTGCCGGTAGCGGTGGTGGCCACGACGGGCTCGCTGAGCATCTCGGCGGCCGAGTCGGACAGGTCCGGGCGTCCGCGCGCCACCACCGTGGCCCGGAACGCGATCGTGCGTGAGCGCGTCCCGACCCGAACTACCTCCGCGGTCACCTCGACGATGTCGCCGGCCCGCACCGGCGCCTTGAACTGCACGTCGGAGTAGGAGGCGAAGAGTCCCTCGTCGCCGTCGGTGCGGATGCACACTTCGGTGGCGACGTCGCCGAAGAGCCCGAGAGAGTAGGCCCCGTCCACGAGGTTGCCCGCGTAGTGGGCATGGGAGTAGGGCACGTAGCGGCGGTGCGTCACCGTCAGCCCCAGGCGCTCGTCGTCCATGTCAGACACCTGCCTTCGCGCGCTCGGTGCGCTTGGTGATGATCGCGTGGGTCAGATAGCTGGCCACCTCGCCCGGCGTCGTGCCACGGGCAAAGACCCGGTCCACGCCGAGCTCGGCGGCCATCGACTCGTCGAACCTCGGCCCGCCGACGATGAGCAACGGCCGCTTGTCCGCGGGGTAGGCCTCTCGGAACGCGGCGGACATCTCCTTGGTGTTGAGCAGGTGCGCGTCGCGCTGGGTGACCACCTGCGAGACGAGTACGGCGTCCGCACCCTCCTCCTTCGCGCGCGCGACCAGCTGGGGCACGGAGACCTGGGCGCCGAGGTTCACGACGTTGATCTCGCTGTAGTACTCGAGGCCCTTCTCTCCCGCGAAGCCCTTGATGTTCAAGATCGCGTCGATACCCACGGTGTGGGCGTCGGTCCCGATGCAGGCGCCGACCACGACGAGCTCGCGGCGGAGGCCGCGCTTGATGGCTGTGTTGACCTCCTTGGGGGTGAGGAGCGGGAAGTCGCGCTCCACCACGCTCACCTTCGAGGTGTCGACGAGGTGGTTCACCCGGCCGTAGACGACGAAGAACGTGAAGTCGGGACCCATGGGTTTGGCGTGCACCACGAGTGCGGGGTCCATGCCCATCTTCTTCGCGAGCTGGGCGGCGGCGCCCTCGGCCACCTTCGAGTGCGGCATGGGCAGCGTGAAGGAGAGCTGGACCATCCCGTCGCCGGTCGTGTCGCCGTACGGCCGCAGGATGCGGTGTGTCGAGTCAGCCGAAACCGTCATCGGTCGCCCTCCAGGATCTCGGTCGCGGGGTTGAAGTACTCGGGGGCCTTCTCGGCCACCCCATCGAGGCCTCGGCCCGCGTCGGCAGGGCGCTTCATGAGGCCGAAGGTGCCGTCGGCGATCGCCGCGAGCAGCGGTGGGTCGCCGGCGGCGTCCCTGTCGCTCGCGATCCGCTCGAGAAGGTCGATACTCTCGGCCAGGACCTGACGCGCGCGCTCGGCGATGAACCCGTCCGGCGCCGGACGGAAGTCCTCGCTGAGGTTCCCGGCGGCGTTCAGCACGTACCTCACGTTCTGGAGCGCGAGGTCGCGGTCGGAGAGCCACGGTGTGACGACCGCCTCGGTCATCATCCCGACGAGCAGGATGCCCTGCCCGGTCAGGGCCCCGGCGAGGTTGAAGAAGCCGTCGAGCAGGTAGCCCCGGAAGACGTCGCCGGTCATGTGCCGGGTCGGGGGCATCCACTTCAGGGGCGCCTCCGGGAAGAGCTCCCGGGCCAGCAGGGCGTGCGCGAGCTCCATCCGGAAGCTGTCCCGCAGGTCGGGGTCGATCTCGAACGCGTGACCGAGCCCGAGCTGCCAGTCCTCGAGACCGGCCTCCTTGGCGAAGTACTCGTTGAGCAGCTGCGACGTCGTGACCGTGTGGGCGGCCTCGACGGCGTCGGCCGTGGTGAGGTAGTTGTCCTCGCCGGTGTTGATGATGATGCCAGCGCGAGCGTGCACCTGCCGGCTGAAGCGCTGGTCGACGAAGGTGCGCACCGGGTTGATGTCGCGGAAGAGGATGCCGTACATCGAGTCGTTGAGCATCATGTCGAGCCGCTCGAGGCCGGCGAGGGCGGCGATCTCCGGCATGCACAGGCCCGACGCGTAGTTGGTCAGCCGCACGTAGCGGCCGAGCTCGGCGCTCGACTCGTCGAGCGCGGCCCTCATCAGGCGGAAGTTCTCCTGGGTCGCGTAGGTCCCGGCGAACCCCTCGCGCGTGGCGCCCTCTGGCACGTAGTCGAGCAGCGACTGCCCGGTGGATCGGATCACCGCGATCACGTCGGCACCCTCACGCGCGGCCTGCTGCGCCTGCGGGATGTCCTCGTAGATGTCGCCCGTCGCCACGATCAGGTAGATCCACGGTTTCTGCTGCGGGTCGCCCCAGCGCTTCACGAGACGCTCACGTTCCCGGCGCCGGGCGTCGACCCTCTTGATGCCGGCCCCGACCTGCTTGCGCGACGCCGAGCGTGCCCGGGTCAGGTCCCGTCCCTCGGGGACGCGGAAGCGCACCGAGCCCGCGGCGGCCTTCTGCGCCAGGACGGTGAGGTCATCGGCCTCTCCCCTGACGAGGGCGTCCCAAACGGGCAGCGCCACTCCGTGCTCGATACCGACGTCGCCGCGGACGGCGTCGAGCAGCCGGTTGACCCATGGGATGCCGTCCGCGTCCGCCCCCTGGAGCCCGGCGAGGCGCAGCGTTGAGCGCTCCACCGAGACGGTCGTGTGCTGCTGGGCCATCTTGACGATCGGGCGACCGACCTGGCGGGCCAGCGACCGCGCCTTGCGGACGGTGACCGGGTCCAGGTCGAGCTTGCCCCGGGGGCGGCGGGTGGTCATCCAAGTGCTCCTGGTTCTTCGTAGGCGACCTTGCCCGCCACGACGGTCATCACGCAGCCGGGCAGGTCGAGATCTGGATGCAGGTCTGGGAGGTGGGGTACGCCGGCCCTCGGGTCGGTCGACCACGCCGCGACACGGGCATCGGGTGTCTGGACGACGAGGTCGCCGGGGACGTCCCACACCGCGATGGAGGCCGGGGCGCCCAGGGCGATCACGCCACCCTCGTCACGCCGCGCCGCCCGCCAGCCCCCACGGGTGTGCGCGTTGAACGCGGCGCGGACGGTGAGCCGCTCGCCCTCGTTGTGGTGGTGGGCCGCAGCCCGGACCGCGGCCCACGGGCCGAATGGGGTCACCGGTGTGTCCGACCCGAAGGCGAGGGCGACGCCGGCACGGTTCAAGGAGGCGTAGGGGTTCATCGGCTCGGCCCGGTCGGCCCCGAGTCGCTGGGCGTACAGCGAGTCCGGTCCGCCCCAGAGCTCGTCGAAGACCGGCTGCACGCTCGCGGTGACGCCGAGCTGCCCAAGGATCCTCATGTCCGCCGGGCTCACCATCTCCAGGTGCTCGACACGGTGACGGGCGCGCACGAGTGCCGTCGTCCCCAAGGCGTCGGCAGCCAGCTTGAAGCCGGAGGCGAGCGCGGCGGTGGCGCGGTCACCGATGGCGTGGAAGGCCGCCTGCAGCCCGGCGTTCGTGCAGGCCACCACGTGGTCGCGGACCTGCTCGGAGGTGAGGTAGAGGTGTCCGGAGGTGTCGGCATCGACGTACGGCGTGTGCATGGCCGCCGTGCGGGACCCGATCGCGCCGTCGACGCAGAGGTCTCCGCCGGCACCGACGCAGCCGAGCTCCGCGGCGAGATCGATGCCGTCGAGTGCACCCCAGTAGCCCACGACCTCGGGCAACGTCGCTGCGGCACGCATCTTCGCGATGGTCTCGAAGTCCTCGGGCGGTGAAAGGTGCGGGGCCCCGAGCTCGTGGACCATCCCGATCCCCTGTGCCGCGGCGTCGCTCAGGGCCAGGCGGATGGCGTCCTCGCGGGCGGAGACGGGCACGATCGCGAACATCGCCTCGCGTGCCACGTGGTGTGCCTCCCGGGCCACGGACCCGGAGCCGTCGTAGCCGTCTGCGTCCTTGAGCTCGGGTGCGGCGTCCAGCAGGGCGGAGGACACCACAGCGGAGTGGACGTCGACACGAGCCAGGTAGGCCGGGCGCGCACCGACGGCACGGTCCACCTCCTCGCGGGTGAAGGGCCGCTGCTCGGGCCACTGGGTCTCGTCCCACCCGTACGCCAGCACGATCGGGAACGAGGAACTCGCGGCGAAGGCGGCGAGGGCGTCCAGAGCCGCGCCAAGGGTCGGGGTCTCGCTGAGGTCGAGGCTGCTCGCCGCCAGGCCGGTCTGGGCCAGGTGGGCGTGCGCGTCCACGAAGGCCGGTGTCACCAGCCGCCCCTCGAGCTCGACGATCCGGTCGGCGTTGTCCGCGAAGTGAGCGGAGGCGTCGTCGTCCCCGGTCCACACCACCTGTCCGTCCTCGATGCACAGGGCGGTCGCGTGGGGGTCGGCGGGGGTGTGCACGTAGCCACCGCGGAAGAGAGTCCGAGTCACAGGCTCATTCTCACAGGCGTCGTTCGAACAGTCTGCGCACTCCCGGATGGGTGCGCATCAGCGACATGGCGTAGTCCGCGTGCCCCGGAACGTAGCCGTTGCCGACGAGCATGGTGACGTCGGCGGCGAGTCCCTCGGCCCCGAGCGCCGCAGCGCTGAACGAGGTCGCCATGGAGAAGAAGATGACCGTCCCGCGGTCGGCGGTGGCGAGGATGGCGCCGCCCTCGCACCCGGGCACGTCGACGCACACCACGGTCACGTCGGCAGGGCCACCGGCCTGGATCACGGCACGGGACAGCGCGACCGGGTCGCGGGCATCGGCTATGGCGACCGAGTCCGCCAGACCGGAGGTCTCGAGGAGGTCGGCCTCCTCCTGGTTCGGCACCACGCCGATCGTCCGGGCAGCGCCGGCCTCCTTGGCCGCGACGAGCGACAGCGAGCCGGACTTGCCGGCGCCCCCGATGACGGCGACTGTCGGCCTCTCGGCAGTCGAGCCCGTCGACGCGTACTGCCCGACCACGCGGGCAGTGAGTGCGGGTGCGCCGCAGACGTCCATCACCGAGAGCGACAGCGCGGCAGGGAGGTCATCGGGGATCCGCGCGGCGATGGAGCGGCCGAAGAGGATCGCGTAGCCGTCCGCGGGAACCTGCTCGCTGAGCCCGTCCCAGCGGGCGAGGTCGTCCTCGATCACCAGCGGAGTGAGCGTGAGGGAGACCAGGGTGGTGACGTGGTCACCGACGGCCAGACCGAGCGGCGACCTCTCCCCCACCTCCTCGACAGTTCCGACGAGCATGCCCCCGGACCCGGTCTCCGGGTTCTGCATCTTCCCGCGCGAAGCGATGATGTCGAGGACCTCGGCGCGCACGGCCTCCCCATCCCCCGCGTGCTTGCGCTCGAGCTGGCGGAACGAGGCTGCGTCGAGGTTCAGGCGCTCCACCCGGATCCGCACCTCGTCGGGCCAGACCTCACGACGCGTGTCGAGGCGGAAGGCTGCCTGCGGCAGGACACCGTAGGGCTCGAGCACCCGGTGCAAACCCGTTGGATCCCCCGTCTGAATACCGGTTGGTGCCGCGTGTGACACGCCCATCATCCTTCCTAAACGCCCTGTGACTACAAATCTTCCGGTGCTGCGGTTGTTGGACAAGAGATTCTGTGCGTACTCTGTCACGAAGAACGGCGGCCGTACAAACAGGCACGCCCCCGAGGAAGACCACCAGCTGCGATCGACGAAGACCGGAGTGAGGATGACGATTCAGATCAGCGCCCAGACGCCAGCCGAGGCCGCGGGCCAGCCCTACCTGTACCGCCAGGTCGAGCTTGTCGAGCCCGACTGGACCCGCTTCCCGGGATGGCAGGACGTCACTCGCGAGGAGTGGGAGTCCGTCCAGTGGCAGCGCGCGCACTGTGTGAAGAACGTCAGGCAGCTTCGTGCGCTCATGGGTGACCTTCTGGACGAGCGCTTCTACGCCGACCTCGAGCGCGACCAGCAGGAGCGGGCGACGATGTCGATGCTCGTCACGCCGCAGATGATGAACACGATGACGTCGCACGTCGAGCCCGCCGGCCCCGGCTCGCTCACCGAGGCGATGTACGCCGACCCGGTGCGCCGTTACATGCTGCCGGTGTTCTCCGACCGCCGTACCGACTGGCCCTCCCACCCCCATGCCACCCGTGACTCGCTGCACGAGCACGACATGTGGGTGGCCGAGGGGCTCACGCACCGCTACCCCACCAAGGTCCTGGCCGAGCTGCTCCCCACGTGTCCCCAGTACTGCGGCCACTGCACCCGGATGGACCTCGTCGGCAACTCCACGCCGACCGTGGACAAGCTCAAGTTCCTCGGGAAGCCGGTCGACCGGCACGCCGCGATGATCGACTACCTGCGCAGCACTCCGACGGTGCGCGACGTGGTGGTCTCCGGCGGTGACGTCGCGAACATGCCCTGGGCACGGCTCGAGGACTTCCTCAGCAAGCTGCTGGAGATCGACAACATCCGCGACATCCGCCTCGCAACGAAGGCGCTCATGGGGCTGCCCCAGCACTGGCTGCAGGACGACGTCCGTGCCGGGATGGAGCGGGTGGCGAAGGTCGCTCGCGCGCGGGGCGTCTCCATCGCGATCCACACCCACGTGAACCACGCCAACTCCGTGACCCCGCTGGTCGCCAAGGCGGCCCGCGCGATGCTCGAGACCGGCATCCGCGACGTGCGCAACCAAGGCGTCCTGCTCAACGGTGTGAACGCCGACGCGCACACCCTGCTCGACCTGAGCTTCGCGCTGCTCGACGGTGCGCAGATCATGCCCTACTACTTCTACATGGCCGACATGATCCCGTTCAGCGAGCACTGGCGGGTCTCGGTGGCCGAGGCCCAGCGACTCCAGCACGGGATCATGGGCTACCTTCCGGGCTTCGCCACGGCGCGCATCGTCTGCGACGTCCCCTTCGTCGGCAAGCGCTGGGTCCACCAGATCGACGAGTACGACCGCGAGCTCGGCATCTCGTACTGGACGAAGAACTACCGCACCTCGATCGAGGCGAGCGACCCCGAGGCGCTGACGCGGACCTACGAGTACTACGACCCGATCCACACGCTCCCCGAGTCGGGGCAGGCCTGGTGGCGCGACCACGCCGGCCCGGACCTGGTCGAGGCGGAGAGGCGGGCGGCTGCCTCCCGTGAGGCCGCGGAGGCGCAGAAGCTGCTGCCGATCAGCTGAAAGCGTCAGTAGCTGCTGAGGACCGGATAGGGCTCACGCGGACGACCGGCCCGGGGCTCCCCGGCGGTGAAGCTCTCGCGAGAGAGGTTCTCGTTGCCGAACCGGTCGTGAGCCGCACCCGCCGCGACCACGACCGAGCTGCCTGCCGGGGCCCGGAACACGAACGTTCCGTCCCTGCTGGGCCTGACCGTGAGCGTCCGCCGGCCCACTCGTACGACGGCCACTCCCCCTCGTGCCACCGCGGGCCGGTACGTGAGGTCCTCGTAGGGCCGGGCACGTGGGTAGGCCAGGGTGAACGCCGCCTGTCCTCGCCCGGCGCGGACCGGCCGGACGTCGAGGAGGGCACCCGGGCCGACCCGGAAGGACCGGGAGACGAGGCGGTAGCGCTTGGCGGTCACCACGAACCGGTACCTGCCCCGCCTCTCGGAGAGTGGCACCTCCCACACGGCCCGGTAGGTGCCCTCCGACGCCTCCTTGGCGTGGCGCGCGCCGAGCGGCACCGCCTCGTCGCCCTCGACCTCCCAGCGAATGGTCATCCCCAGGTCGTCGTGCCTCGACACCCATCCGTCGGGGCCCCGGCGCTGGACCGTCACGAACGCCCGGTCCAGGGGCCGGTCGGTCCCTCGCGGCCCGCCCCGCCACGAGAAGGCGGCCTGCTCGAGCCGGGAGACGCCTGCCGGGTGCTCGAGGACCGACGCCGTGGCCGCGCCCGCGGGGAAGGGCGTGTGGTCCGCGGCGAAGCCGTTGGTCGCGTCGAACGGGTACGGCGCCGGGGCCGGACGCCCCGCCCCCATCGACCGGGCCAGCCGCGCGGTCTCCTCGACCAAGAGGTTGGCGCTGTACTTCCCGAAGTTGGTCTGCCCTCCCTCGTAGGCCTGCCAGGCGTACTCCTCGGGCGTGGTGAAGTAGCCCTGGTACTCGTTCGCGAGGCCGCTGATCGCCACTTCCCGCACGCCTGTGCCGTCCAACCCCGCCCTGACTGCGGCCTCGAGTCGCCGGCCGACCTCCACGGTGACCTCGCCGGGGTTGGACACGATCGCCCCGTCAGCGACCCGGACGAGTACGAGGGGCGCACCCGCAGGGATCGGCACCCCCTGAGGCTCGAGCTGGATCTTGTTCCCCTGCGGGCCGACCTCCGCGGGCAGCCTGTGGCCCTCGAAGACGACGCCCGTGTGCTCGTGCAGCTGACCGCGATGCTCGTCGGAGCCGCTGAGCAGCGGAACACCTGGGACCGCCTTGTCGTCGACCCTTCCCCCTGCGGTCTGCTGGCCGCAGAAGCAGAAGCGGGTCCAGCGCAGGTCCAGCACCGGCGTGGTCGACAGGCGCCGGCCGGCAGCCCTCCAGGCTCTCATCATCGCCGCCGCCTCCACCCGGCCGACGTACTCCGCGGCGGCCGGTCCGGTGCGGCGAAGTGCGGAGGAGGTATCGCCCTCGTCGGCGTTGGAGAAGGCTGTGACGACGTCCTGGGCCCCTGGTGCTCCGCCTGCACGCCGAAGCGCGTCCTCGGCAGCCAGCATCGCCGCCCCTAAGTGGTCGCCGTTGTAGTCCAGGGCCCTCGAACCGAGGTTCACCGTGCCGTGGTTGGCGAACGTCGACCACATCCCGACCGGGACGAGACGGCCCCCGACCCGCTTGTCGACGCGCAGGACGTCCAGGTCGGGAGCGATAGTGCTGTCCGGCCCGCCCGGTGCCTCGGACGGGTCACCCTCTCCGAGCTCCCTGTCGATCCCGTAGTTGGCCAGATGCGCCTCGATCGAGCGGTTCTCGGTCAGACCCTCGGGGATCTCGGCGTGCCCCCAGGCGACCGCGCCGGGGCCGAGGTCGTCGTCGGCCCTGGCGATCGCGGTGGCCAGACGGCGGGCCAGGAAGCCGTAGAGCTGGGGATCGGGCTGCATGCTGAAGGCCGTGGCGGTGTGGAGGTTCGGGAAGGTGATGTCGTAGGCGGCGAAGGGGAAGTACTGCCCCGGAGCGCTGTGTGTGTGGGTGGCCGACACAAGCATGTTCGTCTCGTCGAAGCCACGACCCTCCAACCGCCTCGATGCCTCGGTGAGCAGCCCACCGGCGACGCAGCAGAGGTCGGTGACGACGAGCGCGATCTTCCGTCCACCTCGTTCGAGAACGATCGCCCGTGCCTGTAGCCGCGTGTGCTGTCCGGCGGCCCGGGCGTCGGAGCGCACGTTGCCCATGGTGAAGAAACCCGTCGGCGGCGTGATGTCTGCACGTCCGACTCCGACGCGTAGCTCCTCCTGCGCGGCAACCGGCGGCGGCACCACGGCAAGCGACGACAGGACGACGACGAGCAGGACGGTGCGTACGAGAGGGGGCACGTCGGCCCAACGACCCGTCGCGCCCGGCGGTTACGCGTCGGTCAGCGCGTCCACCAGCCGCGTGACCGAACCGCCCAGCCCCCACCGCTCGCTCAGCTCCACGAGCCGGTCGGGATGCTTCGGCGTGCGCGGCAGCGAGAGGTCTGGGCTGCCGAGGTCGATGTCCCTGGCCACTGCCACGACCTTCGGCGCGGCGCGCAGGTAGTCCGCGGCGTCCTTCATCTTCCGCCGAGGCCCCGGGGCCATGTCGCTTGCCGGGTCGTAGGCGGCCGCGACGATGCTCGACAGGTCGCCGAACCGCCGCAGCAGCGACGCCGCGGTCTTCTCCCCCACACCGGCCACGCCCGGAAGACCGTCCGAGGGGTCGCCGCGCAGCGCCGCGAAGTCGGCGTACTGGCGTCCGTCGATGCCGTACTTGTCGCGCACGACGGCGTTGGTGACCCGCTCGTGCTTCCCGACTCCGCGGGCGGTGTAGAGCACCCTCACCTCGGCATCGTCGTCGACGAGCTGGAAGAGGTCACGGTCCCCTGTGACCACGTCCACGGGCATTCCCGCACCCGTCGCCAGGGTGCCGATCACGTCGTCGGCCTCGAAGCAGTCGGCTCCGACGATCGCGATGCCGAACGCCTCGAGCACCTCGACGATCACCGGGATCTGCGCCTCGAGTGGGTCGGGCACCTCCTCCTCGAAGTGCGCACCGCCCGAGCTCGGGGTCGGCAGCTCCGCCTCGACCCGGTGTGCCTTGTACGACGGCAGCAGGTCGACCCGCCACTGGGGGCGCCAGTCGTTGTCCCAGCAGCACGCGAGGTGGCTCGGCCGGTAGTCGCCGACCAGCCTGGAGATGAAGTCGAGCAGACCGCGCACCGCGTTCACCGGCGTGCCGTCGGGCGCCTTGATGGAGTCGGGGACGCCGAAGTAGGCGCGGAAGTAGAGGCTGGCCGTGTCGAGGAGCATGAGGCGTCGAGTCACGCTGCGTCAGTCTTCCATGTGAGAAGTGACTCCAACGCCCGGACGCGCGGAGCAACGCGGCTAGGGTGTGCCTCGTGGAAGACCTCGACCGCCGCATCCTCGCCCTGCTCGCCGAAGACGGCCGGATGTCCTTCACCGACCTCGGCAAGGCCACGGGCCTCTCGACCTCCGCGGTCCACCAGCGCGTCAAGCGCCTCGAGAGCCGTGGTGTGATCAAGGGCTACTCCGCCAAGATCGACTACGACGAGCTCGACCTTCCACTCACGGCCTTCATCTCGATCCGGCCGATCGACCCGTCGCAGCCCGACGACTCACCCGACCGGCTGCGGGGCATCCCGGAGATCGAGAGCTGCTGGTCGGTCGCCGGCGACGAGTCCTACATCCTCAAGACCCGTGTGGCGACGCCGGGCGATCTCGAGGACCTCCTGGCGCGCATCCGCAGTGTCGCCAACGTGTCAACGCGCACCACGATCGTGCTCTCGACGCCTTACGAGAGCCGCCCGACGGGTCAGCTCAGCTCCAGCACGCCGGCCCGCTGAGGCGGCATCGACGGGCGCAGGGCCATCTCGCTGCGGATCGTCTCGCTTAGCCGGTTCGCCAGCGACAGGGTGACCTCGACCGATCCGAGGCCCGAGGCCAGCTCGTCGTAGAGCACCGAGTCGGTCAGCCGCGGCAGGTTTGCCAACACTGTCAGGTGCGCGGTCGACGCGGCGCCCCGGAGCGTCTCCACCGCGGCCATCAGCTCCAGGCGGCTCCGCGTGCGGTGGACGACGAGCAGCTGCTCGGCGAGGAGGAGCATCGAGTGGCAGGTGTCGAGCAGCGTCGCGGTCGCCCGGACGACCCCGCTCAGCGACACGGCGAGGACCCTGGCGTGGCCTACGGGGTCGGTCCCCGGCGAGGGCGCGTTGTCGACCTTGCGGGCGAGCGAGGCGACGTCCTCGTCGAGCATCCGGGCAAGCTCAGAGAGCAGCCGCGCCTGGTGACGCGCCGTGCCCAACGCGTCGTAGGCGGCGCGGGGCAACCCGCTGCGGTCCTCGGCCACCCGAGCGAGCTGCTCGCCGGCCAGGATGGCTTGACGAAACGGCGACAGCGCCCCTCCCGGGGCAGGGCCGCGTAACACGAACTGGTCGATCCACGACGCACGGGGCGCGTTGACCACGGGGCTCCTCCACGAGACAGAAGCATCCGCAAAGACAGGGGAAATGGGGATGCGCCAGAAGGTTAATGGATCCGACGTCTCGGGTCGAGCCCCGCCCTAGTCGGAAACGCTGGAGTAGGCGACGACCCCGCGCCGGAGGGCGTCGGACGCCCTCCGAGAGGTCTTGCGGAGGCGGGTGTCCCCTGCGGCGTCGGCGACCTGGTCGGCCACGTCGAGCAGCTGTTTGACCCATCGCACGAAGTCTCCGGCGGCCAGGTCGGTCTCGGTGAGCACGTCGTCGAGCGAGGCGCCCTCCGCCCACCTGTAGGCCGCCCACGCGAAGCCGAGGTCGGGCTCGCGCAGGAAGTCGAGCTTGTGCTCGCGCTCCAGCGCGTCGAGGTCGGCCCAGAGCGAGACCATCTCCCCGAGGACGTCCCTGACCCGGCCGCCGGGCAGGCGGGGCGCCGAGGCGTCGTCGGCCCGTCGTGACTCGAACACCAGCGCCGAGAGTGCTGCGGCGAGCTCGCTGGGCGAGAGGTCGACCCACAGGTCGTGGCGCAGCGACTCCGCGGCGACGAGGTCCATGTCGGTGTAGATCCGCATCAGGCGCTCCCCCGTCGGTGTCACCTTGTCGTTCTCGAGGTACCCGAGCGCGGTGAGCAGGTCGCACACCCGGTCGAACTGGCGCGCGATGGTGTTCGTGCGCTGCTCGATGCGGCGCTCCAGGGTCCGGGCGTCGCGGGCGAGCTTGTGGTGGCGCTCGGCCCAGCGCGCATGGCTCTCCCGCTCGTCACAGCCGTGGCAGGGGTGCGCCCTGAGCTCGGCGCGGAGCCTGCTGATCTCGCGCTCACCCTCGGCCTGCCTGCCGCTGCTCGGTCCGCGTCGGCCCCTGGTCGGGCCGCCACGCCCGCTCGGTGGCGGAGGGGTCAGGCCGTGCGTCTTGGCGCGGAGCGTGGAGGCCAGGTCGCGCCTGGACTGGGGGTTGCGACCGTTGAAGTTCCGCGGGATGCGCATCCGCGTGACCGCGTTGACCGGGACCGGGAAGTCGACGAGCGACAGCCGCCTCGCCTGGCGGTCGGCGGTGACGACGTAGGGACGCGGTCCCTCCCGGTCGGAGGACCCTCCCGGGTCCACCACGACCGCCAGCCCGGCGTACCGTCCCGTAGGCACCTCGATCACGTCGCCTGGGCGCAGCGCCTCCAGGGAGGCGACGACCTCGTCGCGCTGGTCACTCCTGCGCGACTTCGCCAGCGACGACTCAACGTCGCTGAGCCGCCGGCGGATCGTGGCGTACTCCATGAAGTCGCCGAGATGGCAGGTCGCCGCCTCGGCGTACCCGGCCAGTGCCTCCTCGCTCTTGCGCAGCTGCCGCGCGAGCCCGACCACGGCCTTGTCGGCCTGGAACTGTGCGAACGACGACTCGAGCAGCTCGCGCGCGGTGTGCCGGCCCACGCGCTTCACCAGGTTGACCGCCATGTTGTACGACGGCCGGAACGACGACTTGAGGGGGTAGGTGCGTGTCGAGGCCAGGCCGGCCACCGCTTTGGGGTCGAGGCCGGGCTGCCACAGGACGACACCGTGGCCCTCGACGTCGATGCCCCGCCGTCCCGCGCGGCCGGTGAGCTGGGTGTACTCCCCCGGCGTGATGTCGGCGTGGGTCTCGCCGTTCCACTTCGAGAGCTTCTCGATCACCACCGAGCGCGCCGGCATGTTGATTCCCAGCGCGAGCGTCTCCGTGGCGAACACGACCTTGCACAGTCCCTGCTCGAAGAGAGCCTCCACGCACTCCTTGAAGGTCGGCAGCATCCCGGCGTGATGGGCCGCCACGCCTCTCGTGAGACCGTCGAGGAAGTCGTGGTAGCCGAGGACGTGGAGGTCCTCGTCGGGGATGTTCCTGCACCGTTCCTCGACGAAGCCGCGGATGGTCTCCCGCTCCGCGGGGGTTGTCAGACGCAGGTTGGCGTTGAGGCACTGCGTGACCGCCGCGTCGCAACCGACCCGGCTGAAGATGAAGACGATCGCGGGAAGGAGGCCTTCGGCGTCGAGCTTCTCGACCACGTCGAACCGGCTGGGGAGGTAGGACCGGCGCATGCCCTGGCCACGGGCACCGGCGCGACCTCGCGGCGCCCCACGACGGTCGCGCCGGTCGCTGGTGCGGGAGGCCCGCCAGTCGTCGCGCGCGACCTTCAGCAGGTCGGGGTTGACCTTGGCCTCCCCTGCTCCCGCTCCCTCGCGCACCGCGAAGAGGTCGTACAGCCTCCGCCCCACCATCACGTGCTGGTAGAGCGGGACCGGGCGTCGCTCCTCGACGATCGTGGTCGTCGCCCCACGCACGGTGGAGAGCCACTCCCCGAACTCCTCGGCGTTGGAGACGGTCGCGGAGAGCGACACCAGTGCCACGGACTCGGGCAGGTGGATGATGACCTCCTCCCACACCGCGCCGCGGTAACGGTCGGCGAGGTAGTGGACCTCGTCCATCACGACGTACCCGAGCCCCGCGAGCGTCCGTGAACCCGCGTAGATCATGTTGCGGAGCACCTCGGTGGTCATCACCACGATCGGCGCCTCGCCGTTGATCGTGTTGTCACCGGTCAGCAGGCCGACCTGCTCGGCACCGTACCTGTCGACGAGGTCGTTGAACTTCTGGTTCGACAGCGCCTTGATCGGGGCGGTGTAGAAGCACTTGCGCCCCTGCGCGAGCGCCAGGTGGACCGCGAACTCACCCACCAGGGTCTTGCCCGACCCGGTGGGGGCCGCGACCAGGACGCCGTTGCCCGCCTCGAGCTCTTGGCAGGCCCGGACCTGGAACCCGTCGAGGTCGAAGTCGTAGAGGGAGGCGAAGTCCGCGAAAAGGGGTGACTTCTGGTCCCGGCGGAACTTGGCGTACCTGTCCGAGGGCGTGGTCATCGCGGGGCCAGTACCCGGAGGGCCAGAGGAGCAACCTCGACCGTCAGGGGCAGGGCGCCGAGACGCTCGCCGTCTGCGTAGGCCACGACGTCCGGTGCCGCGACCGTCACGGTCTTGACCCGGTGATGCTCGTACTGAGGGTGGGTCACATGCCGTCCCGAGTAGAGCTTCGGGTAGGTCTTGACCAGCTCCACCTTGCTCATCGGCTTGATGATCACCACGTCCAGCATGCCGTCGTCGATCTCCGCGCCGTGGGTGATCCGCAGCCCGCCCCCGAACGAGGGGCCGTTCCCCACCGCCACCAGCATCGCGTCGAGGCGGCGTACCTCCCCGTCCATCTCCAGCGTGTAGTGCAGCGGCTCGAAGACGCGCAGCTCCGCGAGGGTGGCGAGGTTGTAACGCATCTGCCCCTTCGGCCACCGCATGCGGTTCGCGCGCTCGTTGACCTTGGAGTCGAAGCCGGCGGCCAGAACGGTCACGAAGTACGACGGTCCCGCCTTCGCGAGGTCGATGGTCCGCACGTGCGAGCCCACGACGACGTCGGCGGCGGCCTGGGGGTCCTTGCGCGGGATGTCGAGGTAGCGGGCGACGTCGTTGCCCGTCCCGGCCGGGATGATCCCGAGGTTCACATCGGTTCCGACGAGAGCCTGGACGGCCATGTGCACCATTCCGTCCCCGCCCACCACGACGAGGCTCTCCACGCCCTCGGCGACCGCCTGGTGCGCCAGTGTGAGGGCCTCGGGGCCGTCGCCGCCCTCGAGCTCACGGACGTGGAAGCCCGCCTCACGCAGTCGCGGGAGCGCGATCGCCGCGGTCCGGGCACCTGCGCCCTTGCCGGCAGAGGGGTTGGTCAACAGGGCGATCTCTCTGGCCACGGCGCCGAGGATACGCGGGTACGCCTCACCGGCGCCCGTGACCCACGTCCACGCTCCCACAACCTTGCCGCGGTAGCGTCTCCTCGGGACCGCCGATCTCGGCACCAACGCTTCCAACGTCCTCGTCCTCGGGAGGTACGAGCTGTGACGAACCGGGTGCAGCGACGTCTTCCGACGTGGTCGGCGCTGAAGCCGCTCGTCCGGACCCGACCGGTGCAGATGTCCCGCACCGAGCGACAGCTCAGCAGGGCTGCGACGATCGGCGACCTGCGAGAGGTGGCGAGGCGCCGCACTCCCCGCTCCGTCTTCGACTACGTCGACGGTGCGGCCGAGGCCGAGATCAGCCTGCGCCGCGCCCGCGAGGCGTTCGCCCGCGTGGAGTTCCGGCCCCGAGTCCTGCGCGACGTCACCACGGTGGACGCCGGATGTGAGGTGATGGGCACGTCGAGCAGCCTGCCTCTCGCGTTGGCTCCCACCGGATTCACCCGGATGATGCACCACGAAGGCGAGCGTGCGGTAGCCCGTGCCGCTGCCCGGGCAGGAGTCCCGTACGCGCTGTCCACGATGGGCACGGTCTCGGTGGAGGACGTGGCCGCCGCCGCCCCGGACGGTCAGCACTGGTTCCAGCTGTACTTGTGGAAGGACCGGGCCGCGTCCCTGGACCTCATCCAGCGCGCGGCCTCCGCCGGTTACGGGACTCTGGTGCTCACCGTCGACACGCCCGTCGCCGGAAGGCGGCTGCGCGACGTACGCAACGGCATGACCATTCCGCCCACGTTGTCCGCGAAGACCCTCGCAGACATGTCCCTCCACCCCGCCTGGTGGTTCAACCTGCTGACGACCGAGCCGTTGGAGTTCGCCTCCCTGACGCACTCGGGGGGCACCGTCGCGGACCTCGTGGACCGCATGTTCGACCCGAGCGCCTCGGCCCACGACTTCACCTGGCTGCGCGAGAGGTGGTCGGGTCACATCGTCGTCAAGGGCGTTCAGCACCCGGCCGACGCCCTGGCCATGGTCGAGCTCGGCGCAGACGGGATAGTCGTGTCCAACCACGGTGGGCGACAGCTGGACCGAGCCGTCACCCCGCTGGAGGTGCTGCCCGAGGTGGTGGCGGCGGTCGACGGCCGGGCCGAGGTCCTGCTCGACACCGGGATCGTCGACGGCGCGGACGTGATCGCGGCCGTCGCCAACGGAGCCTCCGCCTGTCTGGTGGGCCGCGCCTACCTCTACGGCCTGATGGCCGGCGGCGAGAGGGGCGTGGACCGGGCGCTGGAGATCCTCTCCGACCAGGTCACCCGCACGATGCGCCTGCTGGGGGTGGAACGACTCAGCGACCTGACCCCTGACCATGCGCGTATCCGGCGTCCCGAGACGGCATCATGACCCCTGCGACCCCCCGCCCCACCCAACGGAGGAAACATGCACATCAAGCTCAGCTCCCTCGCCGTGGCCTCGGCCGCGACCCTCGTCCTGGCCGGCTGCGGCGGCGGTGACGGGGGCGGCCAGTCATCGGGCAACCTGGCCGGCGAGGGCTCGGGCGACTCCTGCGTGATCGAGGACCCGGTCCCGGTGAGCGCGGCGCTGAGCCTCACCGGAGCCGCGGCCAGCTACGGCGAGTCGCAGCAGAAGGGCCTCGAGCTCGCCAAGGAGGAGCTCGACCAGAAGGAGGGGGTCACCTACGACCTGACGGTCGAGGACGACCAGACCGACCCGCGGCAGGGCATCACGCTCTTCGAGCAGTTCGCCGGGGACGGTGCCAGCATCATCATCGGCCCCACACTGTCCAACACCGCCTTCCAGGCGCAGCCGATCGCCCAGGAGGAGGGCGTGCCGGTGCTGGCGGTCTCCAACACGGCCGACGGCATCACCGCGCAGGGCGACTACATCTTCCGCGACTCTCTCACCGAAGGCCAGGTCATCCCGCAGACCGTGGCCAAGGCCAAGGAGGTGTACGGCCTCGAGAAGGTGATCGTCATGTACAGCAACGACGACGCCTTCACCGAGTCCGGTTACGAGGTGTTCGCCTCCTCTCTCGAGGACGAGGGTGTCGAGGTCATCGACACGCTGACCTTCTCCAAGGCTGACACCGACTTCCGGAGCCTCCTGACCGAGGCGAAGGGTGCGAACCCCGACGCCATCGTCGTCTCGGCGCTGATCGAGGCGGCCATCCCCTTGGTGACGCAGGCACGCCAGCTCGGCATCGACGTCCCGATCATCGGCGGCAACGGGTTCAACAACCCGCAGCTGATGGCCGACGCCGGCGAGGCCGCCGAGGGCGTGGTCGTGGGCGCTGCCTGGAACTCCAGCTCCGACAACCCGGAGAACACCGCCTTCCTCGAGGCGTACGAGGCCAAGTTCGACTCCCAGCCCGACCAGTTCGCCGCGCAGGCCTACACCGGTCTCATGCTGATCGACCAGGCAGTCCGGGCGAACTGCTCCGGCGAGCGCGACGACATCAAGGACGGCCTGGGCAGCATCCAGAACGTCCCCACCGTGCTCGGGGAGCTGTCGATCAACGAGGACCGTGACGCCGAGCACGAGGCGGTGGTGCAGGTCGTCCAGGACGGCAAGTTCACCGTCCTGGAGTGACCGGAGCATCCACCAGCTAAGGACCACGCATGCAGCAGCTCCTCAACGGACTCTTCATCGGCTCGATCTACGCGTTGTTCGCGATCGGGTTCACGCTCGTCTTCGGCATCCTGGATCGGCTGAACCTGGCGCACCCGGCGGTGTTCGCCGCGTCGGCATTCGTGGGCATCGAGCTGGTGGAGGGGTTCGGGCTGTCGATCTGGGTCGCGCTGCCGGTGGTGTTCGTCCTCGGCGCCGTCCTCGGGCTGATCATCGAAAGGCTGGGCTTCCGGCCCCTGAAGAACCGGCCGGACGCCCACTTCGCCGGCCTGATCTCCTCCATCGCCATCGCGGGCATGATCATCGCACTGCTGCAGTGGCGCTACGGGCCGAACACCAGGCGCTTCCCCGCGGGCTCGTTCCCCGACGACCGGTACGACGTCCTCGGCGCCCAGGTGACTCTGGTGCAGGTGGTCATCTTGGTGGTCTCGCTGGCACTCGTGGTCGGGCTGACCTGGTTGGTCGCGAAGTCTCGCCTGGGGCGCGCCATGCGCGCGATCGCCGAGAACCCGACAGCGGCCAGGGTGCTGGGGGTGAACGTGGACCGGGTCACCGCGACCACGTTCGCGATCTCCTCGGCCCTGGGCGCGGTCGCGGGCGTCCTGTTCGCGATGAACGTCAACAGCGCTCAGCTCGGGATGGGTTCGGCCATCGAGCTCAAGGGGTTGGCGGTCATCATCGTCGGCGGCCTGGGGTCGCTGCCGGGCGCACTCGTCGGGGGTCTTGTGCTGGGGCTGGCGGAGGTCTTCGCGGTCCAGTACATCGGCTCCTCCTGGCGTGACCTGATCGCCTTCGGGCTCCTGTTCGTGATCCTTCTCCTGAGACCGCAGGGGCTGTTCGGGGCGCGGAAGGTTCGCGAGGTCTGATGTTCACCGAGTCCACTGTCACCTTCATCGCGCTCGGGGCGATCTTCGCCTACTCGTTCTACGCGGTGCTCGTCGCCGGGCAGCTCAGCCTGGGCCAGGCCGGCTTCGCCTCGGTGGCCGCGTTCAGCGCGGTGACGCTCGCCCCCGACCCTGCGGAGTTCGGTGAGCTCCCAACCTTGCTCGTCGCCGTCCTGATCGGCATGTCGGTCGGCGCGCTGGCCGCCGTCGTCCTCGGCCTGCCGACCATGCATCTCCGCGGGGTGTTCCTCGCCATCGCCACGCTCGGCTTCGCGGAGGCCATCCGCATCGTGATCCTCAACATGGAATGGACCGGCGGCGCCCAAGGCATGTCCGTGCCGAAGGTCCTCACTCCCGCAGTCGCCTGGTTTGCGCTGGCCGTCGTGGCCTACTGGTTCTGGCGGCAGGGCCGCTCCCGCTACGGCCGCGCGCTCGAGGCCATCCGGGAGGACGAGCTGGCTGCGCGCGCCATGGGCATCGACGTGGGCCGCCACCGGCTGTCGGCATTCATCGCCGCCGGGGCGGTCGCGGGGCTCTACGGCGTGCTGTGGGCGTACTTCGTGCGGCTGATAGCACCGGACGACTTCGGCTTCACCGCCGCGATCGACGGCCTCGTCACCGCAGTCGTCGGCGGCTCCACCATGTTCCTTGGACCGCTGCTCGGCAGTGGCTTCCTGACGATGGTCCCCGAGGTCCAGCGCGCGATGGGGGTCGAGGCGGGCTGGATCCGGCCCTTCCTGTCCAGCGTCCTGCTGCTGGTGGTGATCCTCTTCCTACCCGGAGGCCTGGCGAGCTTCATCCCTCGCCGGTTGCGTATGCCGAAGGCCCTGGGGGACGACTTCGGCAGCGACCATGTCGGGCTGAACACCCGCACACACCCCGCCAAGGGCGAGCCGGTGGCAGAGCTGGCCGGACTGAGCAAGGAGTACGGAGGGGTGCACGCTGTACGCAGTGTGAACCTGCGGATCCACAGCGGCGAGGTCGTGGG
>DASSMS010000064.1:0-27380 GCA_035688575.1 Nocardioidaceae bacterium
CCTCGGCGTCGCCCAGGTCGGCAGGTCGCCGATGCGGGATCCGCTGGGCGGGCACGGCCAACATCTCACCGGCGGTCAAGGGTCGTCGGTCCATCGAGAGCTCGCCTCACATACGCGGTCGGGTAACCCATCCTGCGCCCCCGACGCCCTTCATGGGCAGGGGAGCGGACATCTCCCCAATTTTGGATAGTCCAGTGGCCGACCAGCCCCCAGGTGGCGGTGCTGACCCGAGGTCGAACTGCCTGAGCGAATCGCGAAATTCGCGATCGGAGTAAATGGCAACTCTTTGTTGTGCTGTTGATTTCGGGCCTCGACATGAATTGCCCGTTTCGGCTCTATTATTGGCTCGGCCACCACGACACTGAGGCGGCGCTGCCTGTCGCTGACGCCCTGCGAGTGGCTCACCTAACACCTCGAATGGCCGGGGTGAATTCGGGCCAAAGGGCGATAAGCCACCGTATTCGAAGCGGATTTGCCTAGCACTGTCTGGACATTACGTCCCCCGCGGTTTGGCTATTAGTTTCCTGCGGAATACATCCCTTGTCGCTCGGTCACCCAGGCGGTCCTGAGTCCGCGAGCCTCGCGGACTGTGGTGACTCGGGCGCACCCCGCCTGCGGCCGACGAGAGCCCGGCTCTGCAGGCAGCCATAGCCCGCACTGCACCAGAGGGGGGACTCGGGTGCGTGGCAGCGCCATGCCCACGCCCGCACGCGAGGGGGGATCTCGGAGTGCCCTGACGCTGGATGAGGAGTCCGCGTTTGTCTGCACGCCCACGCGCGACAGCACGCCACCGCGCGTCTTTGCGCCAGCGCTGGTCCATTCGCTACCGCAAGTACCCCGCCCTCAGGGCGATGCCGTCGATGGGGATGGCGCTGGCAGTGTCCACGACCGTGACGTGGGTCGCCGGTACCACGGATTCGCCCCACCGCGTTGCGGCTGAGGGAGCTCGCCCGCACGCACTGATCTCATGGCAGTCGCCTTCGAGCCCGAGGCTGGTCGGTGCCGCACGGCCTGCTCCCGTGAAGGCCAGGGCGTCGAAAGGTGAGTCGAAGGCGGTCTCGAAGGATCGACCGAGCGAGCCGTCGAGTGGTGCGCGGGCAGCGGTGCGACCCAACAGGGGAGAACCCCGGGAGACCGAGCGCGAGACCGAGCAGCCGGAGTCTCCCTCGCGCCAGAGCAAGAGCCGACCCGCCGACAGGGAGAAGGAGCGCCAGGAGTGGTTGTCGCCGCGTGAGATCGCCAGGGCCATCGGGTCCTCGCCCGCGGACGTCGCCGAGACCTGGCCCGTGATCGAGGAGGCGCTCGAGGCGGAGGGGATGGACGACGTGCCGAACCGGATCGCCGTCCTCGCGACGATGGTGACCGAGGTGGGGCCGGGGCTCCGCCCCATCAACGAGTACGGCGGCCCGTCGTACTTCACCCAGATGTACGAAGGGCGAAGCGACCTGGGCAACACCCGTCCCGGTGACGGTGCGCGCTTCCACGGTCGCGGCTACATCCAGCTCACCGGACGCGCCAACTACCGCTCCTACGGCAAGCGGCTGGGCATGCCGCTCGAGGAGCGACCCAGCATGGCGCTGGAGCCGGAGGTGGGCGCGCGAGTGCTCGCCGAGTACTTCAAGGACCGCGGCATCGACGACGACGCCCGCAGGGGCGAGTGGGACGACGTGCGACGCAAGGTGAACGGCGGCTACAACGGCTGGTCGACGTACCGGAAGGTGGTCTCCTCACTGGAGAAGGCCTCCCGGCAGTAGCCGCCCGGCCGAGGTCGCGAGCACCGTGTCCTTGCCGGGACCGCAGCTGATGACATCCTTCCTGCCGTCGCGTGAGTAGTAGACCCTGTCGTCGCCTGCACCTGCCCACACCCGGTCGCGGCCACCCCCGCCGAGTCCGCGCAGGTAGTCGTCGCGAGAGCCGCGGTCAGTCTGATCTGCTTGTCCTTCCCCCGGTTGGGATTGTCTCGCGCCCGGTCTACGCACGGGTGAGGACGGCTGGATGCACCGAATGCGAGGGGTGCCTATTTCGTCCGGCCTCTGTTGTAATGAGGAGCACTCTTTACTTTGCGAGGGGGCACTCATGGCTCGGGCTGCGCGATCGATCCGGAGGGCGGCCGCGGGCGCCGTCCTCGCCACCGCAACGGTCCTGCCCGGGGTGAGTGCGGTCGGCGCACCCGGCGACTCTCCGGGAGACTTTGCGAGGTCCCCGGAGCTGAGCGAGACCTCGCGGTTGGACGACCGGCGCTCCCTCGTCGTCGGCGACCGGGCGTACTCCATGAGCACCGCGGACTCCCTCTACCCGGCCGCCGGCTGGCACATCCGCGGCGAGATGGGTGGCGTGTGGACGCCGCCGATCAAGCTGGTCGACGGGATCTGGTTCCGCCTCGCCGACGAGTGGTTGGGCGACACCGACGGTGCGGCGGCGACGCGGACGACCGTCGGGTGGGGATACACGCGTACGACGTTCGAGCCCGTCGACCAGATCGAGGTGCAGCGGACGGACTTCGTCCCGGACGGCACGCGGGCGACGCTGGTCGGCCTGACTCTCACCTCACCCCAGCCGCGCACCGTGCCGATCGCCCTCGACGCACACTCGGAGCTGATGAGCTCCTACCCGTGGGGCTGGAGCACCCCCGACGCCGGCGAGTTCAACCTCCAGGACGAGGGGTCGTACGACGACGGCGCCCTGTTGTTCCGGGAGACCGGCAGGCCGCCTGTGCCCAACGCCGAGCCCCACGACTGGGCCGCGATGGTCGCGGGCAGCACACCGCCGCGGTCGCACGAGCTCGGGCCCGACCACCGTGGCCCGCAGGACCCGGCCGTGGTCTGCCCCGCCGAGGGTGAGGCCCCCGAACGATGTGACGACGGCGAGTTCGGCAAGGGGACGGGCGGCCAGCTGCGCTGGCAGGTGCAGCTCGAGAGGAACGAGCCGAAGACCCTGTGGTTCGCGGTGGCCGGCTCGGACCAGGGCGTCGGCGCGGCACGGGCCGAGCTGGCGAAGGCGCTCGCCGATCCCGCGGGTGCGCTGACGAAGAAGGTCGCGGCCCGCAAGCAGTGGGACGAGAACACCCAGGTCGAACTGCCGGGCGACCCGCTGCTGGAGCGCAGCATCGCGTGGAGCAAGCAGAACCTCCTCGACTCGGTCCAGGAGGCTCACGACCTCGAACTGCGGGACGTCGACGAGGGCAAGGCGTACCCGCCGCCTCAGGGCACCCTCGACGAGGCCAGGTGGCTGGGCGCCGGGTGGCCGGACTACCCGTGGCTCTTCGGCACCGACGGCGAGTACACCGCGTTCGCCAGCGTGGCCATGGGCCAGTTCGAGGACATCAAGGCACACCTGCGAGCCCTGCGCGAGGTCAGCGAGGTGATGAACGGGGACAGCGGGAAGGTGGTCCACGAGGTCGTGCCGGACGGCTCCGTCTACTACGGCACCCTCGACTCCGAGGGCAACACCGACGAGACCTCCAAGTTCCCCAGCGCCGTCGCCCTGATCTGGCGGTGGACCGGCGACGACGCCTTCCGCGACGAGATGTACGACTTCACCGTGCGCAACATGAGGTACGTCGTCGGCGAGCTCGACGAGGACGGCGACGGATGGCCCGAGGGCCTCGGCAACGTCGAGCGCGCGGGCATGGGCGAGGAGAAGCTCGACAACACCGTCTACACGATCCGGGGTCTGCGCGACCTCGCCGACCTGGCCCGGAGCAAGTCCGACGAGGCCACGGCGACCTGGGCGTCGGAGCGGGCGGCCGCGATGGAGGAGAGGTTCGAGCAGGCCTGGTGGTACGGCGGGGACACCCACCAGTACGCCGACTCGATCGACGATCCGGACGACCCCGCCAACGACAACACCAAGATCCTCCAGCGCCACTGGATCGGGGTCACGCCGATGGACGCCGAGCTGGTTCGCGAGGGCGAGGTGACCCGGCCGCTGGCGACCGACGAGCACGGTCACGAAGCCCTGGAGCAGCGCCAGAAGCCTTGCTACTCCGGGGAGTTCGGGCTCTTCCACACCGGGACTGGTCCGACCTCCGCCGAGGGTGGCAACAAGGGACCCGCCTGCGACAGCGCGGTCTCGACCGTGCAGAGCGAACGGTCGGTCTTCTCGCTCAACACCGGCATCATGGCGGTCGCGGAGGGCAACTTCGGCCGGCTCGGCGAGGACGAGCAGCAGCGCTACACCACCGGCAACGCGCGGATCCAGCTCGACCCGTCCGTGTGGGAGATGCCCGGCGCGATGCCCGAGATCGCGCCCAGCCCGGACTTCGAGGCCAACATCGACCGGCCGCTCTACGACCGCTCGATGGTCCTCCAGGCCTGGGGGACCTACGGGACCCTCTGGCCCGTGGTGCACCACCAGCTCGGGGTCGCCCCGGACATCGGCCGCGACCGGCTCGAGGTCGTCCCGCAGGTGCCCGACGGCCAGACCGAGGTGTCCGGCAGGAACGTCAGGCTCGGCAGCGGCTCCGTCGACGTCGCGGCTGCCCGCGGTGGGTCGACGCTGTCCACGACAGTGACCCGTGGGCTCACCGCGAGGCTGCTGATCGGCCACGTCCTGCCCGACGGCGCCGAGGTCACCGAGGTCACCCTCGACGGCGAGCCGGTGGAGCACGACGTCCGGTCGACCGCGCGCGGCCGGGAGGTCGTGGTGGACGCCGGCTCGGGGAGCGGGACGAGCGAGCTCGTCGTCACCTACCGCTGAGGGCACCGGCTAACCTGCGGTGCGCGACGGGGGCAGAGCGACGAAGGGAGTCAGACGATGCAGGCGCGTGCTCGGACGCGTCTCGTGGTCATCCGTGCCACGGAGGAGGCGCTCGACAGGTACCCGGACCGCACCGTGGCGATGGTCCGCGGCCGTCTCGAGCGGACCGCCCGCCGGTGCGACGGGGAGCCGCTGGACTCGAGGAAAGTCCTGGCCGGCCTGGCCGTCCGCGCGATCGACGTACACCCCGTCGTCGGTGAGCGCCTGGTGAGGCTGTGGCTGCGACGCGCCCGCCGGCAGACGCTGGCAGAGGCGGCTCCGGACCGGGCCTGAAGCGGGTCTGACCGACAAAAATGACCGCGACTTAAAAGTAAAGAGTGTGATATGCCCCACGAACGGGGTATACGGGTTCGACGGTCACATTCCGCCGGTCTCCCTGTTCCCCGGAACCCACACACACCGCGGGAGCAACGGAGGGACCATGCGACACAAGACGCGGACTGCGGTAGCAGCTCTTGCGACGGCGGCAGCGCTGCTGGCCGCCACTCAGACGGCGAGCGGACACCCGACCCACGACGGCACGGGCAAGGAGGCCGGCTTCGACCTGTTCAGCGAGGAGGTCAGCCCCGGCGGCGTCCCGCAGGAGCGGATGTCCGACGTCCGCTGCGAGGACGGGATGGCCGACATCTTCCCCTGCCACAAGATCGACCTCGCCTCGTTCGTGCCCCTGACCGAGCTCGAGAGCATCTGGACCAACGACGTCTGGGGCTGGACCGACCCGGAGACCGGTCACGAGTACGCGCTGGTCAGCAAGTTCGAGGGCACGGCCTTCGTCGACATCACCGACCCCTACGAGCCGCTCTACCTCGGCACGCTCCCGACCGAGGTCCCGGGCGACTTCGGCAACATCTGGGGCGACCTGAAGGTCTACGACGACCACGCCTACATCGTCACCGAGGCCACGGGGCACGGGATGCAGGTCTTCGACCTCACCCGCCTCCGCGGGGTCACCGACAAGCAGACGTGGACGGCCGACAACACGGTCAAGAGCTTCGGCCAGGCGCACAACATCGCCATGAACGAGGACAGCGCGACCGCGTACGTCGTCGGCGCCACGCGCGGCGTGACCGCACCGGGCTGCGAGGACGTCCAGGGCGGCCCGATCGCCTTCGACGTCTCCGACCCGGTCAACCCCGTGCTTGCGGGCTGCTACGGCGAGGACGGCTACACCCACGACATCCAGTGCGTGGACTACGCCGGACCCGACGCCGACTACACGGGGCGCGAGATCTGTGTGGCCTCCAACGAGGACACCGTGACCGTCCTCGACGCCACCGACAAGTCGGACATCGAGATGCTCGCGAGGGCGCCGTACGACACCTCGGCCTACACGCACCAGGGCTGGTTCACCGAGGACCACGCCTACTTCCTCCTCGGGGACGAGCTCGACGAGCTCTTCGGGACGGTCGAGAGCACCACGACCTACGTCTGGGACCTGACCGACCTCGACAACCCGGTCCTGAAGGGGGCGGACGCCAACGGCAACGGCGCGATCGACCACAATCTCTTCATCAAGGACGGCCTGGCCTACCACAGCAACTACACCTCGGGTCTGCGGGTCAACGACACCTACAAGGTCGACCAGGGCCGCCTCGTCGAGCGTGGTTTCTTCGACGTGTACCCGGCCGATGACCACACCGGCTTCGCCGGCACGTGGGGCAACTACCCCTACTTCGACTCGGGCTCCGTCGCGGTGACCGGCATCGAGGAGGGGCTGTTCATCCTCAAGCCGCGGGTGAAGTCCTCCACGACGTCAGCTCGCTGACGCAGCGGTAGCGACACGGAGGGGCCTGTGCCGGGTGATCCACTCGGCACAGGCCCCTCAGCGCGGTTCCACAGCCTTCGCCAGGTCGACCACCGCGGAGACCAGCTCGTCGCCGTCTAGGAGCGTGGCGTCGTTGTGGTCCGCACCCGGCACCTCGACAGCCTGCCTCAGCTCGGGTGCCGCCTCCGCGACAGCACGGCTCTGCCCCGGCGGGACGATCGAGTCGGCCCCGCCGTACACGACTGTCACCGGCACCGTCACCGTGGCGAGCTGCGCCTTCAGCGGGAACTCGTCGCGGAGGAGCATCCGCACGGGCATGAAGCCGTAGTGCACCTCTCCGAGCGACGCCAGGTCCACGAACGGCGAGCGGAGCAGCATCCCGGCAGGCGGATGCTCGGTGGCGAGGTCTGTCACGACCGCCGTGCCGAGGCTCTCGCCGAAGTAGAGAAGTCGCTCCTGTGGCACGCCCAGCTCCTCGGTCAGGTACGCACGAGCCGCCCGCACGTCGCGCGCCAGCCCCTGCTCGGAGGGACTGCCCGGGTTGCCGCCGTAGCCGCGGTAGTCGAAGAGCAGCACCGACATCCCCTCCCGGGCGAGCGCCTCGGCGAGCGGTGCGCGGATCGACCTGTCACCGGCGTTGCCGTTGGCCACCAGGACCGTCACACCGCGGCCCGGCTGCCGCGCGGGGACGAACCAGGCGCCGAGCTCCAGGCCGTCACTGGTCCGGAGCTTCACGTCGCGTGCACCCGGGATGACCGTGTCGGCCGGCGGGACGGCCGCGGTCGAGGGCAGGTAGACCAGCCGGCGCTGGAAGAGCCACGCCATGCCGACGAGGAGCACGGCGATGACGACCAGGATGACGAGCGCGCGTTGCATCACCACCATGGTGCCGCTCCTTCGACGGCTCGTCCGGCTCGAGTGGGGAGATCCTTCGGGACCTTCGCCACTACGACCAGTTGCCGACACGGACACATGCTGGAGGGGCAAGTCTCACGAGTCGGGGGAGGGGACATGACCGGCCCGGGCCCGTTTCCGCAATCTGTCGCGTGGCGGGCCGTCGCGCGTTGCTTCGCAAGAGCCCTGGTGATGCTGGCCCGGCGCGAGGTTGACCTGCCGCGCGAGAATGTCGGCAGGTCCCTCGCGTTCGCCGACGGCACCTTCGGCCGGGTCTACCGCGAGACGACCGTCGACCGGCCGCCGGCGAACCCTTGTGTGCTCGTGGTGTCGTTCAGGCTCAGGAAGGTCCGGGGCCGGGGGCACACCGCGTTCGAGCGGGAGAGCCTCCTCAACACCCCGCTCTTCGTGGGGTTCCCTGGCTTCGTCTCGAAGCTCTGGCTGGCTCACGACGGGCACGGTGTCTACCGCGGCCTCTACGAGTGGGACGGGCCGCAGCAGGCGGAGGACTACGCACGTGCGCTCTGGCGCGTGCTCGAGCTGGTCAGCGAAGCGGGGTCGATCGACTACCAGGTCCTCCCCGGCCTGCGGCGCGACGACCTCCTCGCCGACCCCGGGAGACTCGACGGTCAGGTGGAAGGCGAGGCACAGGCATGGTGGCGCGTGACAGCGGCCTGAGCCCGCGGCCGGACGTGCTCGTCGTCGGCGCCGGGCCGGCGGGACTCACCACGGCGCTGCAGGCCCACGCCAACGGCGCGACCGTCCGGGTGGTCGAGCGCCGGCCCGAGGCGTTCCGCCCGTCGCGGGCGATGATCATGCACCCACGGACGATGGAGAGCCTGCGCCCCCTCGGCGTCACCGCCTGCCTCCTCGAGCGAGGAGACATCTCGCCCAAGGCGGAGCTGCACCTGGGCCGAAGGACGGTCTCCGCCGAGCTGGCCGAGCTGGACATGCCCGAGACCGCGTTCCCGCACCTGACCATGCTGCGTCAGATGGACGTCGAGGAGGTCCTCGCCCAGGCACTGGAGCAGCGTGGCGTGACCGTCGAACGCGGCACCGAGCTGGTGGACGTGACCTCCGGGCCGGACGGCCACCCTGGCCCCACCGCGACGCTCCGCTCCCACGGCGGGACCGAGGAGGTGGAGTGCCGGTACGTCGCCGGGTGCGACGGTCCCACGAGCACGGTCCGTGACCTCGCCGGGATCGGCTTCCACGGCGGGACGTACCGCGAGGAGGTCGTCCTCGCCGACCTCGAGCTCGACGGCGACCTCGCCCCGGGCATCCTCCACGTGGTGGCGGGCCGCGAAGGGCTCGTGTTCCTCTTCGCCCTGGGCGAGGGGGCCAGCTGGCGAATGCTCGCCACCCGACCGAGCCATGACACAGAGGTGCCCTTCGGCCAGCCCGGTCACGAGGTCCCGGCGTCCGACGTGCAACGGCTTCTCGACGCCTCCGGGCTGGGGGCGACCGTCAGCGAGCTGAGGTGGTCGGCGGAGGTGCGGCTGCAGCACCGGCTCGCCACCGCCTTCCGCCGTGGCTCGATGTTCCTCGTGGGCGACGCCGCCCACGCGCACTCACCGGCGGCGGCGCAGGGGATGAACACGGGGATGCTCGACGCGGTGAACCTCGGCTGGAAGCTGGCGTTCGCGGCCACCGCAGAGGGCGAGCGCCCTGAGCTGCTGGCCTCCTACGGCAAGGAGCGCCGGCCCGTAGCCCGTCAGGTGCTGGCGCTCACCCACGCGGTCTTCTTCGCCGAGGCCTCGACCAACCCGCTCTCGTCCTTCCTGCGCGGGACGCTCGTGCCGCTCGCGGCCCCTGCGCTGCCGTTCGTCCTGAAGCAGCGGTGGCTCATGGCCGAGGTGGTCCGCATGCTGTCGCAGCGCTGGGTCCGTTACCGCAGCAGCGTGATCTCGGTCGAGGGCACCGCCGACGGCGACGGTTGGCCGCGGCCGGGCGACCGGCTGCCGGACCAGGACGTGACGTACGACGGCCGCTGGGGACGCCTTCACGAGCTGACCGCCCGGCCGGGCGTGCACGTCCTTCTCGAGCGCGACGCCGAGGGACTCGACCAGCGTCTCCTGGGTCCCCACGTGTCGGTCCACCATCTCACCAGCCACCCGGGCCGGGGCGTGCTCGCCGTCCGGCCGGACGGCCATGTGGGGTTCCGGAGCGCGGACGCCGACCCTGGGCAGCTCGGGGCGTGGCTCGACCTGGTCGGCGCCCGGTAGCCTCGCCGGACCATGGCTGCCGACCCGTCTCCTCACCTTCGCATCCACCTCCTCACCGCTGCGGACGAGAGCGACCTGCTCGCCTTCGAGATCACCAACCGCGACTTCTTCGCCGGTGCCGTCGGTGACCGGGGAGACGAGTACTTCCGGTCCTTCTCGGACCGCCACCGGTCGCTGGTCGCTGAGAACGAGGCCGGAACGTCGATGCTCTTCGTGGTCCGTGACGGAGACGGTCGCGTGGTGGGGCGCGTCACAGCCATGACTACGGAGGGAAACCTGCGCTCGCAACGGGTGCTCGACGCGAACGGCTTCGAGCGGGTGCGCGGGGGAGTCCCCGCGAAGGTGGAGGTCGGTGGGCGGACGGAGCCCACCGTCCACTTCGTGCTCACGCTGGACGGGCCGGTCAGCCGTCGCGCTGGGCGGTGAAGGTGCGGGCGAAGAGCACCTCCTCCTCCCAGTTCCAGGCGGTCATGGTGACCTTGACGGTGCGTCCGTCGTCCTCGATGCCCACGGTGCCGAACTGGCCGCCGCCGGGAAGGACGGGTCCGGTGTAGGGGCCGCCCTTGATGCTGCCCTTGCGGTCCAGAGACGCGGCGTGGAAGAGGGGGAAGGCGGCGTCGCCGGACCGCGAGTAGTCGGTGTGCGTGCCGTCGTCGTAGGCCAGCATGTGTGCGTCGCCGCTGACCATCAGCAGGTTGTCGACGTCGTTGCGGGCGATGGCGTCGGCGATCGAGCGGCGCTCCGCGGCGAAGGCGGGCCACAGGTCCGAGGTGGCGTCGGCCTTCCCCACCCAGGGCGCCCCGTTCACCCACACCACCAGCCCGTAGCGGTCCGCCTGGGCGAGCTCACCGAAGAGCCACCGGCGCTGCTCCTTGCCGAGCATCGAGCGCGGGGAGTCGCCGGGTGGCTCGCGCGCCGAGCGGGGGTCGGTGAGGACGAAGCGCACGTCGCCCACCGTGAACGCCTGGTAGATCGGCGACTCAGGCCCACCCTGGAGCGGGTAGTGCGGCACGTACTGCCGGTAGACCGCCATCGCGGCTGGCCGGCTCGCCGCGGTGCTGTCGGCGTCGTTGCCGGCGAAGTCGTGGTCGTCCCACACGTAGGCGAACGGCGTCGAGGCGTAGAGCGCCGCCTGCGCGGGAGAGGAGAGGTTGGCGTCGTACTGCCTGCGGTAGAGGTCCTCGTCGTTGCGGTCGATGTCGCCGTAGTACCAGTCCCCGTCGCTGAGGAAGAACAGTGGCCGCATCCGCCGGATCGCGTCGTACACCTTGCCGTTGGAGCCGGTGCGGGCACACGACGCGAACGCGAACATGAACGACGACGGCCCGCGCGGGAACGTGGCGAAGTGCCCGACGCGCCTCGTGTAGACCTGACCGTCCAGCTCGAGGGCGTAGTAGTAGTCGCGGTCCGGCTCCAGACCGTCGACGGTCAGCGAGACGACGTGCTCGTTCGCCGCCTCGGCGCGTCGGGCAGCGGAGTACGTCGGCGCCGACAGGTCGGTGTCCTCACCGACGACGAGCCGGACCCTCGCGACGTCGTCCTCGGTCCGCGCCCGGACGTTCACGCTCGTCGGTGTGACCGCGCCGGACCACATCCAGTCGACCACGTCGCCCGGCGGCGCCGGGGTCGCCGACGACGGATGGGTGGGGCCCCATTGGCTGCTGTAGTTGGCGGAGGCGAAGTAGATCAGCCCGGCCAGCAGCGCTGACGTGGTGAAGGCGACCCCGAGCGCCGCACGCACGGTCGCCACTCGGTGCCACTGCAGCCACAGCAGGAGCGCCGGGGTGAAGGCGGCGAGGGTGACCACGACCGCCACCCACGGCGCGTACTGCACCGACGAGGCGTAGCCGAGGAGGACGGCGGCGAGCGCGACGACGACGGCGCCCGTGACGTGCCACCGGGCCGCCACGAGCACGCCGACGACGATCAGCACGACCAGCGCGATGTTCAGGGGGACCTCCAGCCCGGTTCCCATGACCCCGGACTCGGGCAAGCGCGGGATGCCGCGAGCGACGGCTACCGAGCCGAGGGCCGCGGCCAGGACGAGGCTCCACACCAGCGCCACCCGGTACAAGGGGTGCGACCTGCCGCCGAGCTCCTCGACGGGGCGCTCCGGCGCGCTCTCGCCCCGCTGCCACGGGCAGTCCTCGCAGCGGGCGTGGAGGCGGGAGGGTTGTTCGACGGCGGCCAGGGCGGCGACCGCGGCGGTGGCCCCCAGGGCGACCCCGCCGATGACGTCGAGGGGCCACCGGAGTGCGCCGTGCACCTCTTGAAGCGCCGCGACGAGGACGAGCGTCCACAGCAGGACGGCTGCCGTCACGGTCACGACGCGGGCGCTGGTGAGCATGCCGAGGCACACCGGGACCATCAGGGCGACCACGGCCAGCGCGGTGACCATCGGGCTCGGGTAGCTGTCGGTGCTGGTGAGGTAGGAGTCGAACGGCCGGGGCCGGTTCACCAGCAGACCGAGTACGACGGCCAGGCCGAACGCCGAGAGCAGGGCCACGACGTACCCCCCGACCAGGGCGCGGCACCGCCAGCCGAACAGACCGAGGAGGGCGACCAGCCCTACGAACGGGGCCCAACCGACGAGGTCGAGCTCGGCCAGCGCCCGAGGGAGGCCGAGCCCGCGGACCTGGAGGTAGAGCCACTCGTCGGCGGGAGGGTTGGCCCACGCGGCCAGGGCAGTGACCACGGTCGTGAGGACGACCAGCACGCCCAGGACGAGGACGTGGCGACGTCGCGCCCTGTTCCGGAGGTCTGTCATGGCCGCTCCTCTCCATCCACTTTCGGGCCTCGGCGGTCCTCGCGGAATGGGTCGTTGGGCCCCATGTGCGGCTTCGGAGACCAGAACCGGCAGTGACCAATGGCCCTGGGGCCGTGTGCTCGAAGGGAGGGAGACTGGCAGGGCCGGAACGCTTTGAGAGGTCTGTCCGATGGCCGTTGCGTCGGAGTCGGTTGCCATCGGGTATCTCTGCGCCCTCGACGAACCCGCCGCTCGGGACGCCGAGGTCAGCGGGTCCAAGGCGGCGAGCCTCGCCCAGGCCCTGGGACACGGTCTGCCTGTCGTCCCCGGCTTCGTGATCACGACGCGGGCGCACACCGCATATCTCGACGCCGGGCGGACCCTGCACTCGGAGCTGACCGAGCCCCTCCACGAGGTCTGGAAGAGGTTCACAGAGAGAGGCCGAAGACCGGTCGCGGTCCGGTCCTCCTCGACGGTCGAGGACATCTCCTCGA
The DNA here is from genome assembly GCA_035688575.1 of Nocardioidaceae bacterium. Lineage (GTDB taxonomy): Bacteria > Actinomycetota > Actinomycetes > Propionibacteriales > Nocardioidaceae > Nocardioides_C. The sequence goes on from DASSMS010000064.1 coordinate 12,883, forward strand.
GCTCGATGGCGGGGCGCTTCCGAAGCGTCCTGGACGTGCGGGGCTGGGACGACTTCCTGGAAGCGGTGAGGGTCGTGTGGCGGTCGGCCGACGAAGTCGGTCAGGGCAGCCCCAGCCCGATGGGGGTTCTGGTGCAACGCCACCTCTCGCCACAGAAGTCCGGCGTCATGTTCGGTGTCGACCCGGTCACCGGGGACCGGAACACGGTCGTGGTCGAGGCGGTCAGCGGAGGTCCGGACAAGCTGGTCAGCGGTCAGGTCACGGCGGAGCACTACGTCCTGACGCGCCGAGGACGCCCGGTCAGCCTTGACTACCGGTCCTACTTCCGGGTGCGGCGACACGAGGGGCGGCGGCGCCTGCTCGGTCCCGCCGACTTCGTCGCCCTGAGCGCGCTGTCGCGGAAGACCGAGCGCGTCTTCGGCTCACCTCAGGACGTGGAGTGGGCGACCGGTGACGACGACGTGCTGCGGCTGCTGCAGAGCAGGCCGGTCACGGCCACGGCGGCGACCGCGCCGACGCAGGGCCCGGTCCTCGGCCCCGGCCCGCTCGGCGAGACCTTCCCCGACCCGCTGGGAGAGCTGGAGGTCGACCTGTGGGTCCGGCCGCTGCGAGCCGGCGTGGTCGACGCGATGAAGGAGACCGGCGCCGTGCCCGCGGCGCGGGTTGCGGGATCCCCGGTGGTCACCACGGTCAACGGGAGGGTGGCGGTCGACCTCGAGCTCTTCGGGTACGTACGCACCCGCAGCCGCCTGGGCCCTCTGGACCCGCGGCCGGGAGCGCGTCAGCTGAAAGCCGCCTGGCGCACCGGGTCGCTCCGAGCAGAGCTGCCGGCGCGGGTGACGGCACTCGTCGAGGAGACCGAGCGCTGGCTCACGGGTATCGACCCCGCTGAAGCCTCGGAGGCCGAGCTCGTCTCCGTGCTGGAGCAGGCGGTAGAGGTTCTGCGGAGGCTGCACCACGACGAGGCACTCGCGGGCACGCTGCTGCCGGCGGCGCGAGCCACGGGAGCCGCGCTCGCTCTCAGGATCCTCGCCTCCGCCGATCCCCAGCTGGCGGCCGACGAGCTGGTCAGCGGACACCCGGTGCTGCTGGCACTGACGCCGCCGTCGCTCCAGGGCCGGCTCGTGCTTCCGCCCGTCGCGGCCGTCGGGACCCCGCCCGAGCCACTCGGGCCGCGCGAGCAGCTGCGGCTCAGGGCCCGCTGGGTGCAGGAGCTGACGGTCCGGGTCGCCATCGACCTCGGCCGCAGGCTGAAGTCGCGCGGGCTGCTCGAGCACCACACCGAGATCGGACTTCTGCGGCTGGAGGAGGTCGCCGGGTTGGTCGCGGGCGCAGAGCCTCCGCCCGGCCTGGCCGAGCGCCGTGCCGGGGAGGTGGTGGCAGCGTTCAGTCCACCGCTTCCGGCGGAGTTCCGGCTGACCGACAGCCACGAGGTGGTCCCGGTCGCGCGACCCCGGGGCAGCCCCGGCTTCGGTACGCCGGCCGGCGGGGGACGCGGCCTCGGGGCGGTCTGCCACGGGTCGGTGCGCCGGCCGCCCTCGCCGGGTGAGGTGCTCGTCGTACGCACCCTCGAACCGGGGCTGGCCGGATGGCTGCCGGAGCTGGCGGGGCTGGTCGCGGAGACCGGTGCGAGCCTCTCGCACCTGGCGATCCTCGCCCGCGAGTACGGCGTCCCCACCGTGGTCGGTGTCCCGGACGCCCTGCGGCGGTTCCCCCCGGGCACCCGACTGCTCGTCGACGGAGGCTCCGGTGAGGTGCGCGCGGTGGGCGGGGAGGAGGAGCCGTGACGAGACTCGTGGCCCGGGCGGTCCTCTGGCTGGCGGTGCTCGCCGTCATCGTGGTCGCGGGCGGCCACTTCGTCTACTACCTGCTCGAGTGGGAGTGGAGCCGCGCAAGCATCGCCGGCGTGGGCTTCGTCGGTGCTCTGGTGCTTGGCTCGTCCTTCCTGTTCCTCACCAGACTGCTGGCGGTCGAGCGGCGCCTTGATCAGGTCCTGGTCGCGCTGGAAGGGCTCGAGAGAGGTGCGCCGGCCTCCGACGAGCGCCGTGACGACGAGCCGCGCCCCGACTTCCCCTGGTTGAGGTCGTCGTCGACGTACGCCGTCGGGCTCCTCGCCCTCGCGGCCGTCATCACCCTCGAGCCTCCGGACCAGGGCGTGTTCATCCCGGTCTTCCTCGCCGCCGGCCTGGTGATCTCGGCGGTTGCCGGGGCGGTGGAGCGGGTCGCCGCCGCCCGGCACGGGGGCCGCGTCGCAGCCGCGGCCACGCCAAGGCCGGTCCGTGCTGCCACGGAGCCCCTGCCGACAGCCCGCGAGGTCCTCGCCGCCCGGCCGGCGTGGTCCCTCGCCGTGATCCCGGTCATCGGGGCGGTCGCCACCGGGCTCGTCGTCTGGGGGCTCTACCTGGGCAGTCACTACTGGTCGAAGCCCGTCGGGCCGGGCATCACCACGATGACCGTGGAGGTCGAGGACCAAGGGTTCACCACGTCCGACATCGACGTCGTGGAGACGGTCGGCCGCTTCTGCGCCCTGGACACCGGCACCCAGATCCGGTTCAGGGAGGTGGACCCCGGCCCCGGCGAGTCGACCCTCCTGCGGCTCTCGCCCCTGCTCGACAAGGACGCGCAGAACAGGTACATCGGCTGTGTCGAGGACGCCGTCCTCGAGTTCCACCAGCTCACGGTGACCGGCACAGTCCTCGCGCCGCGGCAGTGACCCGGAAGGGGGATGAGGACGTCCGTGAGACAGAAGGAGCTCGTCGTAGGAGAGGGCGTCGTGGGGCCGGGTATGGCGTACCTGCGGACGGGAGCAGGCGCTCCGCTGCTCTACCTCCCAGGCCTCAGCGGTGACCACCGAGCACCACGAGGCAGCGAACGCGGCTTCGTGCTCAGGGGGATCCGGCCCTTCGCGGCGGTCCGGGACGTGTGGTGGGTCAACCGCCGACCGGGCCTCGAGCCCGGCGTCACGATGGCCGACCTGGCGCGGGACTACGCGGAGGCGGTGCGCGCCGAGCTCGACCCGCCCGTCGACGTGCTCGGTGTCTCCACCGGCGGCAGCGTCGCCCTCCAGCTGGCCGCCGACCACCCCGCGCTCGTACGACGGCTCGTGCTCGTGTGCTCGGCGTGCCGGCTCGGTCCCGAGGGACGCGAGGGCCAGCGCCGGGTAGCAGATCTCGCGGGCCGCGGGAAGCTGCGTCGGGGCGGAGGCCTGATGATGTCGATGGCCGGACGCGGCCCAGTGTCGCGCCGGCTGCTGTGGCCGCTCGGGTGGGCGATGGGGCCCAGCCTCCTCGGCCACGGTGACCCCGACCTGCTGCGGACGATCGAGGCGGAGGACGAGTTCGACCTTCGCGAGCGGCTGCCCCGGGTCGAGGTGCCGACCTTGCTGGTGGGTGGTGACCGCGACCGGTTCTACACCGGCGACGTCTTCGAGGAGACCGCCCATCTCCTCCCCAACGGGCGGCTGCTGGTCTACGAGGGCAAGGGGCATGCAGGTGTGCTGATGAGCCGCCGTCTCGCCGGCGACGTCATCGCCTTCCTCGACGCGCCGGCCTGACCGGGTGGTCGAGAATCCCTCGGCCGTTTCCCAAGCCCCGGCCCGTGCCCGCCATTCCGCCCAAATCACCACAGACGTCCCAGAACGCGCCTTAACCTGAAGCGGTGAGGGCTCCATGGACCTAGGGACGCTGTACCGCGACATCGTGGAGACCTCGATGGACGGCATCTGGGTGATCGACGACCAGGGCCGGACCCTCTACGCCAACCCGCGCATCGCCGAGCTGCTCGGCCGCACGCCCGAGGAGCTCGACGGCCTCACGGCCTTCGACGCCCTCGACGACCAAGGGCGGCGCCAGTTCGCGGAGCACCTTCGCGACCTCCGCCGCGGCGAGCTGCACTCGCACGAGGTCGAGTGCCTGTGGGTGCGCAAGGACGGCGGGAAGCTGTGGGTGCTGGTCCGGGAGAGCGCGCTGCACGACGAGCAGGGCAACCTGCTCGGCTTCCTCCACCGGGTCTCCGACTACTCGGAGCGCCGCAGGCTCTTCGAGGAGCTCAGCAGCAGCAGGCAGAGGCTCTCCGAGGCGCAGCGGATCGCCAAGGTCGGCAGCTACGAGTGGGACCTCGTCGACGACGTGATCACCGCCTCCGACGAGCTGCACGCGCTCTACGGCATCCCGCGCGGGTCCTTCGGCGGCACCTACACGGCGTTCCTCGAGACCGTCCATCCTGACGACCGGCACATCGTGGACGAGGCAGTGATGGCGGCGCTCCAAGGGGCGGACACCTTCGACTTCGTCGTACGCGTGACCCGCAACGGTGAGCCCGCGTGGATGCGTGGCCGGGGTGAGGTGTTCCGCGACGCCCACGGCGTGCCGATCCGCGCCCGTGGCACCCACCAGGACGTGACCGACGCGAAGGAGTCCGAGCTCTTCCTCGAGGACCTCGTCGCCCAGAACACCCTCATGCAGGTGATGGCGACCGCGGCGAACGAGGCCGAGACCCTCATCGACCTCCTCGCCACCGCGCAGCCCCTGCTCCTCCACCACGACGACTGGGTCCGCGGTCGAGGCTTCGTCCCGCACCCGGAGCACCCCGGCGACCTGGTGCCGGTGTACGTCGACCGCGAGCAGCGCGAGGAGGACGCGGAGCAGCCCGACCTCGTGGCGTTCGAGATGGGCCTCGCGCGGAGCGCCTACCGCGAACGGGGGCAGGTCTGGGACGAGGCGACCCATCCGGGGCGGCCCTCGATCGGCTTCCCGGTCATGCTCGGCACCGACGTGGCGATCGTCATCGTGATCACCGCCAGCACGCCGTTCGAGCGGCACGCGATGATCCGCCAGATGATCGACCAGGTGGCCGTCCAGCTCGGCCGGGTCGCCGAGCGGGAGCGCGCCGCGAAGGAGCTCGCGGCCGCCCGCGACGCCGCGATGGAGGCGTCGCGGCAGAAGTCCGAGTTCCTCGCGACGATGAGCCACGAGATCAGGACCCCGCTCAACGGGGTCATAGGCCTCAACGACCTGCTCCTGCGCACCGACCTCGACGCGCACCAGCAGCGGCTCGCCTCCGGCGCTCAGATCGCGAGCCGGGCCCTCCTCGGCGTCATCAACGACATCCTCGACTTCTCCAAGATCGAGGCGGGCAGGCTCGAGCTCGAGAACGTGGACTTCGAGGTCCGTCCGGTCTTCGACCAAGTCGCGAGCGTGCTCGCCGAGAGCGCCCGCAGCAAGGGCCTCGAGCTGATCGTGTCCTGCCATCCCGACGTGCCCGAGTTCCTCAACGGAGACCCCACGCGGCTCGCGCAGGTGCTGACCAACCTCGGCTCCAACGCGGTGAAGTTCACCGACGAGGGCGAAGTCTTCATCCGGGCCACTGCCGAGGACGGTCCGGACGAGGCGACCCTGCTGCGGGTCGAGGTCGCCGACACGGGGGTCGGGGTCGACCCGGACAAGCGGGAGCACATCTTCGACCCCTTCTCCCAGGCGGACGCGTCGACGACCCGGCAGTACGGCGGCACCGGCCTGGGCCTGGCAATCGCCGAGGAGATCGTCGCGGCGCTCGACGGCGAGATCGGCCTCGACAGCACTGTCGGCGAGGGCGCGACCTTCTGGTTCACCGCTCGTCTCGGCAGCGCGGGCAAGCGTTCGACGGACAGCGGGCTCGTCCGACAGCGGGACGCCCTCGCGGGGCGGCGGGTCCTGGTCGTGGACGACAACGCCAACAACCGCCTCATCCTGAGCGAGCACCTGAGCCGCTGGGACGTCCGCGCGACCACCGCGGCCGGGACGCTGCGGGGGCTCGAGCTCATGCAGGAGGCAGCCGCCGTGGGGGACCGGTTCGACGCGGTCCTGCTCGACATGGCGATGCCGGAGCACGACGGGATGCACCTCGCCGCGATGGTCCGAGCCGACGAGCACCTCGCGGCCACGCCCCTGATCATGCTCACCTCATCCGCGGAGCCCGCTGCGGAGGAGCTCCGGGGGGTCGGCATCGTCGAGTGCCTCACCAAGCCGGTCCTCGCGGGCGACGTGCTCCATGCGCTTCTCCGCGTCCTCGACGGTGAGGCGCCCGCGCCCCGTCGTACCTGCTCGACCACCCTCGAACGCCGCGACACCGTTCCCGACACGGACCGGCCGCTGATCCTCGTGGTGGAGGACAACCCCGTGAACCAGCTCGTCGCGCTCGGCATCCTGGAGACGCTCGGCTACGCGGCCGACACGGCCGACGACGGGTTCGAGGCGGTGGACGCGTGGAAGCGCGGGTCCTACGCCGCCGTGCTGATGGACGTGCAGATGCCGCGTATGGACGGGTACGCCGCGACCCGTGCGATCCGGGACCTCGAGGGGGAGGGTAAGCGGACCCCCGTCCTGGCGATGACCGCGGCGGCCGTGGAGGGGGAGCGCGAGAAGTGCCTCGCGGCGGGCATGGACGACTTCCTCACCAAGCCGGTGAACCCCGAGGCGCTCGGGGCGATGCTGCGGCGGTGGCTGACCGGTGAGCGCGGCGGCCACACCGTCATACCCGAGCAGCAGACCCGCAAGGAGGGTGTGCTCGACCTCGACCGCCTCGACATGCTCCGCGACCTGGACCCGGACAGCACGAGCTACCTCGACAAGGCCATCGGCAACTTCGTCGCCCGGGCGCCCGAGTCCGTCCACGCGATCCGCGCCGCGACGTCGACCCACGACCACGAGGCGCTCACCTACGCCGCGCACCGGTTGAAGGGGAGCGCCCTCAACCTGGGGCTCCCCGCCGTCGGTCACCTGGCACACGAGCTCGAGCTGCTCGGCGACACCGGGATCACCGGGGAGACGGCCGCGCTGGTCGAGGACCTCGAGGAGGCGCTGTCGAAGGCGGTCTCGGAGGTGCTCGGCTACCAGCGGTGCTACCACGGCGACCAGCCTGGGTGACCTCCCCCGGTCGACGGAGGGACCATCGGCCCTGTCGCCCCCGTTACGGCGGGAGAAGCGTGGTCTCAACGGGGGTTCGCTGGACCACGGGAGCAACCATGCTTGATGAAGACCGGACCCATGAGGTCGACAAGATCGTCCAGAAGGCGGTGGACGCGGCGCGCGCGTTCCGGGAGCTGAACCAGGAACAGGTCGACGCGATCGTCGACGCGATGGTGAGAGCCGGGGTTCGGGCCGCGCCGGAGCTGGCGCAGGTGGCTATCGAGGAGACCGGATTCGGCGTCTTCGAGGACAAAGTGGTCAAGAACTACGTCGCGACGGAGTTCCTGGCCGACTACCTGCGCGGCAAGCGCTCCGTCGGCGTGATCGACGAGGACGTCGAGCGCAACATCGTGCGGGTCGCGGAGCCGATCGGGGTCGTGCTCGCGATCACGCCCGTCACCAACCCCACCTCGACGGTGCTCTACAAGGCGATCGTCGCCGCGAAGACCCGCAACGCCCTGATCTTCCGGCCCTCGCCCTTCGCGGTGCGGTGCTCCGAGCGCAGCGTGGAGATCCTGCGCCAGGCCGCCGAGGCGGCGGGCATGCCCTTGGGTGCCCTCCAGGTGATCCCCGACGAGGAGCGCGAGGTCACCCACTATCTGTTCAAGCATCCCGGCGTGGACTTCATCTGGGTCACCGGCGGGCCGAAGATCGTCAAGCTCGCCAACGAGGCGGGCAAGCCTTCCCTGAGCGTCGGGCCCGGGAACGCCCCGATCTACATCCACAGGACCGCCGACGTGAAGGGCGCGGTCGTCGACATCTTGATCTCCAAGACCTTCGACGCCTCCGTGATCTGCCCCGCCGAGCAGACCTGCATCGTCGACGACGCGGTGTACGACGAGATGGTGGCGGAGTTCGAGCGCATGGGCGCCTACGTGCTCAGCGGGGAGCAGACCGACGCCCTCTCGGAGTTCGCCTTCGGGTGCGCCGACAAGGTCAACATGGAGGCGCTCGGACAACAGGCGCCCGAGCTGGCCAGGCGGGCCGGGTTCGAGGTCCCGCCGTCCACGAAGATCCTGCTCGCCCCGCTTCCCACCGACCTCCGCGAGCTCGCGGAGCACCCCCTGGTGCAGGAGAAGCTCATGCCGGTCCTCGGCCTCGTGCGCTCTCCGAGCGTGCAGCACGGGATCGACACGGCGGTGCTCGTCACCGAGCACGGCGGCCTGGGGCACACCTCGGCGATCTACGCCAACGACGACGATGTGGTCGAGGCCTACGGGCGTGCGGTCCGGACCGGCCGGATCCTCGTGAACGCGCCCACGGCGGTCGGCGCCCTCGGCGGCGTCTACAACAACCTCACGCCGACGTTCTCGCTCGGCTGTGGCACTTGGGGCGGCTCGTCGACGACCGAGAACGTCAACTACATGCAGCTGCTCAACATCAAGACGGTCTCGCACCGCCGTACCCCGCCGCAGTGGTTCCGCGTCCCGGCCAACACCTTCTTCAACGCCGGCGCGCTGGAGAACCTGCGCGACATCGAGTGCGAGACGGCGGTGATCGTCACCGATGCGCAGAGCGAGCACCGTGGAGTCGTCGACGAGCTGCGAAGCAAGCTCCGGACCAACCACGTGCAGGTCTTCAGCGAGGTCGAGCCCGAGCCGGACGAGGAGACGATCCGCCGCGGGGTGGCCCTGCTCGATCGGGTGCGACCGGACCTGCTCGTCGCCGTAGGCGGTGGGTCGGTGATGGACGCGGCCAAGGCCATGCGGCTGTTCTACGAGCACCCGGAGAAGACCTTCGAGGACCTGACCCTGCCCTTCCTGGACCCGCGAAAGCGCGTGGCGGAGTACCCGCAGGACGCGCACAAGGTGACGCTCGTGGCGATCCCGACCACGGCCGGCACGGGATCGGAGGTCTCGCCGGCGGCCGTCATCTCGGTCGGTGACCGCAAGGACACGCTGGTCGACTACTGCCTGGTCCCGGACGAGGCGATCGTGGACCCGCTGCTGACCCTGTCGATGCCGCAGTCGGTCACGGTCGACAGCGGGATCGACGCACTGACCCACGCGCTCGAGGCGGCCGTGTCGATCTTCGCGTCGCCGTACACCGACTCCATGGCGATGATGGCAGCGCACCTCATCTTCGACGCCCTGCCCAAGGTGTACGACGACCCGACGGACCTCAAGGCGCGGACGGACATGTCGAACGCGGCCACCCTGGCCGGGCTCGCGTTCGCGAACGCCTTCGTCGGCACCAACCACGCACTCGCCCACGCGGTCGGGGCGAAGTTCGGCCTCGCTCACGGCCGTGCCAACGGCGTGTTCCTGCCGCACGTGCTCCGCTACAACGCGTCGTTGCCGAGCAAGTTCATGCCGGCGCCCGGCTACTCGGCCTACATCGCTCCCGACAAGTACGCGATGCTCGGGCAGGTGCGCTTCGGAGGCCATGGCGGCGACGAGAGCCGCGAACGCCTCTTCCAGGCCGTCGACCAGCTGCTCGGCCGGCTCCATATGCCGCGCTCGCTCAAGGAGGCGGGAGTTCCGGAGGACGAGTTCCTCGAGGCTCTCCCCGAGCTGGCGATGAACGCCTTCCAGGACCTCAGCAACCGCACGAACCCGCGGATGCCGCTGGTCAGCGAGATCGTCGACCTGCTGAAGGCCGGCTACTACGGGACGGAGCAACATGCCCACTGACACCGCGCAGAAGACGGTCGAGGTGCACGCCCCCGTCACGGAGGTGCTTGCCACGATCCGAGACGTGGAGAGCCAGGTCGAGTGGATCCCGGAGATCCTCGAGGCCGAGCTGCTCGAGGTGTACGACGACGGGCTGCCCGCCACGGCACGCTTCAAGGCCTCGGCCACCGTCGGCACCGACGAGTACACCCTGTCCTACGAGCACAGCGACGACGGCATGTCGTGGACGATGGTGGAGGGCCGTCTCCAGACCGGGCAGGAGGGGCGTTACACGCTCTCGAGCGCGGGCCGGGGGAGGACCTCGGTGACCTACGAGCTGACCATCCACCACAACCTGCCGCTGCCGGGGTTCATCCGCGGCCGGGTCATCCGGGGACTCGTCGACAACACGCTGACCGGGCTGAAGGTGCGGCTCGAGGGCGGCGGCGTGGCCGCCTGAGTCAGAGGGCGAGCCCGAGGTAGAGCAGCACCGCGATCAGGGCGGCCAACCCTGCCCAGACGATGAGGTCGGCACGTGCCTCGACCAGGAGGCGCAGCTGCCTTCCGGCGCGCCCGGTGCCGAGGGCCTGCTCGGCGTCGACCACACGGGTCAGCCCGATCCCGATCGTGATGAGGCCCACCGCGCCGACGGTGCAGAAGAGGCAGAGCGCACCGATCGCGAACGCCGACTGCTGCATGTACCAGGTCATGAACAGCGCCATGAACACCGTGAGCCCGAAGAGGCCGGCGAGGTAGGACCGCGAGAGCCGCGAGCCGAGGAGGCCGGCGAGCCCCGCCGAGGCCAGCAGGGCGAAGACGGGCAGGCTGATGAGCGTGTTCGGCACGCCCAGGGCCGAGGACTGCCAGTGGCTGAAGATGCTGTTGCAGGAGAGCACCGAGTTGATCTCGCAGAGCGACTCGGCGTTGGTGCCGTCGGCGTAGGCGATGCGCTCGACGAGCTGCCACGCCGCGGCGATCCCGCCGACCACACCGCCGACCAGCATCAGCACGAACCACACCGGGGCCGGACGGCGTCCCCGCTCGACCTCGCGCCCGTGGGTCTCCTGGACTCGAACCGGTGTTGCCATGGTGCTCCCTCTCCCCGTCGCCGGTGTCGTCCCGGCATTCCTGGTCTCGATGATCCCGGGGCATCCCGATTCGTCCCAAGGGCCATCGGTCCCGAGCGGCCCGGGACGAACGACCAGGGGGTCAGACGACCTCGGCGTCCCCGAAGGTCATCGCCAGGTTGGGGATGACCGTGCTGAACAGCGCCCGCCGCGGCAGGCCGAGGCCGGCGAGCTCGCGCCCGATCGGGTGGTCGCCGAGGCGCAGGTCGGCGCCGCCGGGTCGGGACCGGATCCCCTGCGGGTCCATCTCCCAGGAGGTGTGGCGGGTGACCCCGTCGAGGTGGGAGTACGCCGTGAGCGCCATGCTGCTTCCAGGCGCGGGAAGCCGCAGTCCCGCCCTGACCCGGAGGTCGGCGACGAGCTGCCCGTCCTGGCGGAGGACCACGTGCTTGCTGGGTCCCTCGAGCTCGGTGTCGAACTCCGCGAGCGTCTTCGGGAAGCCCCAGATCCCTCGGCCCGCGGCCATCGTGAACTCGCCGCTCACCGGGAGGCGGTGGATCAGGACACCGGCGTCCCCGCGGACGAGCGAGCACAGGTTGCCGGCCGCCGTACGCCGGGCAGGGGAGTCGTGCCGCCGGACGAGGACGCACACACCGAACTCGTCGTACGGGCCGAGGTCCCCGTCGACGTACCTGACGAACACGAGCCCGACAACCGACCGGCCGGGGCGGTACTCCAGCACCTCGAGGCCGGAGTGGTCCACCATCGCCTGGGCGAGGCCGGCAGCGACGGAGAACATCGCCGTGGCCGCAGTCGCCGTCCGGACCCTCACGGGCATGGTGACCGTGCGGTCCAGCACGGTGTGCGTCCTCGGGCTCATGAGCCACCCTTCCTGGAACAGGTTCTAGGAAAGGGTGGCGTGGCTGGACGCTGTGCGCAACGCCCCGGGGCGACAGCGGTTCAGCCGGGGGAGAACCTCCGGAGCCGAAGGCTGTTGGTGACCACGAACACGGAGCTGAAGGCCATCGCCGCGCCTGCGATCAGCGGGTTGAGGAAGCCGAGCGCGGCGAGCGGGATGGCCGCCACGTTGTAGGCGAACGCCCAGAAGAGGTTGCCCTTGATCGTGCGCAGCGTCGCCCTGGCGAGCCGGATCGCGTCCGGGGCCGCCTTCAGGTCACCGCGCACCAGGGTCAGGTCGCTGGCCTCGATCGCCACGTCGGTGCCGGTGCCCATCGCGAGGCCGAGGTCGGCCTGGGCGAGCGCGGCGGCGTCGTTAACCCCGTCGCCGACCATGGCGACGACCGCGCCCTCGGACTGGAGCCGCTTGACCACGTCGACCTTGTCGGCCGGGAGCACCTCGGCGATCACGTCGGCCTCGTCGACCCCGACCCGGGCGGCGACCGCACGGGCCGCGCGCTCGTTGTCGCCGGTGAGCAGCACGGGGCGCAGGCCCAGGTGGCGCAGCTGCACGATCGCCTCGGCCGAGCTCTCCTTGATGGTGTCGGAGACGACCACCACGGCGCGGACCCGGCCGTCCCAGCCGACCCAGACCGGGGTGCGTCCCTCGGCCTCTGCGTCGGCGGCGCTCGCCTCCAGCTGCTCCGGTGCCCGCATCGCCCACTCGTCGTGCAGCCAGGACGCGCGGCCCACGACCACCGCGTGGCCGTCGACCACACCGGAGACTCCCTGCCCGCCGTGGTTGCTGAACCCCTCGACGGCGGGGAGCGGCCCGACCTGCTCGCGGGCGTAGGCGGCCACGGCCTGCGCGATCGGGTGCTCGGAGGCGTCTTCGAGGGCGCCGGCCAGGCGCAGGACCTCGTCGGGCGACTCGCCCTCGGCTGCGTGGGCGGAGGCCAGGCTCATCCGGCCGGTGGTGACGGTGCCCGTCTTGTCCAGCACGATCGTGTCGACGATGCGGGTGGACTCCAGGATCTGGGGCCCCTTGATCAGGATGCCGAGCTGGGCGCCGCGACCGGTGCCGACGAGCAGCGCGGTCGGTGTCGCAAGGCCCAGAGCGCAGGGGCAGGCGATGATCAGCACGGCGACGGCTGCGCTGAACGACGCTGTCGCCGCATTGTCAGTGAGCAGCCAAACGGCCAGGGTCGCCAGCGCGATCGCGATGACGATCGGCACGAAGATGCCCGACACCCGGTCGGCGAGGCGCTGGACCTCTGCCTTGCCGTTCTGGGCCTCCTCGACCAGCCGGGCCATCTGTGCCAGCTGGGTGTCCGCGCCCACGCGGGTCGCGCGAACGACAATACGGCCGCCCGCGTTGACGGTAGCCCCGACGACGTTGTCGCCTGGTCCGACCTCGACCGGGACCGACTCGCCGGTGAGCATCGATGCGTCGACGGCGGTGGTGCCGGACTCGACGACCCCGTCGGTCGCGATCTTCTCGCCCGGGCGTACGACGAAGACGTCACCGACCTGCAGCTGTGCAACGGGCACGCGGATCTCGAGCCCGTCACGGAGGACGGCCACGTCCTTGGCGCCCATGTCCAGGAGCGCGCGAAGGGCAGCGCCCGAGGACTTCTTGGCGCGCGCCTCCAGGTAGCGGCCCAGGAGGATGAACACCGTCACCGCGGTGGCGACCTCGAGGTAGATCTCGGCGGCGCCGCCCTCGTCGGCCTTGGGCAGGAGCGTGAACTCCATCGTCATGCCGGGCATGCCGGCCTCGGTGAAGAACAGCGCCCAGACCGACCACAGGAACGCGGCGCCCACGCCGACCGAGATCAGCGTGTCCATCGTCGCCGCGCCGTGACGGGCGTTGGCCCAGGCGGCCCGGTGGAACGGGAGTGCACCCCACACCACGACGGGCGCGGCAAGGGTCAAGGAGAGCCACTGCCAGTTGTCGAACTGAAGCCACGGGATCATCGCCATCGCGACGACCGGGACGGTGAGCACCGCGGAGACCACGAGCCGCTGCCACCACTGGCCGGCCTCGTCGTGGTGGCCGGCTGCCTCACCCTCGGCCTCGGTCTCGTCCGATCCGGCCGGTGGGGCGGGGATCGTCGCGCCGTACCCGGTCGCCTCGACCGTGGCGACCAGGGCCTCGGGGGTGACCGCGTCGGTGAACGTGACCTTCGCCTTCTCGGTCGCGTAGTTGACCGTCGCGGTCACGCCCTCGAGCTTGTTGAGCTTCTTCTCGATGCGGTTGGCGCAGGATGAGCAGGTCATGCCGCTGATGTCGAGCTCGAGGTCGGTGGTCGGGCCCTCGGTTCCGGCGGTTCGTGCGGACATCTCTTCCTCTGCTCTCTCGTCCCCGCGCCTCGTGCGGGGTGTTGTCGTCAGCTGGCGATCTCGTAGTCGCCGGCCTCGTCGAGAGCCGCAGCGACTGTGCTGTCGTCGAGCGGGGCGGCACTGGTCACGGTGACCTTGGAGATGCCTCCTGCGACAAGGTCGACCTCGACGTCGTGGACGCCCTCGACGGCCTTGAGCTCGCTGGTCACGGCACCGGCGCAGTGGCCGCAGGTCATGCCGGTCACGGAGTAGGTCTGCTGCGTGGTCATGCTGACTCCTCTTCTGCTGGGTCCCGGCCAGGCGGCGGGGGTCGTGGGTGCTTCTTCTGGCAGAGCGCTCAGGAGCGGACGAGGCGGGCGATGGCCGCCGAGGCCTCGGTGATCTTGTCGTCGGCCTCGGCGCCTCCGACCCGCACGGCGTCGCTGACGCAGTGGCGAAGGTGCTCGTCGAGCAGCGAGAGGGCAACGGTCTCGAGGGCCTTCGTCACTGCCGACACCTGCGTGAGGATGTCGATGCAGTAGGTGTCCTCGTCGACCATGCGCTGAATGCCCCGGACCTGGCCCTCGATGCGCTTGAGCCGGTTCAGGTGGGCCTGCTTCTCGGCGATGTAGCCGGGCTTCACGTTTGCCATGTCA
>DASSMS010000056.1:0-14660 GCA_035688575.1 Nocardioidaceae bacterium
CAGGATCTTGGAGATGACGCCCTTGTTGCCGTGGCGGCCGGCGAGCTTGTCACCGTCGGTGATCTTGCGCTTGTTGGCCACGTAGACGCGCACGAGCTGGTTGACGCCCGGGGGCAGGTCGTCGCCCTCGTCCTTGTCGAAGACCTTGACGCCGATGACCGTGCCGGTCTCGCCGTGGGGCACCTTCAGGGACGTGTCGCGGACCTCACGGGCCTTCTCGCCGAAGATGGCGCGCAGCAGGCGCTCCTCCGGGGTCAGCTCGGTCTCGCCCTTGGGCGTGACCTTGCCGACCAGCAGGTCGCCGTCGCGGACCTCGGCACCGATGCGGATGATGCCGCGCTCGTCGAGGTCGGCCAGGACCTCCTCGGAGACGTTGGGGATGTCCCGGGTGATCTCCTCGGGGCCGAGCTTGGTGTCACGGGCGTCGACCTCGTGCTCCTCGATGTGGATCGAGGAGAGGACGTCGTCCTGCACCAGGCGCTGGCTGAGGATGATCGCGTCCTCGTAGTTGTGGCCCTCCCACGGCATGAACGCCACGAGCAGGTTGCGGCCGAGCGCCATCTCGCCGCCGTCGGTCGCGGGACCGTCGGCGATGACCGAGCCGGCCTCGAGGCGGTCGCCCTCGCTGACCAGCACGCGCTGGTTGTACGAGGTGCCCTGGTTGGAGCGCGCGAACTTGGCGATGCGGTAGGTGCGGGTGCCACCCTCGTCGTTGGCCACGGTGACCAGGTCGGCGGAGACCTCGGTCACGACGCCGGCCTGCTCGGCACGGACCACGTCACCGGAGTCGAGCGCGGCACGGTACTCCATGCCGGTGCCGACCAGCGGCGCCTCGGACTTCACCAGCGGAACCGCCTGGCGCTGCATGTTGGACCCCATGAGCGCGCGGTTGGCGTCGTCGTGCTCGAGGAACGGGATGAGCGCGGTGGCGGCCGAGACCATCTGGCGCGCGGAGACGTCCATGTAGTCGACGTCCTCGCCCGGGATGTACTCGACCTCGCCGCCCTTGGTGCGGACCAGGACTCGCTCGTCCGTGAAGTTGCCCTCGGCGTCGATGACGGCGTTGGCCTGCGCGATGACGTGCTTGTCCTCCTCGTCCGCCGACAGGTAGTGGATCTCGTCGGTGACGCGGCCGTCGACGACCCTGCGGTACGGGGTCTCGATGAACCCGAACGCGTTGATCCGGCCGTAGGAGGCCAGCGAGCCGATGAGGCCGATGTTCGGGCCCTCAGGGGTCTCGATCGGGCACATGCGACCGTAGTGCGACGGGTGGACGTCACGGACCTCCATGCCGGCGCGGTCACGGGAGAGACCGCCCGGGCCGAGCGCGGACAGGCGGCGCTTGTGCGTCAGGCCCGCGAGCGGGTTGTTCTGGTCCATGAACTGCGACAGCTGCGAGGTGCCGAAGAACTCCTTGATCGACGCCACCACGGGGCGGATGTTGATCAGGGTCTGCGGGGTGATCGCCTCGACGTCCTGCGTGGTCATGCGCTCACGGACGACGCGCTCCATGCGGGACAGGCCGGTGCGGACCTGGTTCTGGATCAGCTCGCCGACGTTGCGCAGGCGGCGGTTGCCGAAGTGGTCGATGTCGTCGACCTCGACGGAGAACTCGCCAGCGGCGCCCTGGAGGGTCGTCTCGCCGTTGTGCAGCGCGACGATGTACTTGATCGTGGCGACGATGTCCTCGAGGGACAGCGTCGAGTGGCTGAGCTCGTCGTCGAGACCGAGCTTGCGGTTGATCTTGTACCGGCCGACCTTGGCCAGGTCGTAGCGCTTCTCGTTGAAGTAGAGGTTGTCCAGGAGGGTCTGGGCAGCCTCACGGGTCGGCGGCTCGCCCGGGCGCAGCTTGCGGTAGATGTCGAGGAGGGCGTCGTCCTGACCGGCCGTGTGGTCCTTCTCCAGGGTGAGCCGCATCGACTCGTAGTCGCCGAACTGCTCGAGGATCTCGGCCTCGCTCATGCCGAGGGCCTTGAGGAGGACGGTGATCGACTGCTTGCGCTTGCGGTCGACGCGCACGCCGACCATGTCACGCTTGTCGATCTCGAACTCCAGCCAGGCGCCACGGCTCGGGATGACCTTGGCGGTGTAGACGTCCTTGTCGGAGGTCTTGTCCGGGGTGCGCTCGAAGTAGACGCCCGGGCTGCGGACGAGCTGGGAGACGACGACCCGCTCGGTGCCGTTGATGACGAACGTGCCGCGCTCGGTCATGAGCGGGAAGTCGCCCATGAACACGGTCTGGCTCTTGATCTCGCCCGTCGTGGTGTTCATGAACTCCGCGGTGACGAACAGCGGCGCGGAGTAGGTCTGGTCCCGCTCCTTGCACTCGTCGATGGAGTACTTGATGTCCTCGAAGCGGTGGTCGCGGAACGACAGCGACATGGAGCCGCTGAAGTCCTCGATCGGCGAGATCTCCTCGAAGATCTCCTCGAGGCCGGAGCGGTCGGGTACATCGGTGCGTCCCTCGGCCTTGGCCGCTGCAACACGGGCCTGCCAGCGCTCGTTGCCGAGCAGCCAGTCAAAGCTCTCTGTTTGCAGAGCCAGGAGGTCGGGGACCTCGAGGGGTTCGCGGATCTTTGCGAACGACAGACGGCCAGAAGCCGTCCGTGCAGTGGACACAGTCTGAGTCGCGTTGCGCGAGGCAGCCAAGGAGGGTCCTTCCACGGGCCTTTTTTTCGAAACCGAAACGCGCTGACCGCTCCTCAAGGAACCCGCGCGGAGCCGCACCGAGAACGTGCCGGGAGGCACGACGAAAGGTGGCGGACTTCAAGCGGGGTCGACGACAAAGGGCAGCGCAAAGCGACAGCATACCGGCATGAGGGCAGGATCGTCCAACCGTGTCCAGCGGGGCGCTGTGGGCGCTCATCCAGCTGTCGACGGGAGTCGGGACCGGATCGGTCCCCGCGACGCAGACGAGGATGGCGGCACCAGGCCCCGGCGTCAAGGCGTTCCCACAACACGGCGCGCCGCGCCAGGAGGTCCTGGCGCGGCGCGAGGGGGTGTCTGCGCAGGTCAGCGGCGTTCTAGAAGGCCTGAACCTCCGAGATCAGCCAGCGGTCGCCGACGCGGGTGAGGGTGGCGATGACGCGGTTCTGGTCCAGCGCGGGCTGCTTCTGGTCCGCCCCCACCGTGGCCTGGTTGACGAAGGCCAGGACCTTCACGCGGCCCTCGGCCTCCTCCATGACCCCGACATCGGAGACCCGGGCCTGCACGACGGTCTTGTTCTTGACCGCGAGCGGCTTGATGTCCTGGTCCATCGCCTGGGCGAACTCCTGCTTGAAGGAACCCGTCAGCAGCGCCTCGATCTGGGCCGCCTGGGCGTCGATGGTCTTGTAGTTGTAGCTGAGCATCTGCTCGATGCCCGTGCGCGCGGCGCTGGTGGCGGCCCGCGTCTGTGTCGCCTGCGCGGTGGGAGCCGCGAGGGACAGGCCGGCCACGATCCCGAGCACGATCAGGGCGCCCGCCAGGGCGAGCCCCGGCCCGGACAGCCGGGGCCGTCGTGGCCGGGCCGCGGACGTGGCGGGAGTGACTCCCCGCTCGGCCCGCGCCTGCTCTGGCCGCCCCTGCGCGGGTGGTTCCACAGCAGGCGTATGCCGCGGGGCGGGGCTGGTCTCGCGCGGGCGGACCGCGGGGGCGGTCCTGCGCTCCGGCTCGGACGGGCGGGTGCGTGAGCGCTCCCCCGCCACCCGGCGGCGGGTGCGGCTAGCCGACGAACTCAAGGTTCTCCACCTTCCACGCGTCACTGACCTTCCGGAGCTCGAGGCGCATCCGGTAGGTCTTCTTCTCCCCGTCCGGCACCGAGGTGTTCGTCGTGGGCGCCACGACGCCGACGAGCGCCACGGCAGAGTCGAGGTCGCCGGAGACGAGGGCTGCCTCCGTGCGCTCGGCACGCGAGACCGTCTTGTTCTGGACGATGACCTTCTTCAGCTCCTCGACCGACGTCGTGTAGCTCTTGAGGAAGGTCCCGGTGGCCCCGGCGCGGACCCTGGCGGTGTCCTTGTCGACCTGCTGGAAGTCGACGGTGACGAAGTTGACGGCGAGCTGCCGTGCTGCCGCCACGGCCTCGGCGTGGGCCTGGTCGGTGCGGTGGGCGGTGTAGGCGTCGCGCCCCCGGGTCACCCCGAGGGCGGTTGCCGCGACGAGCAGCAGGGCCACGAGGGCCCAGAGCGCCTTCGGTGTGATGCGCGCCGTGCGCGGCGTGCCGGCCCGGGTGGCGGCGCCGCCCACCGTGTTGGGTGACTCGTTGTTGAGTGGCTCGTTGTTGAGTGGCTCGTTGTCGTGTGACTCGCCCCGGGCCCCGCCGAGGCGGAGCCTGGAGTTCTTCACCGCCCTCCCGGCCTGGGTGGTGATCGTGCTCATTGAGCAGCCTCCTTCATGATCCACAGCCACGACGGCTCGCTCTGCTCACCTCCCGAGGGTGGGAGGGGCACTGAGACGTCGGGTGCTGCCATGCCCAACGAGGCCGAGGCCCCGGGGGATACGGGCTGGCCGCCGATCGCCAGGGGAACCGAGGAGTTCGACGAGCCGGACCGCGCGGGCCCCGGCGCGTTCTGCGCCCCGCGGACCGCGCTGGACGAGCCGCGCGGCAGGGTGCACCGGGCTCCGGTGTTGAGCGGCGGCAGGCTGCTCGTCTGGTTCGGGTCGGTGCGCGTCGTCCCCTCGTAGCCCTGCTTGCAGACCTTCGGCTCCTCCGAGAGCGCGAGGCCGAAGTGGGCGGTTCCGTCGCCGGGGACCACGGTGTAGCCGCCGGCTATGACGTCGGGGTAGGTGACCAGCAGCTGTTCGATGCCGTCGACACGGGCCGTGGTGACCTGGCCGACGGTGATGAGGTTCGCCAGAAGTGCGGAGAGGCTGCCCTGGTTGTCGCGGATGAGCCCTTCGAGCTCCGTGGAGGCGACAGCTCCCCGGTCGAGGACCAGGCGCAGGTCGGCGTCCGAGGCCTTGAGGGTCTCGGAGAGGTTGGCGAAGTTCGTCGAGAACGTCGTGATCTGCCCGGCGGTGTCGCGCTGGGTGTCCAGCACGATCCGGCCGTCGTCGATGAGCTTGACCGTCTCGGGAAGCGCCTCCGTGGCTGCCCGGGTGAGGGCGTCCCCGCTGTCGAGCAGCCGCTGCAGGTCGGCACCGCCGTCGGCGAACGCGGTGCCGAGCTCGTCGACGACGGTGGCGAGGTCGCGCTTGTCGACCGACTCGATGGTGCGGTCGAAGTCCTGCAGCAGGGTGTCGACCCGGAGCGGGTACCGGGTGTCCTTGCGGGGGATCAGGTCGCCGTCGTCGAGCCTCTCCCCACCGTCGGACCTCGGCTGGAAGTCGAGGTACTGCTCGCCCACCGCCGAGCGGTTCTCGACGACCGCGATGGTGTCCTTGGGGATCTCGACGCCGCGGCGGATGCGGGCGTCGACGAGGACGCCGTCCCTGCTGAGCCGGAGGCGTTCGACCCGCCCGACCTGCACGCCACGGTAGGAGACCTCGGAGCCGACGAAGATGCCGCCGGACTCGGCGAAGTCCGCCGACACGACGTACTGGCCTCCCGCGACCCGGTCGTAGAGGCCGACGTAGCGCGCGGAGAGAAGGGAGACGGTCGCGAGCGTGATGAGCAGGAACGCCACGAGCTGGACCTTGACCGAGCGGCGGATCATGCCTGGCCTCCCGAGTAGAGCGAGCGCCACGAGCCGTCCGAGGAGCTGCCGGACGACTGCCCCGAGCCGAGGCACGTGACTCCGGGGAGGCACACGCTGCCACCCGTCGAGGACGGGCTGGGGCTCTGGCCCGGCAGCGGGGTACCGGGGAGGGGATCGCTGGGGTCGATCGGCAGGGTGGGGTCGACCGGGAGTCGCGGAGTCCCCCCGCCGGGCGGGGCCGTGGGAACCCCGAGGTTGCCGGCGAGGTTGCGCAGGTTGAGGTCAGCGGTGACGTGCAGGTTGGTGTAGTCGCCCTTCATGGCGCCGAGCGTGCCGTCGGAGAAGGGGTAGGTGAGCAGCAGCTGCATCGAGGCGGGCAGGTCGTCCCCCGCCCTGGTGAGCTGGGCGAGGATGGGCTCGAGGGCCTCGAGGTTGGCCCGGGTGTCGGCCTTGGACTGCGTGATCACGTGGGTGCCGACGGCTCCGAGGCGGTTCAGCGCCTCCAGCATGTCGACGAACTGGCGCCGCTGGTCGGCGAGGACCTTCAGGCCGCCGGGGATGGTCTCCAGGGCCGCGGCGATGTCCTCCTTCTGGGCCTCGAGTCGGGCGGAGAGCCGGTCGATGTTGTCGATCGCCCGGACGATCTCGCCCTTCTGCTCCTCGAGGCCCCCGACGAAGGTGTCGAGCTGGCCGATGAGGTCCTTGATCTCCGTCTCGTTCCCGCGCAGCGCGTTGTTGAGCTCGGTCTCGATGACCTTGAGCTGCGCGACCCCGCCGCCGTTGAGCAGGAGGGACATCGCGCTGAGGACCTCTTCCACCTCGGGGTTGCGCCCCGTGCGGTCGAGCGGGATGTTGTCGCCCTCCCCGAGGTCGCCCTCCGGCTGGGCGCCGCTCGGCGGTGCGAGCTCGACGTACTTCTCGCCGAGCAGCGAGGTCTGCTTGAGCTCGGCCACGGCGTTGTCAGGCAGCTTGACGTGCTTGGGGATGCGCATGGTCACCCGCGCCGTCCACCCGTTCAGCTCGATCTGCTCCACCGCTCCCACGGTGACCTGGTCGACCTTGACCGACGACTGGGGCACCAGGTCGAGCACGTCCGCGAACTCGGCGGTGATGCGGTAGACGTCGCCACGGGCGGCCGCGCCTCCCGGGAGCGGCAGGTCGTAGGCCCCCTGGCAGCCGGCGAGGGCGGCCGCGGTGCCGGCGGCGACGATGACGGACGCCGCGCGGCGCAGGCGCGCACGCGGCATACGGTGCTGGTGGCTGGTCACTGGCCCTCCTCGAGCAGTCCGCCCAGGGTCGGGTCCGCCCCGCGGACGGTTACTGCGCCCCCGCCCTGGCTCCCGGCCGGGGCACTCCCGTCGCCGGGGACGGCCGAGAGCAGGTTGAGCGGGAGCTTCACGCTGCTGCCGCCCTGGAGACCGTGCTGCAGCGGAGCGAACAGGCCGTCGATGTTCTTGCACAGGTCGGTGTTGCCGCTCCCCGTGGGCCCTGTCACGAGCGAGCACAGCAGCAGGGCGGGGTCGTCGAACTGCTCCATGTTGCTGCGGGTGTCGAGGGTGCCCGTCGCCGGGTTGTAGGCGTTCTGCAGGTTGCTGATGGCCACCGGAGCGTTGGTCAGCGTCTCGGCGAGGGCGTCGCGCTGCTTGGCCACGGTGCCGGTCACCGCCGCGAGCTGGTCCACGTTGGTCTTGACGCCGGCGCGGTTGTCTCGCACGAACGTCGACACCTCGTTCAGCGCGATGGCGAGGTTCTTCAGCGCCGCGGAGAGGTCGTCGCGCTCACCGTCGAGCTGGACCGAGACGGTGGCGAGGTCCTTGTTGAGCCGGCGCACCTGCTGGTCGTTCGTCGCCAGCATCGTCGTGAAGGCCTGCAGGTTCCTCACCGTGCCGAACAGGTCGTTCCGGCCGCCCGAGAGGGTCTCCAGGGCCTTCGAGAGGTCGCGGTTGGTGTCATGGATCGCCTGCCCCTGGCCCTCGAGGTTGTCCGCGCCGGTCGCGAGCAGCCGGGAGAACGCGCCCTCCTTGTTGGCGCCCTCGGGGCCGAGGGCGACGAGCAGGTCGTCGAGGCTCTGCGAGATCCGGTCGAGCTCGACGGGCACCGCCGTGCGGTCCATGCCGATGCGGGCGCCGTCGTGCATCCTCGGTCCGCCCTGGTAGGCGGGGAACAGCTGCACGTAGCGGTCGCTCACGAGGGAGGGCGCCACGACCGCCGCCTTGGCATCGGCGGGGACGGCGTACTTCCTGTCGAACTCGAACTCGACGAGGACGGTCGCCCCCTTCGGGGTCACCTCCGTCACCTCGCCGACCTGCACGCCGAGGACCCGCACGTCCGAGCCCGGGAAGAGCCCGACGGCGCGCTGGAACTCGCCGGTCACGCGGATGCGCTCCTCGCGGGGCCAGAACGCGTAGGCGCCGGCCACCAGCGCCACCACCGCCAGCGCTGCCACGAGCCGCGGGAGGAGGCCGACACGGGGCGTCTGCGGGAGACTCGGGATCCTGAGACCCATCACTTCACCCCCGGCGCGCCCACGGGGACCGTGAGGTTGGCGATGTAGGTGTCGAACCAGCGGCCTGTACTCAGGACGTTGGAGAACAGCCTGGTGAACGGCGCCATCGCCGTGATGGTGTCGGCAAGGTCCTTCTCATGCTTCTCGAGCACGGCGAGCACCTTCGTGAGCTGGTCGAGCGCGGGTTTGAGCTCGGCACGGTTCTCCCGGACCAGGGCGGTCACCTGTTGGGCCATTGCCGAGGTGTTCGTGAAGAGGGTGTGGATGGCCTCGCGGCGGGCGTCGAGTTCGGCCATGAGCAGGTCGGCATCCTTGATCAGGGTCTCGAGGGCTTTGTTCCGCTCGGCGACGGTGCCGCTCACGGCGTTGGCCGAGGCCAGCAGCCGCTTGAGCTCGGCGTCGCGGGAGGCGATGGTCCGCGACAGTCGGGTCAGGCCGTTGAGCGCCGCCTTGACGTGCGGTGGGCTGTCCTTGAACTCGCTCGCCATGACGTTGAGGGAGGTCGCGAGCTGGTCGGTGTCGATCCGCTCGGCCGTCTGGGCGAGGTCGGTGAAGGCGTTGACGATGTCGTAGGAGGAGACGGTCCGCTCGAGGGGGATCTCGGTCCCCTCCTTCATCTGCCCGGCGCCCTCGGGTTCGAGCGAGAGGTACTTCTGGCCCAGCAGTGTCTTCATGCGCACCGATGCGGCGGTCTGCGGGCCGAAGGCGACGTCCGAGGTGATCCTGAAGTCGACCCGAACGTGGTCGCCCGCGAGGTCGACGGTCTCGACCTCGCCCACCTTGACCCCGGCGATCCTCACGTCGTCACCCTCGATGAGGCCGCCGGCCTCGCTGAAGGCAGCGCGGTAGCTCTCGCCCCCACCGAGCAGCGGCAGGCTCTGGACGTTGAAGGCCAGGAAGAGCAGCACGGCGATGACGAGCAGCCCGGCGGCCCCGATGGGGACCGGGTTGCGCTCACGGAAGGGGATGCTCACGAACACCTCGCAGCGGACACGGCGTACGACGGGCGCACCGGCCCGGTGGGCAGCTGGACGGTGCCGTCGAAGCGGCACAGGTAGAAGTTGAACCACGAGCCGTAGCTCGCCGTGCGGGTGATCTGGGTGATCTTCTCCGGCGAGGTCGCGAGGAACTTCTCGAAGACGGCGGTGTTCTTCGGCTTGTTCAGGCCCGTGGAGAGCTGGCGCAGGTTCCTGATGTCGTCCTTGAGCGCCGGGCGGGTCACCTTGAGCAGGTCAGCGGTCTCCGCGGTGAGCGAGTTGATGTTCGTCAGGGAGGCACCGATCGTCTTGCGGTCCTCGGCCAGGCCGGACACGAAGCGCTGGAGCTGGTCGATGAGGCTCTTCAGCGCCGCGTCGTGCTCGTCGACGGTCCCGAGGACGGCGTTGAGGTTGTTGATCGTCCGGCCGATGACGGCGTCGCGGTCGGCGAGGGTGGAGGTGAGCGACGCAGTCTTCGCCAGCAGCGAGTTGATGTTGCCGCCCTCTCCCTGCAGCACCGCGATGATCTCGGCCGAGAACTCGTTGACGTCCTTGGGCGACAGCGCGGCGAACAGCGGCTTGAAGCCGTTGAACAGCACGGTGAGGTCGAGCGCGGACTGGGTGTGGTCGAGGCCGAGGGTGGCCCCGTCCTTGAGGGCGGCCGAGTCCCCGACGCCCTGGGTGAGCGCGAGGTAGCGCTCGCCGACGAGGTTGCGGTACTTGACGGTCGCGAGCGTGCCCTGCGTCAGGACGCTGGTCTTCGCGACGTTGAACTCGACCACGGCGTTCGTGCGGTCGGCGTGCACGGAGACCGTCTCGATCTCGCCGACGCGCACACCGGCGATGCGCACCTCCTGGCCCGGGGCCACACCGGTGACGTCCTCGAAGACCGCCCTGTACGTGGCCTTGTCCCCGAGCTGGACGTTGGCGATGGTCGCGGCGAGGGTGCCGGTCGCGAGCAGGGTGGCGACCGCGAAGACGATGAGCTTGACGAGGCTGGACGTGGTCTTCACCGCTGGCTCACCACCGCTCCGCGCAGCATCGGCCCCGCGAGCAGGGTCGTGATGGCCGACGGCTCGCCCGAGCCGTCACGGGACAGCAGGGCGGCGACCACCTTCTGCTCCTCCTCGGTGCCGGCAAGACCGGCGTTGACGTCGGAGATGCCGGCACCCTCAGTGCCGGTGAAGGCCGACGGCAGGGCGCTGCTGGCGCCGTTGCCCGGGCCGTCGGTGCCGTCGTCGAACGTGATGCCCGGCCGGGGGTTCTGCTGGTTGCCGTACTGGTTCGGCAGGCCGTAGCAGTTGGGTCCGCGGCTCTCGCCCCAGGCCGGCTCGTCGCCCGGCTGGTAGCCCTTGCGCTGCTGGTTGACCTCGAGGGTGATGTGGAAGGTGTCGTCCTTCCACGCCCCGTCGATGTTCGTGACCCAGTTGGCCAGAGCGGTGGCCATGCACGGGTACTGCGGGGAGTACCTCGCGAACAGCGCCAGGCTCGGCCGGCTCACCCGTCCGGCCTGGATGATCCGCCCGCCGCTGTTGTCCAGGAAGTCCGCGGTGGTGTTCGCGAAGCCCGCCGTCCCGGCGAAGAACCCCTTCAGCGACTCCTGCCTCTGCACGATCGTGGCGTTCGTGGTCACCAGCGCCCGCGCCGCCCGGACCAGCTCCGGGGCCGCCACCGCGTACGTGCTGGCCAGGTCGGCCAGGCCGGAGATGTCCGCCTGGATGGCGGGCATCCGCGGGTTGAGCTCCGCGAAGTAGGCGTCTGCGAGGACGAGGTTCCTGCCCAGGCGGGTGCCGCGGCCATCGAGCGTCGTGGCGAGGGCGTTGAGGGTGGCCGCGAGCTTCTCGGGGCGCACCGTGCGCAGCAGCGGCAGCAGGTCCTCGAAGACCCGCTCGAGCTCGATCGCCACGGTAGTGCGGTCCTGCCCGATGACGTCCCCGGCCCGGATCGGGCGCCCCGGCGCCCCCGCGGGGGCCACCAGGTCCACGTACCGCTCCCCGAACAGCGTCTTCGGCAGCAGCCGGGCGCTGACCCCCGCCGGGATCTGCCCCGCCACCGCCGGGTCCAGCGCCAGGCCCAGGCGGGCGCCGCTGCCGGTGGTCTCGATCGAGCGCACCTCCCCCACGATCAGCCCGCGGAGCTTCACGTCCGAGGACTCCTGCAGCTGCGAGCCCACCCGGTCGGTCTCCAGCGACACCATGACCACATCGGTGAAGACCTTCTGGAACGAGGCGATCGACAGGCCGATGAGCGCGGCCACGACCAGCAGGAAGGCCACGCCGTAGGCACGGTCTCCCAGTCGGGAGATGAAGCCCCTGGCGGGACCGACATTGGTGGCATGCGTCTGGGACATGGCTAACCCGCGATCCTGACGGTCGTCGAGGCGCCCCAGACCGCGAGCGAGAAGAAGAAGTCGACGATGTTGATGGCAACGATCGAGGTGCGCACGGCCTTGCCGACCGCCACACCCACGCCGGCCGGACCGCCGGAGGCGGTGTAGCCGTAGTAGCAGTGGATCAGGATGATCACGACCGCGAAGACCATGACCTTGAGGAAGGAGTAGAGGACGTCGATCGGGGGCAGGAACAGGTGGAAGTAGTGGTCGTACGTGCCCTTGGACTGCCCGAAGTACTCCGTGACGATGAACCTCGTCGCGCCGTAGGAGGAGAGCAGTCCGAGCACGTAGAGCGGGATGACGGCGATGAAGCCGGCGATCATCCGGGTCGTCACGAGGAAGGGCAGGGACGGGATGCCCATGACCTCGAGGGCGTCGACCTCCTCGGAGATCCGCATGGCGCCGAGCTGGGCGGTGAAGCCGCAGCCGACGGTGGCTGCCAGCGCCAGGCCGGCCACCAGCGGCGCGATCTCGCGGGTGTTGAGGTAGGCCGAGATGAAGCCGGTGAAGGCTCCCGTGCCGAGCTGGTTGAGGGAGGAGTAGCCCTGCAGGCCGACCTGGCTGCCGGTGAAGAAGGCCAGGAAGGCGATGACGCCGACCGTGCCCCCGATGACCGACAGGGCGCCCGAGCCGAGGGAGACCTCGGCCAGGAGGCGGACGACCTCCTTCTTGTACCGGCGGAGGGTGCGCCCGCTCCAGGCGAGGGAGCGCACGTAGAAGCGCATCTGCTCACCGAGGCTGTCGAGGGCCTCCACGGGGCGGCCCGCGAGCTCGCTGACTCTGCTCATCTCTGCTGCTCCCCGCTCAGATCTTCTGCGGGACGACTTGGAAGTAGATGGCGCTGACGACGAAGTTGATGACGAACAGGAACATGAACGTGATGACCACGCTCTGGTTCACCGCGTCGCCGACGCCCTTCGGTCCGCCGCCGGCTGTCAGTCCCTTGTACGAGGCAACGACAGCGGCGATGAACCCGAAGATCACCGCCTTGATCTCGCTCGTCCACAGGTCCGCCAGCTGGGCCAGCGCGGTGAACGAGGCGATGTAGGCGCCCGGGGTGCCGCCCTGGATGATGACGTTGAAGAAGTAGCCACCCGCGACACCGACCACCGACACCAGTCCGTTGAGCAGCAGGGCCACGAGCATGGCCGCGAGGACCCGGGGCACCACGAGGCGCTGGATCGGGCTGATGCCGAGCACCTCCATCGCGTCGATCTCCTCGCGGATCTTCCGGGAGCCGAGGTCAGCGCAGATGGCGGAGCCGCCCGCGCCCGCGATGAGCAGCGCGGTGACGATCGGCGAGGCCTCGCGGATGACGGCGAGCACGCTCGCCGCGCCGGTGAAGGACTGGGCCCCGAGCTGGCGGGTCAGCGTCCCGAGCTGGAGGGCGATGACCGCACCGAACGGGATCGAGACCAGCGCCGTCGGCACGATCGTGACCGAGGCGATGAACCAGCACTGCTGGATGAACTCCTTGGTCTGGAACGGCCGTCGGGGCAGGGCCCGGAAGACATCGAGGATGAGGGCGAACAGCGACCCGCTCTGCCGCAGTGCCCCGATCGCGGGGTTGCTCACCGGGCCACCCCCTCGGCCAGCCTGCTGTCGCGAACCCCCGGAACGCCGGCGTTGGCCGACTGGAACGAGCCCGGCGGCGGGACGACGCCGTTCGCGCGGCACCACTCCCCGGCCGGCCGGGCCGTGCGCCGCACGGTGCCGTCGCTCGGCTCGAGCTGCAGCGCGATCGGCGGCAGCGGCGGCAGCTCCTGGCCCGACTCGGCCGCAAGCTCGTCGGCGTCCTTCTCCTCGGACATGCCGATCGGGCCGACCCGCTGGGCGTTGAGGAACTGGCGCACGACCGGCTCCTCGGAGCTGAGCAGCATCTCGCGCGGCCCGAACATCGCCAGGTGGCGGTGGTAGAGCAGGCCGATGTTGTCGGGCACCGTGCGCGCCGTGTTGATGTCGTGCGTGACGATGAGGAATGTCGCCTCGATCTGCGCGTTGAGGTCGACGATGAGCTGGTTGAGGTAAGCCGTGCGGACCGGGTCGAGGCCGGAGTCCGGCTCGTCGAAGAGGATGATCTCCGGGTCCAGCACCAGCGCGCGGGCCAGCCCCGCACGCTTGCGCATGCCGCCGGAGATCTCGCCGGGCAGCTTGCCCTCGGCGCCCTGGAGGCCGACGAGCTCGATCTTCTCCGACACGATGCGCCGCACCTCGGACTCGCTCTTCCTGGTGTGCTCGCGCAGCGGGAAGGCGATGTTGTCGTAGAGGTTCATCGACCCGAAGAGGGCGCCGTCCTGGAAGAGCACTCCGAACAGCTTGCGCACCTCGTAGAGGTCGTGCTCCCGCAGCCGCGTGAGGTCCCGGCCCTCGATCCAGATCGAGCCGGCGTCGGGCTTGAGCAGGCCGAC
Organism: Nocardioidaceae bacterium; assembly: GCA_035688575.1. GTDB lineage: Bacteria > Actinomycetota > Actinomycetes > Propionibacteriales > Nocardioidaceae > Nocardioides_C. Next base: position 13,902 of record DASSMS010000056.1, read on the forward strand.
GAGCGTCTTGAGGAAGACCGACTTGCCTGTCCCGGAGGGGCCCAGCATGACCGAGATCTCACCCGCGGGAAGGGTGAGGGTCACGTCGTCCCAGATCGTCTGGGACCCAAACCGCTTGGTCAGTCCCTCGACCTTGATCTCAACGCCCACTGGTCACCTCGTCGTGATTGTGCTGCCCGCCTCTCATCTGGCTGGCCCCGGTTCGCGCTGCTCAACGAGGAGGGGTCGAGGAGGTTACGCAACGCCGGCGGCCCGACCGCGGCACACCAGCGTGTGGACAGGTCCGCAGGGACGCCGAAAGGCGGGCCCGACCATGGTTGGTCGGACCCGCCTTTCGCGAGTGCGTCGGTCCCCGCAGGGACCTCAGATCACTTGAGGGTGACGGTGGCCCCGGCGCCCTCGAGGGCCTCCTTGGCCTTCTCCGCAGCAGCCTTGTCGACCTTCTCGAGAACGGGCTTGGGGGCGCCGTCCACGAGGTCCTTGGCCTCCTTCAGGCCGAGGGAGGTCAGCGCGCGGACCTCCTTGATGACCTGGATCTTCTTGTCGCCGGCGGCGGTCAGGATGACATCGAACTCGTCCTGCTCCTCGGCGGCAGCGGCCTCGCCGCCACCGGCGGGGGCGCCAGCGGCCGCGACGGCAACCGGGGCCGCAGCGGTGACGTTGAAGGTGTCCTCGAACTGCTTCACGAACTCGGAGAGCTCGATGAGGGTCATCTCCTTGAAGGCCTCAAGGAGCTCGTCGGTGGAGAGCTTCGCCATG
>DASSMS010000061.1:0-2617 GCA_035688575.1 Nocardioidaceae bacterium
GTGATCGTCGTGGACGCCACGGTCGCGGTGTCCTCGAGGAAGTTGGGGCCGCCGGAGTCCCCGTAGCAGGTGCCGCCGTCACCGGTCGCGGCGTTCATGGAGATCCGCAGCCACGTCTTGTTCGTGGCGTTCAGCGACCCGTTCGCCATCATGCGCACGTCGTCGTAGAGGTACCGGTGCCCCCCGGGCTCGTTGGTGACCTCGTAGGCCCCGTATCCGACGGAGGTGAACGTCTGGTTCGCGGGCAGGTCGGACAGGGATCCGGCAGCCGGGAGCGTGGCGGGCGTGATGCCCTTGACCGGGTTGTCCAGCACGACCACGGCGAGGTCGAAGGAGTTGTTCTGTGCACCGGGGTAGCGGGGGTCTGCCGCGAAGGTGCCGCTGTAGGTCTTGTCGCCGTCCTCGTAGGCGCTCGAGAACGTGACACTGACCCTGCTCCCGTCGTCGTCGCAGTGCGCGGCGGTGAGGAAGACCGTGGGGCTGACCAGCGTCCCCGAGCAGTAGATCCAGGTGCCGTCGGAGTACGCCTCAGGGGCGACCAGGCCGCCAACGTTCGGGTGCCCCTCGCCGTCGGGCATGCCGTTGATGACCGCTGCGGCGGGTGCGGCCAGGCAGAGGCCGGTGACCACGGCGATTCCGGTGACGAGACGTCGGATCATGGAAGCTCCTCGAGAGTGCGTCGGGAAGGGTCCGGAAGTGGACCGCAGCGACAATGCTGCCACCGGCCGGCCCGAACGGGTAGAACTCGGGACGGAAGTGACCGACCTGGCGGTCCGCGACATCGAGGGCGAGACTCGTACGCCGGAGGGTGGGACGCGGCACGAGCGGTGGGCCGGCTCTCCTAGGCTGGTGCTCATGAGCGCATACCTCGAGCTGCTGCCCGCCGTCGACGTCGCAGGAGGCCAGGCCGTCCAGCTCGTGCAAGGCGTCGCGGGCTCGGAGAAGCGTTTCGGCGACCCGGTGGAGGCCGCCCTCAACTGGCAGACCCGCGGTGCGGAGTGGCTGCATCTGGTGGACCTCGACGCCGCGTTCGGTCGCGGGGACAACCGCGAGCTGCTGGCCGAGATCGTCGGCCGGCTCGACATCATGGTCGAGATGAGCGGCGGCATCCGCGACGACGACTCCCTCGAGGCCGCACTTGCCACGGGCTGTCGTCGGGTGAACATCGGCACCGCCGCGCTGGAGCACCCTGAGTGGTGCGCGAAGGCGATCGCCGAGCACGGGGACCGGATCGCGGTGGGCCTCGACGTCCGGGGTCGCACGCTCGCCGCGCGCGGCTGGACCCGCGAGGGGGGCGACCTGTTCGAGGTGCTGGCCCGGCTCGACTCGGAGGGCTGTGCCCGCTACGTCGTCACCGACGTCAACAAGGACGGCATGCTTCAGGGCCCGAACCTCGAGCTCCTTCGCAACGTCTGTGCGGCGACCGACCGGCCCGTCGTGGCCTCCGGTGGGGTCACCGAGCTCGCGGACCTCGAGGCTCTCGCGGGCCTCGTGGACGAGGGCGTGGAGGGCGCGATCATCGGCACCGCGCTGTACGAGGGCCGGTTCACCCTCGAGGAAGCGCTGGCGCTGACGCTGCCGGCCGGGCGCGCATGAGCCTCGCGGTCCGGGTCATTCCCTGCCTCGACGTCGACAACGGGCGCGTGGTCAAGGGCATCAACTTCCGCGAGCTCCGCGACGCCGGGGACCCGGTCGAGCTCGCCAAGGTCTATGACGCCGAGGGCGCCGACGAGCTGACCTTCCTCGACATCTCGGCGTCCCACGAGGAGCGAGCCACCACCCTCGAGATCGTGTCGAGGACCGCTGAGCAGGTGTTCATCCCCCTCACCGTCGGCGGCGGGGTCGGCAGCGTCGAGGACGTCGACCGGCTGCTTCGCGCAGGGGCCGACAAGATCGCGGTCAACACCGCGGCGATCCGCCGACCGGAGCTCATCGCCGAGATCGCGGACCGGTTCGGCAACCAGGTGCTCGTGCTCTCGGTCGACGCCCGTCGCGCCGAGGGAACCGACTCCGGCTTCGAGGTGACCACCCACGGGGGCCGCCGCAGTGCCGGGATCGACGCCGTGGAGTGGGCCCGTCGCGCCACCGAGCTCGGTGCGGGGGAGATCCTGCTCAACGCCATGGACGCCGACGGCACCGAGGACGGCTTCGACCTCGAGCTGATCCGCCTGGTGCGGCGCGAGGTCACGATCCCGGTGATCGCGAGCGGGGGAGCGGGCAAGGTCGAGCACTTCCCGCCGGCGGTCGAGGCGGGTGCGGACGCCGTGCTTGCAGCCACCGTCTTCCACTTCGGCGTCCTGCGGGTGCGCGAGGTCAAGCAGTCGCTCGCGCAGGCCGGCTACGCCGTCCGCTGACCGTCGGGGCGGCCGGCCGGCGGCCACCTGGTCCGAGCCGTTCGGCAGGTTCGGCAGCGTCGTGGGTGCCACAGTGTTCACATGATCACGACACCTCCCGGCCCGAGTCGGCGTGGGGACGGCCGATGAGCGAGCTGAGCAAGCGACAGCGGCGCCGGAGGTGGCTCCAGCCCGTCATCGGTATGGCCGCGGTCATCCTCGTCTACTACGCCTGGCCGGTGCGGCAGGAGGGTGGCGACCTCGTGCTGGGTGTCCTGCTCACC
>DASSMS010000106.1:0-20813 GCA_035688575.1 Nocardioidaceae bacterium
CTTCCTGTGCGCCCACCCGTCCCTCACGCCGGCGTCGGCGGTCGCACTCACCCTGCGGGCCGTCGGCGGCCTGACCACACGTCAGATCGCGCAGGCCTACCTCGTGCCGGAGGCGACCATGGCACAGCGGATCAGCCGGGCCAAGAGGACGGTCTCGGACGTCCGGTTCGACCAGCCCGGCGACGTCGCCACGGTCCTGCGCGTCTTGTACCTCGTCTTCAACGAGGGCTACTCGGGCGACCTCGACCTCGCCGCGGAAGCCATCCGGCTGACCCGTCAGCTGGCTGCCGTCATCGACCACGAGGAGGTCGCCGGGCTACTGGCCCTGATGCTGCTCCACCACGCCCGGCGCTCCGCCCGCACCCGCCCCGACGGCAGTCTCGTGCCGCTCGCCCAGCAGAACCGCGACCTCTGGGACACGCGGCTGATCGCCGAGGGCGTCGAGATCCTGCAAACAGCCCTGGCCCGGGACAGGATCGGCGAGTTTCAGGCTCAGGCGGCGATCGCGGCTCTCCACGCCGACGCCCAGACGGCCGAGGAGACCGACTGGGTGCAGATCGTCGAGTGGTACGACGAGCTGGTGCGGCTCACCGACAGCCCGGTTGTCCGCCTCAACCGCGCCGTGGCCCTCGGCGAGGCCGACGGTCCGCGGGCAGGCCTTGCTGCCTTGGCGAGTCTCGACCCGACCTTGCCGCGCCATGCCGCGGTCGCTGCCTACCTGCACGAGCGGGACGGGGACATGTCGACCGCCGCACGCCTCTACGCCGAAGCGGCCAGGCAGGCGTCCAACCTCCAAGAACGCGACCACCTGACCCGACAGGCGGCACGGCTCAACGCCGGCCGGCGCGGTTGACCACGGACGGGGAGATACCTGCCGTGAGATGTTGGGGGATGGTCGTGTCACAGGACCAGGCGAATGAGGAGGAGCGATGCTGCGGCGTGCCGCCAGGCAGGTGAACCCGGCCTGGGCCTATCGGGAGGAGAGGGCTCGGAAGATGCAGCCCGGCGGCCTCCAGGATCCGGACTGGGGCTGGGTGTACCGGCGGTGAGGTGAACTCATTCTGGGGTGACTTTCTGTTCGGCTGCGTGGTGTCGGCGTTCTCGCTGCTGTTCGTGGGTTCGCTCGCTCAGACCCCGCTCCTCGTCGAAGCGGTACGCCGCCGTAGGTGGGGGTTGATCCTGTCCGGTCACAGCGAGGTCGTCGTTCTGATGCGAGCGGTCGAGTACGCGTTCGGGCCTCGAAGGGTCACGCACCCCCACCCGCGGTTCGTGCCGGGCAGGCTCAGCTTGGGGCCCGGTCCCTCGTCCGGCTCGATCTGACAGACGCGGGCAGCGCCGATGCCCGGCTCCGCCTGGAGTCGCGCAGTCCAAAGGGCAAGAACTACGCACCCGCGCGATCCTGGCCCCCCCTTTTCGCCATAGCCGGGGCCAGAACCACGCACGCGCGCGACCGTGGCCCGGCGAAAGAGCCCGTCGCGACCAAGCAGGCGCCCGGTGAGACTCCCACCCTGGGACCGGCGTGACCTTTCGGCGCGTGGCCTCGTTGTACGAGGCGCGCGAGGTCGGGAGGTCGGTGAGATCAGGGGTACCTATCCCCGACCTCGCGCCCTCTCAGCCCCCGGTCACCAGTGGACGCCCTTGAGCAACCGGGCGAGGAACAGCTGCTCCGAGGTGGGGCCGGTGTCGTCCTCGTCTCCTCGGGCGGCGGCGGAGTCCGGGAAGACCTGGTAGGCCATGTGCAGCACCCGGAAGGTGGTCTTGGGCGCCAAGGTGTGTGCCACAGCGCCGAGCGTCCCGAGGACGGTGTTGAGCTCGTGGGGCTTCTCGACCATCGCCTCGAGCACCATGTCCGCTGCCTGGGCCGGGGTGATGGTCGGGAAGGCGTCGTAGATCTTCGTAGGCGCGATCATCGGCGTCTTCACCAGCGGCATGTGGATGGTCGTGAAGCCGACCCCGTCGCCGAAGACCTCGGAGCTCACCACGTTGCTCCAGGCGTCGAGCGCGGCCTTCGACGCGACGTAGGCACTGAACCGCGGCGGGCTGGTCTGCACGCCGATGGAACTGATGTTGACGATGTGGCCGTGGCCCTGGGCGCGCATCTTGTCGAGCACGCCCATCACCAGCCGGATCGCGCCGAAGTAGTTCAGCCCCATCGTCCGCTCGAAGTCGTGGAACCTGTCGTGGCTCAGGGCGAGCGACCGCCTGATCGACCGGCCGGCGTTGTTCACGACGAAGTCGATCGTCTCGTGCTCGGAGCACAGCTGCTCACACAGCCCGTCGATCGCCTCGAGGTCGGAGAGGTCACAGGCGTAGACGAAGGCGGTGCCGCCGGTCCGCTCGATGTCGTCGCGGGTCTCCTCGAGCTTGTCCTTCCCGCGCGCGACGAGGATCGGGATGCCGCCGGCCTGAGCGACCTTCAGCGCGGTCGAGCGTCCGATCCCCGAGGAGGCGCCGGTGATGACGACCTTCTTGCCGCCGAGGGCCTTGCGGAGCTTGTTGTTCCGCGCGGTGTCCTCGTCGAGGTGGTCCTCCCAGTAGCTCCACAGTGCCGGGGCGTAGCTGTCCAGGTCAGGGCAGGAGATGCCGGAGCCGCGCAGCGCCCGGAGGGTACGGCGGGCGGCGAACTGGCTCGGGAACGAGACGTGACCGAGCACCTCCGGAGGGACACCGACTCGCCCGATGGTCTCGCGCAGCGCGAGCTGGACAGGACTGAGCCGGAGCGCCTTGGGCAGGAGGTTGGCGGGGAGCAGGCCGGTGAGCCTGCGGTCGAGAGGGACGGTGAACCGGGGAGCCTTGGCGGCGCTCGCGAACGCGTTGACCACGTCGACGGTCGGCTGCGGGTCCGGGTTGACGAGGTGGAACGCCTGCCCGTCGAGCCCGGGCTGGTGGGCGATGTGGTCCATCGCCGAGGCGACGTAGTCGACGGGCACGACGTTGGTGTCGCCGAGGTCGACGCCGAGCACGGGCAGCCACTGCGGGAGGGTGTCGCGCAGCCGCTTGAACAGCGGGAAGAAGTAGTAGGGGCCGTCGGCCTTGTCCATCTCGCCGGTCTCGGAGTGCCCGACCACGATCGAGGGACGGTACACCCGCCACGGGACCTCGGACTCCTCCCGCACGATCCGCTCGGACTCGAACTTGGTCCGGTGGTAGGAAGACGGGAGGCCCTGCCCCTCGTCGAACATCTCCTCGTCGAAGACGCCCTGGTAGTCGCCCGCGACCGCCACGGAGGACACGTGGTGGAAGATCCCGGCGTCGAGCGCGGCGGCGAGCTCCAGAGCCGAGCGTGTCCCGCCGACGTTCAACTGCTCGTTGCGCTCGTCGGAGGCGGTCATGTCGTAGAGGGCCGCGACGTGGAAGAAGTGGTCGACCTTGCCCCGGTGCCTCTCGATCCAGTCGTCGGCGACGCCGAGCTTGGGGCTCCCGAGGTCGCCGGGCACGACACTGACCCGGTTGGCGGCCCCCCAGCTGCGGATGAGGGACTCGATGCGCCCCTGCGAGGCGGGACGCACGAGGAGTGCGATCTCGCCCTCACGGTTGGCCAGGAGCTCCTGGACGAGGTGGCGGCCGATGAAGCCGGTGGCGCCGGTGACGAAGTAGGTCATGCTGCCGTCTCCGCAAGGTCTGAGGGGTGAGGGACGCTCGGCAGCCTAGCGGGGAACCTACTCCGAGCGCCCCCCTCCGAACATGATCTCGTCCCAGCTCGGGACGGAGGCGCGACGACCCTTGCGACCGGTCTTCTTCGGCGGCGGCTCGGGCTCGGACGCCTCCTCGGTCTCGGCGGCCTCCGCGGTCGCTGTCGACGCCGCCTTGTCCTCCGGAGCCGGGGGCGCGTCGGGCTCGGGCGCCTCCTCGGGCAGCCGGTGGGGACGGTCGCTGGCCTGCGTGGCCATCCAGTCGGCGTCCCCGGTGGCGCCCAGCTCGCCGGCCCTGGCCGTCGTACGGCCGCGGAGGTCTCGCGCGGTCTGGGTGAGGTCCACCGTCGCCTCCTCCGGAGCGCTCGGCGCCTCGTCGTCGGCGCCCGCGACCAGCTCGATGGCGTCGTCGCCGAGGGGGAGCTCCTGCTCGATGCCTACGGCGGAGAGACGGCGGGCGGTCGGGGGCGGAGTGACCTGCGGGGGCTGTGGCCTGCGGACAGGCTGCTCACCGACCAGCCACCTGGCCTCGTCGTCCTCGGCCACCACGTAGCGGCCCTGGACGTCGAAGAGGAACTCGGCGTGGCGGCTTCGGTCGTCGGTGCGGAAGCCCGCGACCAGCGTCCAGCGGCCGTCCTCGCGGCGCCAGGAGTCCCAGTCCACCGACTCGGGGTCGACGTTCCTGGAGCGGAGCTGTTCGGCCACGGCGTCACCGAGGATGCGCGCGGGGCCCTCGCCGCCCCTGCGCCGGATGGAGGCCCGCTGGGCGCGATCGGCGATGTGGGCGCGCTCGGCGAGCACCGGGGTGGCGTAGCTCATGATCCGCTCGACCGTGGTCTGCGCAGCCTGCGCGACGTCCTCGGGGGTCTCCCCGGAACGGATCCTCGCCTGGATGTCCCGGGGCCGCAGTGCGCTGTCCATTCGTTTCTCCAACTGGCCGAGTCGTGCGTGATCACCGCGGAGAGCGGCCCGAAGCTTTCCGTCCGCAGGGAGGGTGAACTTCTCACCCGAGTCGCTGACGAGGACGAGCTTGGTCTTGTCCTCGGTCAGCCCCACGAGTGTGAGGTCCTGCATGGCGGGCTGCTCCTGGATCGTGTCGTGTTGTGCGCCCGAGCCTACTTCAGGCGGCGGACGCTGAGGCGTAGTCGGCGCGCGGGTCGCTAACCTCGGCGGGTGCAAACTTCGGTCGAGGCTCCAGGACAGCTGCTCGTCGTCCTCGATCTCACGGGCATCTTCGTCTTCGCCATCTCCGGCGGGCTGGTCGGGGTGCGCAAAGGGCTCGACGTGTTCGGCGTCCTGGTGCTCGCCGGCGCGACCGGGCTCGGCGGCGGGTTCATGCGCGACGTGCTCATCGGTGCCGTGCCGCCCGCGGCGCTGGCGGACTGGCGCTACCTGATGGTGCCCGTGGCGGCCGGGCTCGTGACCTTCTGGTTCCACCCGGCACTCGGGCGGATGGAACGCCTGGTCACCGTGTTCGACGCGGCGGGGCTCGGCGTCTTCTGCGTGGTCGGCGCGCTGAAGGCGCTCGACTACGGGCTGGGTCCGGTGCCCGCGGCCCTCATGGGGACCCTCACGGCGGTCGGGGGCGGCGTGATCCGCGACGTCCTCGCCGGGCGCGTGCCGGTGGTGCTCCGCAGCGAGCTGTATGCGACTCCCGCCCTGGTCGGGGCGTCGTTGGCCGTGGTGGGGGAGGCATCCGCGCTGGCGACCTGGACCTACGCCATCCCCGCCGCGGTGTTCTGCACCACGTGGCGCCTGGTGGCGCTGTGGCGCGGTTGGCACGCGCCCCGGCCCGCCGGTTCGCCGAGCACCTGACTCAGAGCCGAGCATCCGGCGGGCGTGCGGAGACGGGAGCCTCCACCGGCACCCCGGCATACTCGAAGACATGGCGTCACCAGTGGTCCACGAAGTCCGGAGCCGGCTCGGCGAACGGCTCTTCGCGCGCGTGGCCGGACCGGAGGGGCCCGCGAGACGTCAGCGCATCCACGGCACGCCCGGCCCTCGTTGGTTCCCCGAGGGCAGTGCCATCCGGCAGGTGCACGGTGACGCCTCGATGTTCGTCGGCGGCGTCCGCGCCCTGCTGCTCCAGTCCCTGCACCCGCTCGCCATGGCGGGTGTGGTGGCGCACTCCGGCTACAAGGGCGACCCGTGGGGCAGGCTCCAGCGCACCAGCCATTTCCTGGCGGTCACGACCTTCGGTCCCGCCGACGACGCGGAGGCCATGGTCCGGCGGATCCGTGCGGTCCACGAGCGCGTGAGGGGTACGGCGCCCGACGGACGCCCCTACGCCGCCTCCGACCCGCACCTGCTGCGGTGGGTGCACGTCGCGGAGATCGACAGCTTCCTCAGCGCGCACCAGCGTTTCGGGCTGCGACCGCTCGACGCCGCGGGACGTGACCGCTACGTCGCGGAGACCGCGCGGGTCGCCGAGGCGCTCGGGGCGGTCGACCCGCCACGGAGCGAGGCCGAGCTGCGCGCCCGGATCGAGGCGTACCGGCCCGAGCTCACGGGCACCCCCGCCGCTCGAGAGGCGGCCCGGTTCATCCTGCTGACGCCTCCGCTGCCGCCCCTGGCGCGTGCGCCGTACGCCGCCATCGCCGCGGCGGCGGTGGGCCTGCTGCCACGGTGGGCGCGCGAGCACCTGTCGCTGCCCTGGCTCCCGCCTCTCGAGGCTGTCGTGGTCGGGCCGGCAGGCAGTGCGATCACCCGCACGATCCGCTGGGCGATGGCCCCGCCGGAATAGTCGGTCGCGCAGCCAGAGGCCGAGCGCCTACATTTCGCGGCATGGAGACGCTCGAGGACCAGCTGTCGCGGCTCGCCGAAGAACGCGGATTCTCCGGAGCGATCCGAGTCGACCGCGACGGGGAGGTCGTGCTGGAGCGGGCCTACGGGCTCGCCGAACGAGGGCTCGAGGTGGCCAACACCGTCGACACGCAGTTCGCTCTGGCGAGTGCGACCAAGGGTCTCACCGCTCTGACCCTGGTCAGCCTCGTTCGTGAGGGCCTGCTGGCGCTGGACACGACCGCGCGGTCGGTCCTGGGAAGGGACCTGCCCGAGATCGACGACCGGGTGACGATCGAGCACCTGCTGGCGCACCGTTCGGGGATCGGGGACTACCTCGACGAGGATGCGGGGTTCGACGTCACCGACTACCTGATGCCGGTTCCCGTGCAGGAGCTGGCCTCCACCGAGGGCTACCTGCGGGTGCTCGAGGGGTACCCGGCGAAGTCCCTTCCCGGCGAGCGGTTCGCCTACTGCAACAGCGGCTACGTCGTCCTCGCCCTGGTCGCGGAGCGCGTGACGGGCGTTCCTTTCCACGAACTGGTCCGCACCTGGGTCTGCGAGCCGGCGGGCATGGCGGACACGGCTTTCCTGCGCTCCGACGAGCTCCCGGGGAAGGCCGCACGGGGGTACCTCGGACCCGACGGGCTGCGGACGAACGTCCTCCACCTCCCGGTGCGGGGGAGCGGGGACGGCGGGGTCTACGCGACGGTGGCAGACGTCCACCGCTTCTGGTCGGCGCTGTTCGAGGGTCGCATCGTCCCGGACGAGTGGGTGCAGCAGATGCTGCGCCCTCGCAGCGAGGTGCCCGAGGAGTCGCGCCGCTACGGCCTCGGGTTCTGGCTTCACGGATCGCGGGAGGCCGTGATCCTGGAGGGGTACGACGCGGGCGTGTCGTTCCGTACCGTGCACGACCCCTCGGCGCGGGTCACCTTCACCGTCGTGTCCAACACGAGCGAGGGGGCCTGGCCGCTGGCGCGCTACCTCGAGGACACGCTCCTGGGTTGAGTGCGCGCACGGGGCACGAGCAGCGTGGCCACGGCCACCAGCGCGGCCACCCAGGCGGCGAGCACCGGGACCCAGTAGCTGACCGAGGCTCCGTGCCGGTCGATCACCTCGCCGACCGCCGCGGCCCCGGGGGCGAGGCCGACTCCGAGGCCGGTCGTCACGATGGCGATCCCCTCGGTGAGTCTCCGTGCGGGGACGGTCTCCTCGATCCACGCCACGACGGCGATGAGCGTCGGCGCGATCGCGAACCCGGCGACGAAGAGGACCACGCCCAGCACCGCGAAGCCCCCGACGAACGGCAGTGGCACCGCCGACACCGCGAGCACCAACATGCCTCGGCGGAAGCGCGTGGCGTTGGACGTGCGCCACTGCACCATGCCGGACGCGAACCCGGCCAGCAGGCTGCCCAGGGCGAGTGCTCCCAGCAACGGGCCGGAGACCGCCTTCGCGCCCAGCTCCTCGGCGAACGCCACGGTCGCCACCTCGACGCCACCGAAGAACATGCCCATGCCGACGCCGCTCACCACGAGCGGCCCCAGGACGGCCCACCCCATGGGGACCCGCGCTCCCCGGCGCCCGGTGCCGCCGTGTGCCGGGGGCTCGGTGGACCGCTGCGCGGCGAGGGCCAAAGTGCCCACGAGGCCTGACGCGATCGCCGCCCCCAGACCCGCCGCAGGGTGGACGACGGTCGCCAGCGCGGTCACCAGGATCGGTCCCACGACGAAGACCGCCTCGTCGACGACGGCCTCGAGCGCGAACGCCGTCTGGAGCTGTGCTTTGTCCGGCAGGTTGTGGGACCAGCGGGCACGGATGCAGGACCCGATCTGCGGCTGGGCGGCACCGCCCACGGCCGCGAACACCTGGGGGAGGGGTGACACCCAGCCGGCCTCCACCGACCACATGAGCAGGCTGAGCGAGACGCTGAAGACCAGGATCGTCCACGGCAGGACCCGGCTCTGGCCCAGCCGGTCGACCATCCTGCCCTGGAAGACCGCGAAGACTGCGTTGCCGACGAGGTAGGCCGCTGCCACGCCTCCGGCGAGCGCGTAGGAGCCGGTGCTCGACGAGACCAGGATGACGATGCCGAGGCTCACCATCGAGATCGGCAGCCTGGCGACGAGGCCGGTGAGCGAGAAGGCGCGTGCACCCGGCAAGGCGAGCACCCGGCGATAGGGAGTCAGCATTGGAGCGCAATCCTAAGATGACGACATGTACCTTGACGTGGCGCCGTACGACGCTCTCCTGCTCGTCTCCTTCGGCGGTCCGGAGCGGCCCGAGGACGTCGTCCCCTTCTTGGAGAACGTGACCCGTGGTAGGGGGATCCCGCGGGAACGGCTCGAAGAGGTGGGCGAGCACTACTTCCTCTTCGGGGGGCGCAGCCCGATCAACGACCAGAACCGCGAGTTCCTGGCCGCGATGAGGGAGGACCTCAGCTCCGCGGGAGTCGACGTCCCGGTCTACTGGGGGAACCGCAACTGGGACCCCTACCTGAGCGACACCCTGCGCCAGATGGCCGAGGACGGCGTACGTCGAGCGGCCTGCCTCGTCACGAGTGCGTACTCGTCGTACTCCGGGTGTCGGCAGTACCGCGAGAACCTCGCCGACGCCGCGGCGGAGGTGGGCGAGGGCGCACCCAGGCTCGACCGGCTGCGCCACTACTTCAACCACCCCGGCTTCGTGGAGCCGATGGTCGACGCCACGCTGGCGGCGCTGGCCGAGCACGACGACACGGTCCGGCACGAGGCGCACATCGTCTTCGTGACCCACTCGATCCCGCTGTCGATGAACGACGCCAGCGGCCCCGACGGGGGCGCCTACGTCGCCCAGCACCTCAGCGTCGCCGACGCGATCAGCGAGCGGGTGCGCCAGGAGACCGGCCACCGCTACCCGGGCGAGCTGGTGTACTGCTCACGCTCCGGCGCTCCGCACATCCCTTGGCTGGAGCCGGACGTGAACGACCACCTCGAGGACCTCGCCGGGAGGGGAGTGCGCGGAGTCGTCGTCGTCCCGATCGGCTTCGTCTCAGACCACATGGAGGTCGTCTACGACCTCGACACCGAGGCGCGGGCGACGGCCGAGAAGCTCGGGCTCGCGTTCGTTCGAGCCGCGACCGCCGGTGTCGACCCCCGCTTCGTGGCCATGGCACGCGATCTGTTGCTCGAGCGCGCGGCCGCGGAGCGCGGTGAGGACGTCGCCCGAGCGACCGTCGGAAGCCTCGAGGCCTCGTGGGACGTGTGCCCACGCGGCTGCTGCGCCAACGCGAGAGGGCCGCGGCCGGCGCTCTGCGGCGAGGACTGACCGGTGGCGGACCCGACGGGCGGCGCGGACGGCTCGGGCGCCGGCTCCGTGACCGACGAGGAGCTCCTCGACCTCGCACGTTCGGTCGCCGACGAGGCGGCCGACCTCGTGCGGCAGCAGCGCCGCGAGGGCGTGGAGGTCGCGGACACCAAGTCGAGCCCCGTGGACATCGTGACCGAGGTCGACCGCGCCGCGGAGCGGCTCATCTACTCCCGGATCGCCCGGGCCCGGCCCGACGACGGCTTCCTCGGCGAGGAGGGCGCGTCGGCCGAGTCCACCACCGGTGTGACCTGGGTGGTCGATCCCATCGACGGGACGGTGAACTTCCTCTACGGGATCCCGCAGTACGCCGTATCGATCGCAGCCAGTCGCGGCGAGGAGGTCGTCGCCGGTGTCGTGGTGAACGTCGCCTCCGGAGAGGTCTTCGCCGCGAGCCTTGGCGGTGGGGCCACCCTCGACGGCAGGCCGCTGCGCGTGCGGGACGTCATACCCCTCGAGCAGTGCCTGATCGCCACCGGGTTCAACTACGTCGCCGAGGTGCGCGCGCTCCAGGCGACTGCCGTGGCGCGGATGCTGAACACGGTCCGTGACATCCGGCGCCTCGGGTCGGCCGCTCTCGACCTGTGCGCGCTCGCCGCCGGGCGGATCGACGGGTTCGTCGAGGAGGGTCTCAACCCTTGGGACAGGGCAGCCGGCGGCCTGATCGCTTCCGAGGCCGGAGCCCGGGTCGAGACCTGGCCGGGGGCGGGCGGAACCGACTGCGTGGTGGCCGGACCGGCCGCAGGTTTCGACAACTTCTCGGCTCTTGTCGAAAAGTGCGGGTTCCTGGCCGGAGAACGGGAATAGACCCAACCCGCCGAGAGTTGTTTCGCTGCACGCATCAAGGGCTGCATGTGACACTCACGACACGATGTGGAATTGGCGTGCATGGGTCGAACGGTTTGGTGCACAATCCGCTCGACCTGATCGCCGCAGACCTCGAGCACGAAAACACCCCGGACACCCAGGGGGCAGGAGACGCAGATGGCCACAGATTACGACGCACCGCGCAAAACAGACGAAGAACAGGGCGAAGAGAGCCTCGAGGAGCTCAAGGCTCGTCGCCATGACAAGAACTCCGGCAAGGTGGACGAGGACGAGGCTGAGGCCGCGGAGTCGTTCGAGCTTCCCGGCGCCGACCTCTCCCACGAGGAGCTCGCCGTCGAGGTGAAGCCCCGCCAAGAGGACGAGTTCACCTGCATGAGCTGCTTCCTCGTGCACCACCGCAGCCAGCTTGCGGACGAGAAGAAGATGATCTGCAAGGACTGCGCCTGAGCGCGTCGCCCTGACGAGACGGTGAAGGCCGGCCCCCCGGTGAGGGAGAGCCGGCCTTCTCGCGCACTGTGGACGTGAAGCCTGTCAGGAGGCCTCTTGGAGGTTCGGGGGCAGGTGACCGGTCGACTTGCGGTAGTAGTTCGCGGCCTTCCGCGAGGCGAGCATCCGGGCAACGCCCACCGCGATGCCGCTGACGGTCGCCCAGGCCACCGCCTCACCGATCGAGACGTCAGGGTCGGCGGGGTTCTGCGGCGGCTCCTTGCCCGTCGCGACCTTCCACGACGTGGTCAGCGCCTTGCGCGCCGCGATGCCTGCGACGACGGTCGCGGCGAGTGCGTACGCGCTCCAGACCTTCGAGCCCGAGGCCATAGGGGTTCCTCCTGTGTAGGGATCGTCATGCCCTGTCCCGGACAGTCTGCCACCCCGGTTCCGGACGTGTCGCTACGTGAACCCGGGCGGTCGACGGCGCAGCATGGGCGCATGGCGATCGATCTTGCGTGTCCCGGCTGCGGTACCCAGATGTACGCCGAGCAGGCGCACAACAGGTGTCCGAAGTGTCTCTACTACGAGCCGTGCTGCGACGGGGCTCCCCAGCCCTACTGCACCCCCGCGGCCACGAGCGCTCCGGCGAGCTCCTCGGGCCGCCTCGTCGACACCAGCCAGTAGGGCGCCGGGTCCAGCGGGTCGGTGACCTCGATCCGCACCGAGCGCTTGAGGTACGGCCTGAGCAGCAGGAAGGCACGAGCGTCAGCGTCGCGCCCGGCGAGCAGACGGGTCGCCTCCCGGTCCAACGGAGTCGGGTCGGCGAGCATCGAGACCGGGATGCGCGCCCGACCGGCGTGCAGGACGCCTCCCTCGACACGCACCCGCGCCGACCCGTAGCCCAGGAGCAGCGCGACTGCGCCCGCGGTGATCACAGCCGTCGCCGCCCAGGCCACGGTCAGCGGTAGCGCCACGGCGAAGGCCAGCCAGACCGTGGCGAGGAACATGATCGCCTGCACCCACCAGCGAAGCGGCACGTGCAGGCGCTCGTCGTACAGCACGTTCGTCTCAGAACTCACGCCGGTCACTCGCTCACTCGTTCACTGGCTCGGGGAGGGGTCGTCGGGGACAAGCCTGCCACCGGGCTGTCGGTGCCGTGCAGATAGGGTCGGCCACCATGCAGGGCAACCAGGACAGCGTCGAGATCTTGATCCGCCGGCTCGACGCCGAGGTCCCGCTGCCGTCGTACGCCCATCCGGGCGACGCGGGCGCGGATCTCACGACCACCGTGGACGTCCACCTCGCTCCCGGTGAGCGGGCAATGGTCCCGACCGGGATCGGCATCGCCCTGCCCGACGGGTTCGTGGCCCTCGTGCACCCCCGCTCCGGGCTGGCCGCGCGCTGCGGGATCTCGATCGTGAACGCCCCGGGGACTGTCGACGCGGGCTACCGTGGCGAGGTCAAGGTGATGCTCATCAACCTCGACCCTGCCGAGCCGGTGACGCTGCGCCGGGGCGACCGGATCGCCCAGCTGGTCGTGCAGCGCGTCGAGCGTGCGCGGTTCGTCGAGGTGGAGCGGCTGCCGGGCTCCGCCCGTGGGGACGGGGGATACGGTTCTACCGGAGGTTTCGACAGCAACGCGTCCCTGGCGCTCGAGGAGAAGCAGTGAAGTTCCGACGCAACAAGTCCGAGCAGGTCGAGCCGACGCAGGCGAGCGACCAGGACCGGACCGCCTCGTCGTCTGCAGCTGCGTCCGAGGCGGGGACGGGCGCCGGTGTGCGTGCGGAAGGCCCATGGGACTCCGCTGAGGTCGACCTCGAGGATCAGGACTCCACGCGCGTCGACCTCGGCGGGCTGCTGGTGAAGGGCAGGCCGGGTCTCGAGCTCCGGCTCCAGGTCGACGAGGCGAGCCAGCAGGTCGCGGCGGTCCTGCTCGTGGGCTCCGAGGGGGCGGTCGAGCTGCGTCCGTTCGCAGCACCCCGGAACGCCGACATCTGGTCCGACATCCGCAAGCAGATCGCGGCCGAGACCGCCCGTCGCGGTGGCACGGCCACGGAGGCCGAGGGGCCGTTCGGGCCGGAGCTCCAGGTGTCGATGCCCGCCAAGACCCCCGACGGCCAGGCCGCCACCCAGCCGTCCCGCGTGCTCGGCATCTCCGGTCCCCGCTGGCTCCTGCGTGCGACCTTCCTCGGGCGGCCGGCCGTCTCGCCCCAGGAGGACGGCGACCTGGAGAGCGCCCTGCGTGACGTGGTGGTCGTCCGGGGCAGCGCGCCGATGGCCCCGGGGGACCCCTTGCCCCTCGTGATGCCGGGCAACGCTCGTCCCGCCCCGAGCCAGGGTTGAGATGCTGGCTTACGCTGAGAGCATGTCGGACGTCAAGGGCCGGTTCCGGCGCTCCCTCTCCCGTTGGGCGAGCAGCGCGGACCTCGAGGCCAAGGAGCTGCGCAGTGACACCGAGAGGGCCGGCTGCTGCGCGATCGCGGACGCGGTCGACCGTGAGTACGTCCAGCTCCAGGGCAGCCTGCGCACGGTGACCCTGCGTCCCCGCGGCGGCGTGCCGGCGCTCGAGGCCGAGCTGTACGACGGCTCGGGCGTCATCACCGTGATCTGGCTCGGCCGACGTCGCATCGCCGGCATCGAGCCCGGCCGCAACGTGCGGGTCGAGGGCCGCATCGGGCTCCAGGACACCACCCGGGTCATGTACAACCCTCGCTACGAGCTGAGGGGCTGACCTGGTGACACCCCCCGCCTCCGAGGAGACCGTCGAGGCGGTGGTCCGTGGTCAGCTCGCCCACGCGCTCGGTGGGCGCCGCGGCATGCTCGAGACCGCCGTACCCACGATCCTCTTCACCCTGACCTTCATCGGCACCAAGGAGCTCGAGGTGTCGCTGATGGTGAGCGTCGCGGCCGCGCTCCTGCTGATGGTCGTCCGCCTGGTCCAGCGCTCGAGCGTGCAGTACGTCCTGAACAGCCTGTTCGGCATCGGGATCGGCGCCTTCTTCGCCTGGCGCAGCGCCCAGGGCGGCGGCGACGAAAACGACCAGGCCCTGGCCTACTTCCTGCCCGGCATCCTCTACAACGCGGGCTACGCGGTCGTCATCTCGCTGTCGATCCTGGTCCGATGGCCGGTCGTCGGGTTCATGGTCGGCAGCGTCGCGGGCGACCCCACGGCCTGGCACCGGGACCCACAGGTCGTGCGCCTGTCCAGCCATCTCAGCTGGCTGCTGGTCCTGCCCTGCGTGGTGCGCGTGGCGGTCCAGCTGCCGCTGTACCTCGCGGGCACGACAGGGGAGATGGAGCCCCAGGCCGCGGTGGCCGCCCTGGGCTTCTCCAAGATCCTCATGGGCTGGCCGCTCCAGCTCGCGGCTCTCGCGGGGATGGTGTGGCTGCTCGCGCGCGACCGCACTCCGGTGGCGCGGGCCCAGGAGGAGCAGGCCTAGCTGCCGTGCTCCACCGGCGCCAGGAGCGACTGCAGCTCGGCCTCGGAGTCGGCCGCGGCCACGAACAGCAGCTCGTCGCCGGACTCGATCGGCTGCTCCGCGGACGGGGTGTAGACCTGGCCGTCGCGCAGGATGGTCACCAGGGCGCAGTTCTCAGGCCAGGGAATCAGGCCAGACGGTTTGCCGACGTACGGCGAGTCCTCGGGCAGGGTCATCTCGACCAGGTTCGCGTTGCCCTTGCGGAAGGTGAACAGCCGAACCAGGTCGCCGACGGTCACCGCCTCCTCGACCAGGGCGGACATGATGCGCGGGGTGGAGACGTTGACGTCCACGCCCCAGGCCTCGGTGAACAGCCACTCGTTGTTGGGGTGGTTCACACGTCCGACCGTCCGGGGAACGCCGAACTCGGTCTTGGCGAGCAGCGACGTGACGAGGTTCGCCTTGTCGTCACCGGTAGCGGCGATCACCACGTCGCAGTGCTCGAGCCGGGCCTCCTCGAGGGAGGAGAGCTCGCAGGAGTCCGCCAGCAGCCACTCGGCCTTCGGCACGCGGTCGGGCTTGATGGATTCGGGGTTCTTGTCGATGAGCAGGACCTTGTGGCCGTTGTGGATCAGCTCGCGGGCGATCGACCGACCGACCGCTCCAGCTCCGGCAATCGCTACGCGCATCACTCGGCCTCCGGCCCGTTCTCGAACACGGTGTAGACGCGGTCGGCGTTCTCCTCGCGCATCACCAGGTGCAGCACGTCCCCCTCCTGGATGACGCTCTCGCGTGTGGGAAGCATTCCCTCGCCCAGCCGGTCGATCCAGGCGATCCGGCTCCCGGACTGCAGCTGGAAGTCCACCGTGCGCCGGCCGATCCATGCCTCGGTGGCGCGGACCTGGTCGAGCCGGATGGTCCCCGAGGGGTCCCGGAAGTCCGGCTCGGCACCCGCGGGCAGGATCCGGCGGAGCACCTGGTCGGCGGTCCACTTCACCGTGGCCACCGTCGTGATGCCCAGTCGCTGGTAGACCTCCGCGCGGCCGGGGTCGTAGATCCGCGCGACGACCTGCTGGATGCCGAACGTCTCCCGTGCCACGCGCGCGGCGATGATGTTGGAGTTGTCGCCGCTCGACACCGCGGCGAACGCGTCGGCCTTCTCGATGCCGGCACGGTCGAGGACGTCCTGGTCGAAACCGATCCCGGTGACCTTCGTGCCGTTGAACGAAGGTCCGAGGCGGCGGAAGGCGTCGGGGTTGCTGTCGATGACCGCGACGGTGTGGCCACGGTCCTCGAGACTCCGGGCAAGGGTGGAGCCGACTCGGCCGCAGCCCATGATCACGACATGCACGGGTAAGACGCTACACCGCCCGAAGTCGGCGGCGCGCGCGGTGGCTGCGCGTCGTGGTCTAGCCTTCCATGCGTGGGTGTAACCGACGTATCCAAGCGGATTCTCCTGGGCCGCAAGCTGCGCAGCACACAGCTGGGGGAGACGCTCCTTCCCAAGCGCATCGCGCTCCCGGTGTTCGCCAGCGACGCTCTCTCCTCGGTGGCCTACGCCCCAGACGAGATCTTCATCATGCTCTCGGTCGCCGGAGCTGCCTACTTCACCTACTCGTGGAAGATCGGGCTGCTTGTCGCCGTGGTCATGCTGACCGTGGTGGCGTCGTACCGGCAGAACGTGCACGCCTACCCGAGCGGCGGGGGCGACTACGAGGTGGCGAGCGTCAACCTCGGGCAGAACGCCGGGGTCACGGTGGCGAGCGCGCTGCTCGTCGATTACGTGCTGACCGTGGCGGTGTCGATCTCGTCAGGCGTCCAGAACGCCGCGGCAGCCTTGCCGTTCATCTCGGGCCAAGAGGTACTCACGGCGAGTGCGCTGATCCTCGCCCTGGCGGCACTCAACCTCCGCGGGGTGCGCGAGTCCGGGACCTTGTTCGCGATCCCGACGTACGGCTTCATGCTCGCGATCCTCGGCATGGCCCTTTGGGGGTTCCTCCGGCTACTGGCGGGAGACCTGCCCCAAGCGGAGAGCGCGGACCTGAGGATCATCGAGGCCGAGGGCTACGAAGGCACGATCACCACGGTGGCGCTGGTGCTACTGCTGGCCCGGGCGTTCTCCTCGGGTAGTGCCGCTCTGACCGGTGTCGAGGCGATCTCCAACGGTGTGCCGGCCTTCCGCAAGCCCAAGAGCCGCAATGCGGCAACCACGTTGCTCCTGCTCGGCGTGATCGCGATCACGATGATGATGAGCGTCATCACGTTGGCCAACGCGATGAACCTCAAGTACGTCGACCCGCACGAGCTCGACCGCCTGGTACGACCCGACGGGACTCCGGTGCCCGCGGGCTACGACCAGCACACCGTCATCGCCCAGCTCGCCCGCGGCATCTTTGACAACTTCTCACTCGGGTTCTACTTCGTGATCGCGATGACCGGGATCATCCTCGTGCTCGCGGCCAACACCGCGTTCAACGGCTTCCCTGTGCTCGGCTCGATCCTGGCCAAGGACGGTTTCCTCCCGCGTCAGCTGAGCTCACGCGGCGACCGCCTCGCCTACAGCAACGGGATCCTCATCCTCGCGTTGTTCGCGGTCGCGCTGGTCGTGGCCTTCGACGCCGAGGTGACCAAGCTGATCCAGCTCTACATCGTCGGGGTGTTCGTCTCCTTCAACCTCAGCCAGCTGGGGATGATCAGGCACTGGACACGCCACCTGAAGACCGAGACCGACCCCGGGACGCGTCGGCGGATGATGCGCTCGCGCGCGATCAACACCTTCGGCCTCGGGATGACCGCGATCGTCCTCGTGATCGTGCTCATCACGAAGTTCCTCGCGGGCGCCTGGATCGCCATCCTCGCGATGGGCACCTTCTTCATGATCATGAAGGCGATCCGTCGCCACTACGACAACGTGGCGACCGAGCTGCTCGTGGAGGAGACCGACCACGTCCTGCCCACGCGCGTGCACGCGATCGTCGCCGTGTCGAAGCTGCACAAGCCGACGATGCGCGCCCTCGCCTACGCCAAGGCGGCCCGGCCGAACGTCCTCGAGGCGGTCTTCGTCGACACCGACGCGGTGGCCACGGCCCGTCTGCTCGAGGAGTGGGACGACCGCCACATCGACGTACCGCTCAAGGTGCTGTACTCGCCCTACCGCGAGATCATCAAGCCGATCGTCGACTACACGCGCAGCATCCGCGATGCCAACCCACGAGGCGTGGTGGCGGTGTACATCCCGCAGTACGTCGTGGGCCGCTGGTGGGAGCAGGTCCTGCACAACCAGACCGCGCTGCGGCTGAAGACCCGGTTGCTCTTCACGGCGGGAGTGATGGTGATCTCAGTGCCCTACCAGCTCCGCTCGTCCGAGCTCGTCAAGGAGCGCGAGGAGCGGCTGCAGCACCAGGTGAAGGCCGGCGACGTCCGGCGGGGCCGGACCCGCTGGTGACGCGGCGCACCCGGGAGAAGGCGCAACGCGGCCGCTCGCTGGTGGGGGAGCGCTACACCGTCGACGTGGGACCGGTCGCACATGGCGGCCACTGCGTCGCGCGTCACGAGGGACGTGTGGTCTTCGTGCGCCACTCCCTGCCCGGGGAGCGGGTGGTCGCGCAGGTCACCGAGGGCGACGAGGGGTCCAAGTTCCTCCGCGCCGACGCGGTGGAGATCCTTTCCGCGTCCTCGGAGCGGGTCGAACCGCCCTGCCCGTTCTCGGGACCGGGCAGGTGCGGCGGGTGCGACTTCCAGCACGTGGCTCTTCCCACCCAGCGCGAGCTGAAGGCGGCCGTGGTACGCGAGCAGCTCCAGCGCCTGGCCAAGATCGACGTCGACGTCTCGGTGGAGGCGGTCCCCGGCGACGAGGAGGGGCTCGGGTGGCGCACACGCGTGCAGTTCGCCGTCGACAGGCAGGGGTACGCCGGGCTCCGCAAGTACCGCTCCCATGAGGTGGTCCGGGTCGACCACTGCCCGATCAGCCATTCCGAGCTGCCGGGCGTGACGGACCGCAGGTGGGCCGATGCCCAGACGGTGGAGGCGATCCGGTCGAGCACGGGGGAGGGGTTGCTGATCGAGACGACCCCGCGAGAGATGTACGTCGAAGGCCAGGAAGTCCTCCACGAGCGGGCCGCCGGCCGGGTCTTCGAGGTCACCGGCTCGGGCTTCTGGCAGGTGCACCCTGGCGCCGCCGAAGCGCTGCTGGAGGCCGTGGTCTCCGCAGTGGAGCCGAGGCCAGGGGAGGCCGCGGCGGACCTCTACTCCGGGGTCGGGCTCTTCTCCGCCTCGCTGGCGGAGCGGGTCGGCCGCAGCGGACGGGTGGTCGCGGTCGAGTCGGACGTGACGGCCGTGGAGGACGCCGCGCGCAACCTCGCCGGCCTTCCGCAGGTGGAGGTAGCCACCGGGCGGGTGGAGCAGGCCCTGCGCGAGGGCGTGGTCGGACAGCGGTGCGACGTGGTCGTGCTGGACCCGCCCCGGGTCGGCGCGAAGCGAGAGGTCGTCGAGGCCGTGGTGTCGCTCGACCCGCGCGCGGTGGCCTACGTCGCCTGCGACCCGGGGGCCCTTGCCCGCGACGTCGCGATCTTCGCCGAGAACGGTTACCGGCTCACGTCCCTGCGAGCCTTCGACATCTTCCCGATGACCCACCACGTCGAGTGTGTCGCCCTTCTTGTCCCGGCGGGGGCGGGCAAGCCCGACCCCCACGCCTGAGCCGTGAAGGGGCATGAACCCGCACCGCGTGCCCGCGATTCGGGACGGCGCGGTGGCGCTTGTTGCTTGATGTCATGTATCTTGATGTCAAGAGAGTTCCGTACCCGTCGAAATCGAGCCGTTGACGGTGTGGGCAAGATGGGTACCGGACTGACAAGCCAGAGGTGAGGAGACGGGCATGCCGAGCCCCAAGAGTGTGGACAGCTTTGGTGCCAAGGGCACCTTGGACGTGAACGGGAAGTCCTACGAGATCTACCGGCTCGCTTCGGTGGCGAGCGAGGGGCTCGACGTCGACTCACTGCCGTACAGCCTCAAGATCCTGCTCGAGAACCTGCTGCGGACCGAGGACGGCGCGAACATCACCGCCGAGGACATCCGCGCGCTCGCCGGCTGGGACGCCGGCGCCGAGCCGAGCAAGGAGATCCAGTTCACGCCTGCCCGCGTGATCATGCAGGACTTCACCGGTGTCCCCTGCGTGGTGGACCTCGCCACGATGCGCGAGGCGATGGCCGACCTCGGTGGCGACCCTTCGAAGATCAACCCGCTCGCGCCTGCCGAGATGGTCATCGACCACTCCGTGATCGCCGACGTCTTCGGTTCGCCCGAGGCGTTCGAGCGCAACGTCGAGATCGAGTACGAGCGCAACAAGGAGCGCTACCAGTTCCTGCGCTGGGGCCAGGGCGCCTTCAACGACTTCAAGGTCGTCCCGCCGGGCACCGGCATCGTGCACCAGGTCAACATCGAGCACCTCGCCCGAGTGGTGTTCGCCCGCGAGGACGAGTCCGGCAACACGGTCGCCTTCCCCGACACCTGCGTCGGCACCGACTCCCACACCACCATGGTCAACGGCATCGGCGTCGTCGGCTGGGGCGTCGGCGGCATCGAGGCCGAGGCGGCGATGCTCGGCCAGCCCGTCTCGATGCTCATCCCGCGTGTGGTCGGCTTCAAGCTCTCGGGCGAGCTCCCCGAGGGTGCCACCGCCACCGACCTCGTGCTCACGATCACCGAGATGCTGCGCAAGCACGGTGTGGTGGGCAAGTTCGTCGAGTTCTACGGCTCAGGTGTCTCCGCACTGCCGTTGGCCAACCGGGCCACGATCGGCAACATGTCGCCGGAGTTCGGCTCCACGATCGCGGTCTTCCCGCTCGACGAGGAGACCGTCAACTACCTCAAGCTCACCGGCCGCTCCGAGGAGCAGCTCGCGCTCGTCGAGGCCTACGCCAAGGAGCAGGGCCTCTGGCACGACCCGGACGCCGAGCCCCGCTACTCCGAGAAGCTCGAGCTCGACCTGGCCACCGTCGTACCCTCGCTCGCCGGCCCGAAGCGCCCGCAGGACCGCGTGTCGCTGAGCGAGGCCAAGCCTGCCTTCCGCGGTGCCCTCTCTGACTACGTCTCCGAGGAGGAGCAGGGGTACGACGAGGCGGTCGCCGAGTCCTTCCCGGCCTCCGACTCGCCCTCGCACGAGGGCGGCAATGGTGCCGCGGCCCCGCACAACTACGTCTCCGCCGCCCCGAGCGACGGTGGCCGGCCGTCGAACCCCGCACAGGTCGAGCTGTCCGACGGGACGAAGTTCGAGATCGACCACGGCGCCGTCACCATCGCGGCGATCACCTCGTGCACGAACACCTCGAACCCGTCGGTGATGATCGGCGCCGCGCTGCTGGCGAAGAAGGCGGTCGAGAAG
>DASSMS010000019.1:0-15123 GCA_035688575.1 Nocardioidaceae bacterium
CATCTCAGTGCTCACCCCGTTCGTCTTCGCACAGGAGCGACCCCGTCGGCTGCGTCCGGAGGAGCGGGACGTCCTCGAGCGCTTCCTCGAGCCCGCGCCCGCGTCCGGAGATGCCTCGTGAGCCGTCACGTGTACCAGTGCCGGGTGCGCTTCTCCGACGTCGACGTCTACGGTCACGTCAACAACGTGAAGTACTTCGAGTACTACCAGGAGGCCAGACTCGCCTTCCTCACGTCGATGGGTCGGGCAGAGGAGGAGGGACGGTTCGCCGTCGTCGTCGCCCGGGTGAACGTCGACTACAAGCGGCCCATTCTCTTTCGCAGCGAGCCGTACGTCATCGAGTCCTGGATCGACCGGGTGGGCAACTCCTCCTTCGGTCTCAGCGCCGAGATCAAGGACGGCGACACCGTGTTGTCGCGGGCGGAGGCGGTGCTGGTCACGTTCGACCTGAAGACCCAGACCGCGCGGCCGCTCACCGCCGCTGAGCGGGAGAGCCTGGAGTCAGCCCGCGAGTCCTGACCCGACTCAGCGCGTGTGGAACTCGACGGCCCAGAGATTCATCGTGCCGCGTCGCCGCTCCGGCGGAGGAACGGCCCTAAGGGGTGGGCCTCCTGCGGCTGGGAGTCTCCGCCTAAGAGGGGTGACTACGCGGAGTCGCCCACGTCGACCAGGTAGCGCGCTGTCGTCTCGTCGCGGTCGAAGCCGCGCCTGTGACGAAGCAGGAACGGCTGGGGACTCGGGTGCAGACGGTCCATCAGCAGTCCCGCGAGACCGATGATGAGCGCGGTTGTTGCCACGACGGCGAGCAGGAACACGATGTTGGCGGCGAAGTCGTTCATGAAGCCAATCTCGCGCCCCGTTCACCGGCGTGGCCAGGGACCCTGGTCCCCTTTTGTGGCCCTTTGGTCTCCTGCGCGCCCGCAGAGAGGAAGCAGCGCCTCTCCGTGTAGTGCCCTCCGTGCTCGGACCGCGCCGACGCCGCGAGCCAGTGAGAGGGCGACCTGTCCGGCTCAGACGCCGCGAGCCAGTGAGAGAGCGAACCGGCCCTCGTCGTCGGTCCACCAACGGTCGAGGTCGAAGCCCGCCGCCTTGAGCTCGTGCTCGACGCCCTCGTGTCGGAACTTCGCCGAGACCTCGGTGCGGATCTCCTCGCCCCGGCCGAGGTGCACGACGAGGTCGACTCCGGGGATCTCGACGGTCATCTCGCGCTCGGCACGCAGTCGCATCTCGATCCACTCGTGCTCGCCGTCCCACCGCGCGACGTGGGAGAAGGCCTCGACGGGGAAGTCCGCACCGAGCTCCCGGTTGAGCACACGGAGGACGTTCAGGTTGAACTCGGCGGTGACCCCTGCCGAGTCGTCGTAGGCGCGCACGAGCATGGCCGGGTCCTTGACCAGGTCAGTGCCGAGCAGGAGCCACTCGCCTTCCTGCAGCACGCCCCGGACGCTGGTCAGGAACTCGTGGCGCTCGTCGGGCAACAGGTTGCCGATCGTCCCGCCCAGGAAGGCCACCAGCCGGGGCGACCCGCCGGGAAGATCGTGCAGCGGCTCGGTGAAGTCGCCGACCACGCCTTGGACGGCGAGCCCCGGGTAGTCCCCGACGATCGCGTCCACAGCCTCCCGGAGTGCCGACTCGGAGACGTCGAGCGGCACGAACTCGGCGAGGGTGCCGTGGGTGCGGAGGCTGTCGAGCAGCAGACGGGTCTTCTCCGAGGATCCGGATCCGAGCTCGACGAGGCTGCGAGCGTCGGTGCGTGCGGCCAGCTCGTCCGCGCGGGTGTGAAGGATCTCTCGCTCCGCGCGGGTGGGGTAGTACTCCGGCAACCGGGTGATCTGCTCGAACAGCGCGCTTCCACGGGCGTCGTAGAACCACTTCGGCGGCAGCCACTTCGGGTCCGCGCCCAGCCCGGTGACCACGTCGTGGCGAAGTGCGCGGGAGGCGTGGTCGGGGCCGAGGCGTACCTCGACGGTCTGTTCGGTCATGTGAACGGCTGCCCTTTCGAGAAGTGGCCTCGGTCGGCGCGGACCGGCGGTGGTCCGTCCATCGGCCGGGTCTTGGTCCCGGTGGCGGTGAGCACGACGAGGTGCTGGTCGGCCACCGGCTCCCAGTCCGTGCTCTCACCGAACGGCTCGGAGCTGACGACGACGTGGTCGGACCCTTCGAGGACCGAGAGGCTGTGGCCCCAGGTGGACGCCGCGACCGTCTCTCCGTCGGTGAGGAGCAGGTTGAGCCGCGACCCCGGTGCGGCGCGGGCGACCTGGGTGGTGACCTGCTCGACGACCGACTCGACATCCTCCCCGTCGAGCAGCCTGCGCAGCACCAACGCCCAGAGGAGGGCGCTGTCGGTGGGGGCCTCGAGCCGCATCAGGTCCGTCGCCGGGAGCGAGGCCGCGAGCGGTTCGACCGTGGCGGGCCAACCCAGGACGACCCCGTTGTGGCTGAAGAGCCACCGACCGTGGCGGAACGGCGCGCACGCCGTCTCGGTCACCGGCATGCCGGTCGTGCCGTTGCGTGCGGCGGCGAGCACGGTCGTCGTACGGATGGTGCGGGCGAGGTCGGGCAGGGAGCCGTCGGCCCACATCGGGACCACCCGCCGGTAGCGGAGCGCGTCCCCGGGGCCGTCGTACCAGCCGAAACCGAAGCCGTCCGCGTTGACCGTGCCGCTGCCGCGCATATCCGCGGGAGCCCAGGTCTGCTGGAGGAGCGAGTGGCGGGGCGCGAGCAGGAGGTCCGCGACGGCGACCGGCGGTCCGAGGTAGGCGAGGTGACGGCACATGCTCAGCCCAGCTCCTCTGGCGTCGCGTCGCGGGCGCACCGGAAGCCGGAGAAGATCTGCCTGCGGACGGGGAAGTCCCAGTTGCGGAACGTGCCGCGACAGGCCACCGCGTCGGTGCCGAACGAGCCCCCGCGGAGCACCTTGTAGTCGGAACCGAAGAAGACCGCGGAGTACTCCGGGTAGGGGAACACGGTGAAGCCCGGGTAGGGGGTGAAGTCACTGGAGGTCCACTCCCAGACGTCACCGATCAGCTGCTGTACGCCGAGGGGCGAGGCGCCGGCCGGGTAGGCGCCGACCGTGGCCGCGCGCAGGTGTCGCTGGCCGAGGTTGGCGTGCTCGGGCCCGGGGTCCTCGTCGCCCCACGGGTAGCGCCGGGAACGTCCCGTCGTGGGGTCCCACCGCGCCGCCTTCTCCCACTCCGTCTCGGTGGGCAGCCTCTTGCCCGCCCACGACGCGTAGGCCTCGGCCTCGTGGAAGCACACGTGGGTGACGGGCTCGTCGTCGCGCACCGGCTCGACCCGCCCGAACCGACGGCGCATCCAGCGGTCCCCGTCGCGGGTGAGGAACTGGGGCGCCTCGAGCCCCGCTTCCCTCACGTGCCGCCATCCCGCCGGCGACCACCACTTCTCCTCGGCGTACCCCCCGGCCTCGACGAAGCGGAGGTACTCGCCGTAGGTCACCGGCGCGGTGTCGATGAAGAACGCTTCGGTGTACGCCGGATGGGCGGGCCGCTCGTTGTCGAGGGCCCATGGCTCGGTGGAGGTGCCCATCGTGAACTCCCCGGCAGGGACCAGCACCTCCTCGGCGGGCAGGGGAGCGGGGGCGGGCGGCGGCTCCTCCGCGTGCAGCACCGGCGCACCCGCCCGCAGCTGATGGGTGGCGAGCATGGTCTCGTCGTGCTGCTGCTCGTGCTGCACGACCATGCCGAACGCGAAGGCGTCCTGCACCAGCGCCCTGCCCTCGAGGGTCGTCGTGTCCAGGACGTCGAGCACCTTGTCGCGGACCTCGCGCACGTAAGCACGCGCCTCGGCAGGGCCCAGCAGCGGCAGCGAGGGGCGGGAGGCGCGCCCGTGCTTGAAGGCGTCGTAGAGCTCGTCGATGTCGCTTCGGACGGGGTCGCGCCGGCCGACGTCGCGGACCAGCCAGAGCTCCTCCTGGTTGCCGACATGCGCCAGGTCCCACACCAGCGGCGACATCAAGGGGGAGTGCTGGCGGACCAGGTCGTCGTCGTCGACCGCGTCGGTGAGTGCGCTGCTGCGGGAGCGGGCCCGCAGCAGGTGCTCGGCGGCGAGCGCGCGCAGCTGCTCGACACCGAGGCGGGTGAGGGGGTGTTCCTGCTCGGAGGTGCTCATGCGAGTTGTCTCCTTGCCGGGTCGGTAGCGGTGCGGCGCTGAAGGGTCTCCACGACCTCTGCCGCGAGGTCACGGGGAAGGGCGGGGTCGAGGTGGTCGGCCGCCAGGTCGACCAGGGCGCGTGCGGTCCGGCGGAAGGTGTCGTCGGCGAGGCCGCGGCGCGCCGCCCTGAGCCATCCGGTCGCGCAGTGCTCGGTCAGCTCGCAGGCACGCTCGGAGACCCGGGTCGACGACAGGAGCGCGGTGAGCAGCACGAGCGGGTGGTGCCACATGCCGGTCGGCTGGGTGTCGAGGTACCTGACCTCGACATAGCCGCGCGGCCGGACCGGCGGGAAGAGCGTGCTGAGGTGGTAGTCGAGGTCGTCATAGGTGGGCGGGGCCTCCCCGGCCCCCGAGACCCACGCCGCGAACGACATCGGGCGGCGCGGAGACCACGGTCCGCGCTCCCGTCGTACACACATCACCGGTGCGCTCATCACGCGGTCGACCCACGAGGCCACCGGGCTCCGGTCGCTGGCGGGTGGGTGCGTGAAGGGCGGGCAGGTGCCGAGCGTCGCGCGCAGGCGGTTCGAGGCCCAGCCCGTGCGCCTGCCGTGAACGACGGGGGAGTTGGCGAAGAGCGCGACGAGCGCGGGTCCCACGCTGTGGAGCGCACGCCACCTGAGGGGTACGTCGGACGACTCCCCGGCGTCGAGGCAGACCTGTGTGCTCGCGGTGCTGCACATCATCGAGGACCCCCAGGGGCCACGGCTGTCCAAGAAGGACTGCATGGCTGCGTAGCGGGGGACGTCGAGCAGGCGGGAGGGTGGCCGGTGCGGGTCGATGGCCGTGTCGCCGCGCCGGAGGCCGGCGGGCTCGAGGAGGGCGTCCAGGAAGTCGATGTCTGCCCGGACCGCGGCGAGGAGGTGTCCGAGGTCGGAGCTCGGGAGGCTGGAGAGCTCGACCTGGCCGCCGGGTTCGACGGTGGCCAGGGAGCCGTGGGGAAGGGGTGCGTGGGGGCTGTGCACGGCGACGGTGGGTGGTGCGTGCTCTCCGAGGGCGGAGGCCAGCAGTCGGGGGTCGAGCGGACGGTTCGGCTCGTCGCGGTGGTGGACCGTCCATTCGAGCTCGACCCCGACGCGTTCGGGTGGGCCGTGCTTGAAGCACACCATCGCGACGTAGGCCTCGGCGTCCTCCTGACGGGGGATCGGCCGCGTGTCCGGCATGGTCTGGGTCACACGCCCCATCATGCCGACCGTTCCAGGGACGCGAAAGGGCTCTGAGACGACCGATGAGCGGACGCTGGCCGGGTCAGGGAGGCCGATTGCCGGACGTATCACCCCCGGCCCGGCCGCCTGCCGGACGCCTCACCGGGCCGGGCCGGTCTCCTGCCGGCGCGTCGCCCCGGCCGGGTCGGTCGCTCGCCGGACGCTCACATCCGATCGCGGGCTACTGTCCGTCGAAGGTGTTGACCATGAACTGGGCGGCGTGGGTGACGTAGTCCCAGAACTTCGCGTCCTGCTCCGGCGTGAGGTTGGCGGCGTCGAGGCCGGCGCGGAAGTGACGCAGCCAGTGGTCCCGGGCGACCGGCGTCACCGCGAAGGGCGCGTGTCGCATTCGCAGCCGAGGGTGCCCACGGTTGTCGGAGTAGGTCGTGGGGCCGCCCCAGTACTGCGCGAGGAAGAGGGTGAAGCGCTCGGCGGCCGGCCCGAGGTCCTCCTCGGGGTACAGAGGCCGGAGCACCTCGTCGGTGGCCACGCCTTCGTAGAAGCGGTCGACGATCTTCGAGATCGTCGGCAGGCCGCCGATCTCGTCGTAGAAAGTCTGGGCCGTGCTCTCGTCGTGAGTGGTCACTTGTCTATTGTCCCCGTTCGGGCAAGAGTCGGGTAATCACGGGACCCATGCCGTGACACCGCACGACACCGATCGTCGACAATCGAAGGAGCATGTATGGCCACGACTCGCACCGCCACAACCCGCTGGGAGGGCTCGCTCTTGGAGGGAGCCGGCAAGGTCACCATGGAGTCCTCCGGGCTCGGGACCTACGACGTCTCGTGGCCGGCTCGCACCGAGGAGCCCAACGGGAAGACCAGCCCGGAGGAGCTCATCGCGGCGGCGCACTCCTCCTGCTTCTCGATGGCGTTCTCCGGAGCGCTGGCCAAAGCAGGCACCCCGCCGACCTCGCTCGACACCAAGGCCGACGTGACCTTCCAGCCGGGTGAGGGCATCACCGGTGTCCACATCACCGTGGTCGGCAGCGTCGAGGGCATGAGCGAGGAAGACTTCAAGACGGCGGCCGAGGGCGCCAAGCAGAACTGCCCCGTGTCCAAGGCGCTGACCGGCACGACCATCACCTTGGACGCCTCGCTCGCCTGAGTCTCCACCCGGCCAGGCAGCCCGCCGGGAGTCTCGAGCGCTTCACGAGCCGAGCCGCCGCCTCCGTCCCTGAAGGGGAGCTGGAGGCGGCGGCTCGGCTGTCTTGTGAGGGTCCTGGTGGTGTCAGCTGGTCCTGGTCTCGTGGGAGCCGCTCGTCGCGGACGGCTGGGTCCCGTTGGCGGAGTGGGCCTGGTCCTGAGGCGCCTCCCGGTGCCAGACGACCCGCTGCGGGAACGGGATCTCGATGCCCTCGTGGTCGAAGCGTGCCTTGATGCGCTCGCGCATCTCGCGGGCGACACCCCACTGCTCGAGCGGGGCGGTCTTGAGGACGACGCGGACCGTGATGCCGTCCGGGTCGAGGGACTGGATGCCCCAGACCTCGGGCTCCTCGATGATCTTGCCCTTGTAGTCCTCGTCCTCCCACATGTCGTGGGCGACGTCGGCGAGCACCTCGCGCACGCGGTGGATGTCCTCCTTGTAGCCGACCTGGACGTCGAGGACGGTCTGCGCCCAGTTCTGGCTCATGTTGCCGATCCTGAGGACCTCACCGTTGCGGACGTACCAGACGGTGCCGTCGATGTCGCGGATCCGGGTGACCCGGAGGCTGACCGCCTCGACGGTGCCGATCGCCTCTCCGGCGTCGATCACGTCCCCGACGCCGTACTGGTCCTCGAAGATCATGAAGATGCCTGAGAGGAAGTCCTTCACCAGGCTCTGTGCACCGAAACCGAGGGCGAGACCGACGATTCCGGCGCTGGCGATGATCGGTGCGATGTTCACCTCGACCTCGGCGAGTGCCATGACCGTCGCAATGGCGAAGATCACACCGGTCGCGATGCTCTTGAGCAGGGAACCCATGGCCTTGGCGCGCTGCTCGTGACGGGCCGCCGCGATGGAGTGGTTGCTCGCGCCGCGCTTCTCAGCGCTGCGGCCGAGCTTGCCGAGGCTGATCGAGCCCGGCATGACACCGTCCGACGCGCGGTCGGTGAGCCGGTCGATCAGCCTGTGCAACAGCCATCGCGCCACCACCGCGATCAGCAGGATGACCAGGATCCCCAGTGGCTTCGTGATCACCCAGTCGGCGTAGGTCGCGAGCGTCTCGTTGCCCGTGACCTTGTAGACCAGGTCGCAGGCATCGCTCTCGACATTGGTGCAGACTTCTGCGTTCTCGAACAAGTCCATATCTCATCAGGCTACGAGATGGGCATCAGAGGACAAAACGAGGTTCGGTACCCTTGACACCGTGATGCCTGACCTCAACGCGGCCGTCGTACGCCGCTCCCTCCGCACCCTGATCCTGACCCCGGCCGTCCTCGCACCGCTGGTCGCCGCACCCGCCTTTGCAGCGCCGCCGGAGGCCTGGCCGGACGCCGAGGCCACGAGTGCCCTCGACTACCTCCTGATCCTCCTGGTGATCCCGCTGGGCCTCGCGCTCGTGATCACGGTGCTCGCCTCGGTGCCCTCGATGATCCGTGGCGAGAAGTACACCCCGGGCCAGGCGTGGCGCAACGAGAACGAGTGGTTCGGCGGTCCCAAGGACGGCCTCGAGGCCGCGGACCAGACCGACGTGAAGGCGGTAGAGGCCGGCGGGGCCGATCGAGGTGGGGCAAGTGCCCGCTGGTGACGCGTTCACCCCGCAGGAGCGCTACGACATCGACAAGGCGATCCGCGACGCCGAGACCGTCTCGCGCTACGAGTTCTCGGTGTTCGTCGGCGCCTCGGAGGGGGAGACCCGGCCCTTCGCCGAGCGGCTTCACGCCACGCTGACCGCGCCGGAGCGGTCGGTCCTCGTGATGGTCGATCCGGCGGCCCGCATCCTCGAGATCGTCACCGGCTCGGAGGTCCGCCGGGACCTCGAGGACGGTGAGGTGGATCTCGCCGCGCTGAGCATGCAGAGTGCCTTCGCGGCCGGCGACCTCGTGGGCGGCATCACCGGTGGGCTGATGATGCTCGCCGAGCACGCGCGCAGGCCGCGGATGCTCCACGCCGACAGCTGAGCCCCGGCGCACGGACGCAGCAGAAGGGCCGCCACCCTCCGGGGGTGGCGGCCCTTCTCTTGTCTGGACCGCTCCGGTCCACCGCTGCTGCCGGTCCGGCGGCGGCGGACCGGCAGGCAGTACGACGCTCAGCCGGCGTCCTTCGCCTGCGCGGCGAGCGCACGGGCGATGTCCGCTCGCCCCTCACGGACGTAGCGCTTGGCGGCCGGGTTGGCGTCCGACGACTCCAGCCAGGCATCGACCGTGTCGAGCGTCTCAGAGCTGATCAGCGTCCGCGGGAACATGAACTCCAGCACGGTCGAGGCCCGCTGGGTGCCCTTCTCCTCCCAGATCGTCGACGCCACCTCCAGGTAGCGCGCGAGGTAGGGGCGCAGCACCTCGTCCTGACCGTGCACGTTGAACGAGAGCGCGATCTGGCGCTGTGTCTCGTTGGGCACGTCGTCGCGGATGACCGCGTCGTTCCAGGCCTGGTCCTTCGCGGCGGCGGTCGGCCGCATCGCAAGGGCGGCCGCTGCCCGCTCCTGGCCGGAGATGGTGTTGTCGCGCGCCTGCTCCTCGCCGATGCGGTCCTGGTCGGCGCGACCACGTGCCGCGAGGGCCTTGAGCAGCGTCCAGCGAAGGTCGGTGTCCACGGCGAGGCCCTCGTAGGCCACGCTGCCGTCGAGCAGCCCCGCGAGCCGGTCGAGCGCCTCGTCGCTACGGGCGGCAGCGGCGTAGGCCCGGGCGAAGGCGAGCTGGTGGTCGCTGCCCGCCGCTGCGTTCTCCAGGAGTCCGAGCAGCCCCTGCTCCC
The DNA here is from genome assembly GCA_035688575.1 of Nocardioidaceae bacterium. GTDB lineage: Bacteria > Actinomycetota > Actinomycetes > Propionibacteriales > Nocardioidaceae > Nocardioides_C. The sequence continues at coordinate 9,271 of DASSMS010000019.1, forward strand.
AGGTCGCGCTGAGCTGGTCGCGCCTGGCCGGGTCGGAGTAGCTGTCCACGGCCAGCTGGGTGGACAGTGGCAGCCGGCTGACCGCCATCAGGTCGGTCTCCTCGCCGATACCGCGGAGCACGAGGGTGACGAAGTCGGTGGCCGACATCTCCGCGTCGCGGGTCATGTCCCATGCCGCCCCCCAGCACAGCGCCCGGGCGAGTGAGTCGTCGAGCGTGGCGATGCCCTCGACCACGGTGGCGAGGGAGCGCTCGTCGAGCCGGATCTTGGCGTAGGTCAGGTCACCGTCGTTGAGCAGCACGAGGTCCGGCTGCCTCTCGCCGACCAGCTCGGCGACCGCGGTGCGCTGGGCGGAGACGTCGGTCTCGATCGACGTACGCCGGACGAGCCGGCCGTCCTGGCTGTCGTAGAGGCCTATGCCGATCCGGTGGCGGCGGATCGTGGGGAAGTCCGGGTGGGCGGACTGCCGGACGGCAAAGGAGGTGAACCGGCCCTCGTCATCGACCTCGAAGTCGGGGGCCAGGGTGTTCACGCCGGAGGTCTGCAGCCACTCCTGGGCCCACGAGGCCAGCTCGCGGCCGGAGGCGTTCTCAAGCGCTCCGAGCAGGTCGGTGAGCTCGCTGTTGTCGAAGGCGTGGGCCTTGAAGTACGCCCTGAGGCCGGTGAGGAACTCCTCCTCGCCGACCCAGGCCACGAGCTGCTTCAGCGACGAGGCGCCCTTGGCATAGGTGATCCCGTCGAAGTTCACCTCGACGGCCTCGAGGTCGTAGTTGTCCGCCGCGATCGGGTGGGTCGAGGGCAGTTGGTCCTGACGGTAGGCCCAGTTCTTGCGGGCGTTGGTGAACCCGGTCCAGGCCTCGGTGTACTTGGTGGCCTGCACCGAGGCGTGGTGCGAGGCCCACTCGGCGAAGGACTCGTTGAGCCAGAGGTCGTCCCACCACCGCATGGTCACGAGGTCGCCGAACCACATGTGCGCCATCTCGTGGAGGATCGTGTTGGCGCGCTGCTCGTAGAAGGAGCGGACCTGGCGGCTCCGGGGGAGGTACTCGTCGCGGAAGGTCACGCAGCCTGCGTTCTCCATCGCGCCCATGTTGTACTCCGGCACGTAGAGCTGGTCGTACTTGCCGAAGGGGTAGGGGTAGTCGAAGGCCTCCTCGAAGAACGCGAAGCCCTGCTTGGTGACCTCGAGCAGCTCGTCGATGTCGAGGTAGTCCTTCATCGACTGCCGGCAGTAGTGCCCGAGCGGGATCTCGCCGTGCTTGCCGGAGTAGGAGTCGAGGACCTCGTGGTACTCACCGGCCACGATCGCGGTGATGTAGGTCGACATCCGCTCGGTCGTCGGGAAGCTCCACGTCGCCTTCCCGCCACCCCCAGGGGTAGGGGCGGGGGTGGTTGCGTTGGAGACGACCTTCCAGCTCTCCGGCGCGGTCACGCTGAACGTGAACGTGGCCTTGAGGTCAGGCTGCTCGAACGTCGTGTAGACGCGGCGGGCGTCGGGGACCTCGAACTGCGTGTAGGTGTAGACGCGCTGGTCCGCGGGGTCGACGAAACGGTGCAAGCCCTCGCCGGTGCGGCTGTAGGTGCAGTCGGCGACGACGCGCAGCTCGTTCTCGGACTCGAGGCCGTCGAGCTGGATGCGGCTGTCTCGGTAGGCCTCCGCCGGGTCGAGCTGCCGTCCGTTCAACGTCAGCTCGTGGATCGTCGCGCCGACGAGGTCGGCGAAGGTGGAGGCACCCGGCTGCGAGCACGAGAACCGGATCACGGTCGTCGAGCCGAAGGTGGTGTCGGACGTCGTGAGGTCGAGGTCCACGTTGTAGGACTCGACGTCGAGGATCTCGGCGCGGGCGCGCGCCTCGTCCCGTGTGAGATTGGTTCCAGGCATGCAGGCATCCTTTCACCCGGCCGGGGGAACAAGGCAATCGAATAGGACGTTCTGGAGGTAGAAGAACGTTCAACCACTTTGGAGGATTGCTCGTGCCGGCAGAGACGACCGACCGCACCCCTGTCGACTTCTGGTTCGACCCACTCTGTCCGTGGGCATGGCTGACGTCGCGCTGGATCCTGGAGGCGGAGAAGGTACGACGGATCGCCCCGTCGTTCCACGTCATGAGCCTCGCGTACCTCAACGAGGACAAGGACGTCTCCGAGGACTACCGGAAGTTCCTGAAGCACGCCTGGGAGCCGGTGCGCGTGATCACGGCCGCGGCCGATGCCGAGGGGACCCAGGTGATCCTGCCCCTCTACACCGCGATGGGGAACCGCATCCACCTCGAGGGACGCAAGGCCGACCGGACCCTCATCGAGGAGTCGCTCGCCGAGGTGGGGCTCTCGACCGAGCTCGCCGACGCCATGCACGACCCGTCCTACGACGACGAGATCCGAAAGTCCCACCACCTCGGCATGGACCAGGTCGGCCAGGAGGTCGGCACGCCGGTGATCAGTGTGGAGGGGGTCGCGTTCTTCGGCCCGGTCGTCACGCCGGCGCCGAAGGGCGAGTCGGCCGGGAAGCTCTGGGACGGCGTGCTGCTCGTCGCCGGCACCCCGGGCTTCTACGAGCTCAAGCGCTCCCGGGAGACGGGCCCCGACTTCGGCTGACCCCGGCGGAGCTCGACGGTGGGCGGGCCCTGCGGCGGAGCTCGACGGTGGGCGGGCCCGGGCCGGTGGTCGACCTTCTAGACCCGCGCCTACCCGCACGTACCGAGGCCGTTCAGTTCGAAACCCAGGTTTCTTGCGTCGAGAACCTTCGTTCGGAACTGAATGCGCCGCTACCTACGCCGGCGCGAGCCCGTGCCTACCGGCCGTGCCCGTGCCTACAGGCCGTGCTCCTGCTGCATCCGCTTGGGTGCGCGCAGCCGCCACGCGTCGGTGATGAGCTCGCCGAGCTCGTCCGCGTCGATCGCGTCGAGCCTGGCCAGGACCGCTGGGTAGCCGTCGTAATGGGGCTCGGTGAAGAAGATCCGCGGCTCCGAGGCGAGCAGCTCCTCCTTCTCGCCCTGACCTGCGACGCGGAGCGCCAGGACGGACGGGTTCGGGACGCGTGGGCCCTTGGGGTCCGGCCGCTCCAGCCAGGTCCAGGCGAGCAGCTTGCCTCGGAAGGTCACCTTCAGCTGACCGGCGCCGTCGACGTCCACCTCGGTCTCCGGCAGCGTCGCGGCGATGCGGCGTACGTCGTTCTCGTCGGCCACGAAGTATCCCTTCGTCGTACCGACTCTGGCAGTGGCCGCCCGCACCGGCAACCGGCCGACCGCCACCCCGGCACCAGCCGACGTCCGTCGCGGGCGACGATGGAGGGTCCGTCCCGGCAACCGGCCGCTAAGCCGATTGCCGCCTTCAATAGGATCGACCGCATGAGCAGAGTTCTGTCCGCAGTCGCCTGGCCCTACGCCAACGGCCCGCGCCACATCGGCCACGTCGCCGGTTTCGGCGTGCCCTCCGACGTCTTCAGCCGCTACATGCGGATGGCCGGACACGACGTGCTCATGGTCTCGGGCACCGACGAGCACGGCACCCCGATCCTCGTGGCGGCCGACGCCGAGGGCGTGACGCCGCGCGAGCTCGCCGACCGCAACAACCGGCTGATCGTCGAGGACCTCACCGCGCTCGGGCTCTCCTACGACCTGTTCACCCGCACCACGACGCGCAACCACTACGCCGTGGCGCAGGAGATGTTCACGACCGTCCACCACAACGGCTACATGGTCGAGCAGACGACGAAGGGCGCGATCTCGCCGTCGACGGGCCGCACCCTGCCCGACCGCTACATCGAGGGAACCTGCCCGATCTGCGGCGCGGACGGGGCGCGCGGTGACCAGTGCGACAACTGCGGCAACCAGCTCGACCCGACCGATCTGATCAACCCGCACAGCCGCATCAACGGGGAGGTGCCGGAGTTCGTCGAGACCCAGCACTTCTTCCTCGACCTGCCTGCCCTCGCCGATGCGCTCAAGCAGTGGCTCGACGAGCGCGAGGCGTCGGGCACCTGGCGGCCGAACGTCATCAAGTTCAGCCAGAACATCCTCGAGGACATCAAGCCGCGGGCGATGACCCGCGACATCGACTGGGGGATCCCGGTGCCGCTCGAGGGCTGGCGCGACCAGCCGACCAAGCGGCTCTACGTCTGGTTCGACGCCGTCATCGGCTATCTGTCGGCCTCGATCGAGTGGGCCCGCCGCCTCGGCGACCCCGAGCGCTGGCGCGAGTGGTGGAACGACCCGGAGGCGCTGTCCTACTACTTCATGGGCAAGGACAACATCACCTTCCACAGCCAGATCTGGCCCGCGGAGCTCCTCGCGTACGACGGCCGGGGCAGCCGTGGCGGGAAGCCGGGGGAGTACGGCGCCCTGAACCTCCCCACCGAGGTGGTCTCCTCGGAGTTCCTGACCATGGAGGGCCGGAAGTTCTCCTCGTCGAAGGCGGTCGTGATCTACGTCCGCGACGTGCTCGAGCGCTACCAGCCCGACGCGCTGCGCTACTTCATCTGCGCCGCCGGGCCGGAGAACCAGGACAGCGACTTCACATGGTCGGAGTTCGTCCGGCGCACCAACGACGAGCTCGTCGCGGGCTGGGGCAACCTGGTCAACCGCACCGCGAACATGATCGCGAAGAACTTCGGGGAGATCCCCGAGGCCGGTGAGCTCACCGCCGAGGACCGCGCCCTGCTCGACGCGGTCGAGGTGGCGTTCGGCACCGTCGGCGAGCTGATCGGCCGACACCGCTTCAAGCAAGGCATCGGCGAGGCGATGCGCATCGTCGGCGAGGTCAACAAGTACGTCTCCGACATGTCCCCGTGGAAGCTCAAGGGTGAGGAGGAGCGCGAGCGGCTCGCGACGATCCTGCACGTGACGGCCCAGGCGGTGGCGGACTGCAACCTGATCCTGTCGCCGTTCCTCCCGCACAGCGCCAACGCCGTCGACCGGGTGCTCGGTGGGTCGGGGGAGGTCGCCCCGATGCCGCGCATCGACGAGGTGGAAGACCTCGACGGCGGGCCGTCGTACCCGGTGATCACCGGTGACTACAGCCACACGCCCCGGTGGGAGCGCAGGCCGGTCACCCCGGGCACTCCGATCGCGAAGCCGGCTCCGGTGTTCACCAAGCTCGACCCCTCCGTCATCGACGACGAGCTCGCGCGGCTCGGCGCCTGACGTGGCGCTGCACCCGCAGGCGGAGGCGGCTCTCGCGGAGTGGGCGCGGGGGCCACGCGTGACCGACCCCGGCTACGACATCGCCGAGCAGAGACGCCTCGCCCGGGAGCAGGCGGCGGCTGAGCCGCGTGAAGACGTAGGACACGTCCTCGACGTCGATGCGGACGGGGTCCCCTGCCGGTTGTACCTGCCCTCCGCGGGGCCGACCGGCACGCTGCCGGGGGCGATCGTCTTCCTGCACGGAGGCGGGTTCGTCTTCGGCGACCTCGACACCCACGACGCCCAGTCGCGCAGGATGGCCAACCGCACGGGCCTCGCCGTCTTGGCGGTGGACTACCGGCGACCGCCCGAGCACAGGTTCCCGGCCGCGCCGAACGACGTCGACACCGCGGCCGCCTGGCTGATCGGCAACGGCCCCGCGATGGGCATCGACATCTCCCGTCTCGTCGCCCTCGGGGACAGCGCAGGCGGGAACCTCGCCCTGGTGGCGGCGCTGCGCAACCCGAACCTGTTCGCGGCGACCGTGCTGGTCTACCCGTTCGTGGACCCGAAGCTGCGGTTCGAGTCCTACCGCCGCGAGGCTGGCGGCCTGGGGGCGGAGGAGGCCGACTGGTACTGGCAGCAGTACGCCGGGTCTCCCGAGGACCGGGAGAACCCCGACTTCGCCCCGATCGAGTCCGGCGCCCTGGACACCCTGCCGCCGACCCTCGTG
>DASSMS010000168.1:0-12541 GCA_035688575.1 Nocardioidaceae bacterium
CGCCGGCCTCCGACGTGCGTGCGACCACCGCGTAGTCATCGGTCGGAAGCGATACGAGACCGGTGCCCCACTCGTCGAGCAGCAGGCTGAGCGTGGCGGAGAGCTCGGCGCCCTCGCGCTCCGGGGTCACCCAGGCCGTGCGGGTCCTCGGACCCACGAGCGCCAGCTCGTACGGCTGGTCAGCGTTGAAGCGCAGCACGACGGTGTCGTCGGCACCGCCGATCTCGGTGACCAGGACCGGCGCGGAGGCGAATGCGTCGCCATCGGCATCCGAGTCCGTCACGTCGCCGGCCGCGGCGACCCGGAGGATCAGGCCACGGACCGGGTTCCAGGCGGGTTTCGCGCGCCTACCGCCGGAGACGGAAGGCTCGAGCAGCCCCGGGGATCCGATGACCCGCCGGCTCTGGAACGCGGCCTCGCGGGTATGGCTGCCCAGCTCGAGTCTCACGGTGACGTCGTACACCGCCCGGCCGTCGTCGGGGGCAGGCAGCGTTGCGACGTCGATCTCGCACTCGAACGCGTCGTTGCTGTGGTCCTCCTGGGCACGGCCGGCCCACCGGTTCACCGTCTCGTCCACGAAGGAGGAGGCGGGGATCTGCTTCTCGGCCCCGGTCGACCGGTCCCGGAGGATCACGGTGACCTGACCCGGCTCGGAGCTCTCGACGTAGTCGATGAAGGCTGCGCCCTCGAGACGGAGCACGCCTGGCCGCACCCATCGCATCGCGGTCAGCCGGGTGCGGTAGCGCATGTCGACGTCGGCCACCCTGGTCATCGCCGAGTCCACCGGGGCGAGCGCGTCGATGAAGGGCAGCTTGATGTGGGGGTGGCCGTCGACCTCGCGGAACGGGTAGCCGTCCTTGTTGTCGAACGCGTACTCCAAGAAGTCCGCGGCCGCCTCGCGCTCTGCGCGTGCGCACAGCCAGGCGGTGATCCGGTCCTCGACCGGGACGTTCGCGAGGTCCTCGTCGGGGATGCGTTCCAAGAGCCGCCGCAGCTCGCCCTGGACCGACGCCCAGTAGCCGTCGTCCCGGGTCAGTGCAGCACGAACCAGGTCCGGAGTCACGGTGTGGAGGATGTCTGTGAAGAACTGCCGCTGGACCTGCGGAGAGGCCTTGGACAAAACGACCTCGCCGGCGGTCAGGATGTGCGTCAGCTTGCAGCGCACGCGGTCGGCCTCGCGCAGGTCGCGCTGCAGGAGGGACGTGCCCGACTCGCGCCAGCCCCAGCGGTAGGTGATGCCTGACAGCACGTCGATGGTGCGGGCGGCGAGGGCGGCCTCCACCATCGTGACGATGTCGTGGTGGTCGTCCTCACCGAAGGAGAACCGGTGGCTGTCCCAGAAGCTCTTGCGGAACATGCGCGTGCCGGGGAGGAGGTTCGCCATGACCTCCGGCATCTGGTCCAGCGGCATCCCGAGCATCCGGTCGGGGTTGGACCGGCGGACCCACTCCGGCTGTCGGTACACCCCTTTGTCCTGCACGAGCACCGACCCGATGGCCATGTCCGACCCGCTCTCGCGTAGGGCGGAGATCATGCGCTCGTAGGCGTCGGGGGGGACCTCGTCGTCGCTGTCACAGAAGGCAAGGAACTCACCGGTCGCCACCTGGACACCGGCGTCGCGTGCCGGACCGACGCCGCGGTGGCTCTGCTCCACGAGGCGGACGCGGTTGTGCTGCTCCGCGAACGCCCGCGCGATCTCCAGGGACCCGTCCTGCGACCCGTCGTCCACCAGCACGATCTCGAGGCGGTCGACGATCTGGCCGGCGAGGCTCTCCAGGCACCTGTGAAGCCTCGGACCGGTGTCGAAGATCGGTACGACGACGCTCAGCTCCGGCCTGCCGATACGGCGCCGATATGCCGAGGTCAGCCGCTCGACCACCTTGGGCGCGCGACGACGAAGTCTCCGCGACAGCGGCAGGTCGGTCACATGCAGACCCTTCGTTTCGGCTGGTTGCACATCCAATGAACGCTAACAGAACGCACGAGGGCCGGAGCAGCGCATGTGGCTCAGAGGAGGCCCTTGCTACTGAGGTAGTCCTCGGCCACGTCGGAGGCGAGCTGCCTCTCGGCGTCGACCTTGGCGTTCAGTGTCATGAGGTCCTCGGTGGTGAGCACGTCCGAGAGCTTGTTGAGGATCTCCAGGACCTCTGGGTTGGCATCCAGGAACTCCGTGCTCACGACCGGCACCAGGTTCTCCGCGTTCTGCCAGTCCTTGTCGTCCTCCAGCACGACGAGCTCCAGCTGCTCGACCTGGCCGTCACTGGTGCCGACCTGGCCGACCTGGACCTCACCGTCGGTGAGCGCGCTCTTGGTCTGCGGCGTGCCGAACCCCAGCGGCTCGAACTTCCCGATCTTCACGCCGTAGACGGACTCGAGCCCCTTCTGGCAGTCCGGTCGCTCCGGGCAGTCAGCGGCCGCCGCAAGGGCCACGGGCTCGCCGAGCTCGCCCAGTTCACTGAGCGTCGTGACGTCGTTCTCGTCGGAGAAGGCCTGGGTCACGGCGAACGCATTGGCGTCCTCGGCCTCAGCCGGCTCTAACGGCGTCATGTTCTTCTCGCTCGCGAGCTTCTCGAGCTCCGCCATGGTCGCGTCCACGTCCGGCGTCGCGACCGGCGGTGCGTCCGGCCCGTTGATGTCGCGGTTCAGGAACTCGGTCATCGACGAGACGTACTCCGGCGCGACGTGGACCTTCCCGCTCTCGAGCTCCCCGGCGTAGATGGCGCGGTCCCCCACACCCTTCAACGTCGGCTCGAATCCTTCTGCCTCGAGAAGTGCGGCGTACATCTCCGCCATGATCGACATCTCGGTGTAGTCCTGGTACGCGATCACGACCTCACCACTGCTGCCACCATCGGCCGAGTCACCCGACCCGTCGAGCGCATCGGTGCCACCGTCGCCACATGCTGCAACCAGGAGCAGCGGCGCGGCGACAGCAGCGATGACCACTCGGCGGAGTCGGGAGTTCTCGCTCAGAGGTACAAGACTCATCGGCGCAGCCCTTCTGTGTCCCGCGACTGGTCGCCGCGCGTGTCCGGTGGGCGCCGTCATGCACCCGCAAATAACTGTACCGACGAACGCTCGGAGTAACCGGCCACCCGGCTAGGCAATATGCCCTCGACACAGGAGGCAAAGCACGCGTATCGCCGCTTTTCGTCCACAGGCCCGTCGGGGTGGCGGACCATCCACCGGTGTCGAACATGTGTTCGATTCGGGGGCCGCCGGCTTCTAGGCAGCTCACCCGCCAAGACAGCGTGCGGAGGCTCCGCCGCCTACCCCGATGACGCGGACGGCTCCGGTGTTGGCGAGGCCGCCCCGCCTTCCGCACGGCCTTCCGAGCTCCTCAGGGCGCGACCGACCGGGTCGAGCGAGCGCTGCAGCAGGGCCATGAACGCCTCGAGCACGAGTGCGATCACCGCGACAACGAGGGCACCTGCCACCACTTCTGAGACGTCCTGCCGTCTGAACCCGAGCGTGATGATCCGGCCGAGCCCCGGGCCCGCCACGAGGGCGGCGATGGTCGCGGTCGCCCACACCTGCACCACCGCGAGTCGCACCCCCGTGACGATGAGCGGCATCGCGAGGGGCAGCTCGACACGACGGAGCAGCTGCGTGGCCTCCATGCCCATACCTCTCGCCGCTTCGACCGTGTCGCGGTCGACCTCGCGCATGCCGACGTAGGCATTGGTTATGACGGGAGGCAGCGCGAAGAGCACGAGCGAGATCAGCGTCGCGAGCCCCGCCCGGCCGTAGGGCCCGAGCTCGTCGGTGCCGATCGGTCCGATGGACAGCATCGTCAGTACGGCGAACGTCGGGACCGCCCGGCCGACGTTGGAGATGTTCACCGCGAGCAGGCCGCCCTTGCCGACGTGTCCGAGCCAGATGCCGATCGGCAGCCCGAGAAGGACAGCGACGAGGGTGGCCGTCCCGGTGAGCAACAGGTGCTCCACGAGACGGTTGGTGAGGCCCTCCTCGCCTTGCCAGTTCGAGGGGTCCTGGAACCAGTCGACAACTCCGCGCAGAACGTCGAGCACGCCTACACCGTCCTTGCCCGGGCCCAAGGCGTCATGAGCCGCTGGGAGACGACGATGAGCAGGTCGAACGCGAAAGCCAGGAGGACGCAGAGGACGCTCGCGGTCAGGACCTGCGGCTTGAACTGCGTGTTGACGGCTTCGAGCAGGAGGTTGCCGAGACCGCCGTAGCTCACGATGGAGCCGACAGTCGTGAGGGCGACGGTCGACACCGCCGCGACCCGCAGCCCGGCCATGACAGAGGGAAGCGCCAGGGGCAGCTCGACGGTCCACAACAGGCGCCTCGCGCCGTACCCCATCCCCTGTGCCGCCTCGACCACATCGGCCGGGACCGCATGGAGGCCCTCGACGATGTAACGGACCAGGATGGTGAGGGAGTACAAGGCGAGTCCTGTGACGACCGTGCCGGCGCTCAGGCCGCTCACGGGCACGAGCAGAGCGAACAGGGCGAGGGACGGGATCGTGTAGATCGCGGTGGTGGTGCCGACCACGGCCCCCTCGAGCTTTGGGTACCGTCGAGCCAGCAACGCGAGCGGGAGTGCGATGACCAGGCCGATGACGACGGAGACGACCGTGATCCACACGTGCTGCACCAGTGCGTCGGCGAGCAGGTCGGAGCGGCTGGTGAGGTACTCGGGGCAGATCCACTCGTTGCGGACCATGCAGTTCTCCCCGACCGGCGCCTCCTCGGACAGGACCATCCATGCAACCTAGCGAAGATCCGATGATCCGGCTCGTCGGCGTCGGCAAGACGTATCCGGACGGGACGGTCGCGGTGCAGCACCTCGACCTCGACGTTCCTCGCGGCTCCCTGGTCTGCCTGGTCGGTCCCTCAGGGTGCGGCAAGTCGACGACCCTGAAGATGGTCAACAGGCTCATCGAGCCGACGAGCGGCACCATCTCCCTCGACGGCCGTGACGTGACCCGCGTGGACGCGGTCGACCTCCGTAGGCACATCGGCTACGTCATCCAGCAGGTCGGGCTCTTCCCTCACCAGACCATTCGCACCAACGTGGCCACTGTCCCGTCGCTGCTCGGCTGGGAGAAGCGGCGCGCGAACGAGCGCGCCGACGAGCTCATGTCCCTGGTGGGGCTGGAGCCCTCGGTGTACGCCGCGCGCTATCCCCACCAGCTCTCCGGCGGGGAGCGGCAACGCGTCGGGGTGGCGCGCGCCCTCGCCGCCGACCCCCCGGTGCTGCTCATGGACGAGCCTTTCGGCGCGGTCGACCCGATCAACCGCAAGAACCTCCAGGACGAGTTCCTGCGCCTGCAGCGAGACCTGCACAAGACGGTCATGCTCGTGACCCACGACATCGACGAGGCCGTGAAGATGGGCGACCAGGTGGCGGTGTTCGCGCCCGGCGGTCGGCTGGCGCAGTACGACGTGCCGGCGGAGGTCCTGGGTCGACCGGCGGACGACTTCGTGGCGGAGTTCGTCGGGGCCTCGCGGGGCCTGCGTCGGCTCTCGGTGACACCGATCCTCCGGGGCGACCTCGAGCCTCCCTCCGACCCGACCGCCTCGGGAGCCCTGGCATCTCTGCCGGTCACCGCTTCGCTGGAGGACGCGCTCGCGCTGATGATGCGTCAGGACGAGCCGGCCGTCGCGGTCATGGACGACGGGCAGACCATCGGCGTACTCACCCCGACCGGGATCCACGCCGCGCTGCGCCGCTCGGTCGCGCACGGCGGGGTCGACGGTGAGGTCGACGGCGTCGGGGAGGGAGAGGCGGGCGCCGCTAGCTCGGAGGCCGGGTCGCACGCATGACGATGACGTCGCCGTGGGTGCCGTAGCCGAGCACGCGCTTGCCGTACTGCGTCCCGTCGAAGGTCACCAGGAGCAGCTGCCCGTCGGGTAGCTCGAAGATCTGCGGGTGCGGGAGGTTCGAGCCGTACGGAGCGTCGAGGTCCCCGAGGGGGCGCATTGCCAGGTCGAACACCCGGTACCGACGCGCCCGGCCGTCACTGGCCAGCACCCGCCACTCGCCGTCCGGACGCGCGAGGATCGGGCCCTCGCAGAAGGGCAGGTCACTCGCCTCTCCCACCCGCTGCAGCCCCTCGGTCCAGTGCCCTGCTCCCGCGTTCCCGACGGCAAGGGCAGGGTGGAACTGGCTCGGCTGGTGCGACACGCTCTCGACGTAGGACACATGCCATCGGCCGTTGATCCGCGTCATGCCAGGGTCGTAGCTGCCCCTGGTGGTCGGCATCGGCGCGGGCTCGGTGTCGAGGACGTGCACACCGTCGAGCAGGTCGTCCGTCGTGGTCGCGTGACGGACATGCACGCTCCTGTGTGGCGCGAAGTCGCCCCACGAGCTCACTCCGACAAGCCAGCGGTCGCCGTCGCGGACGATCTGCCCGGCGTGGTCACCGAGCAGCAGCCCGTCGCGCCGGGAGAACAGGTGCGCGGTCTGCTCGAGCCGGATCTCGCCGGCGCCGTCCCCGTGCGGGCCGCTGCCGCCCAGGGCAGCCGGGTCGAACGCGAAGACACCCCAGTGCGCCTGCTGGAAGAACCCGAGCCCCGCGCAGGTTGCGGTGAGGAACATCCGGCCGTCCCGGGTGTACGGCGTCCCGTCGGCATGCTGCACGACGTGGAGGTCCCGGATCCCCGCGATGCCGAAGAGGCCTGCCCGGACGTGCCCCCCGTCCGGCGTGCCTCCCCGCAGGCCCCAGGTCGCGGTGAACCGCGCCAGGGTCGAGGGGACGCGGAGGTCCAAGCGTGGCGCCACCCGGTGCCGGTCGGTGACGACGGGGCGCCAGCCGCGGCCGGTGTCGACGAGCACGGTCGGCTGGTTCTCGCAGAGCACGAACGCCAACCGTCGTACCCGTCGGCGGACGCGAGAATGCGCGAGGACCGTCGTCGTCTCACCGGTGCGCAGCTCGAGGCCCACCTGTCCGGTGCCCGCGTCGTGGAAGCCGACGAGGTGGTCGCCGTTCTCGGCGGAGAGGCCCGCCAGCACGCCGCCCGGGGCATCGCCGAGCGAGACCTCGACCGTGGTGAACGGGGCGGGGGGTGAGTACCCGCTGCGGGTGTGACCACTGCTCGTGCCGAGCTCCTCGCGGACCGCGACGAAGCCGGGCGAGAGGAGCTCGAACGGGCGGCTTCGCGCGACCACCTCGAAGTGAGGCCCTACGGCGCGGACCCGGGCCCGAGGACGCGACCTGAGCCGGCGGCGTATCAAGCGCTGCACCCGGACCGGTTCACTCGACGGGGACGTCCTTGTGCCACGACTCGGTGACGTACTTCGTCTTCCAGCCCATGGAGACGTAGAGCGCGTCCGCACCGGTCGGCGAGTCGGCGTCGACCTCGAGGCCCACGCGGTTGCGGCCTCGCGCCGCCGCGTCGGCGATGATCATGTTGAGCAGACCCTTGGCGACGCCGCGGCCGCGGGCGGACTGCAGCACGCCGATGTAGGAGACGTAGCTGCCGTCGGGCTGCGGCTCACCCTGCTCGTCCAGACCACCTTCGAGCATCGTGCCGACGAGGGCGCCTGCCGGCTCTGGTTTCTTGCCGTCGTCGAGCTCGGCGATCCACCAGTGGTCCCACCGGTGACCCGGGTCCTCGCGGAGCCGGAAGATGAACTCGTCGAAGGTCTCCTCGGCCGAGTTGAAGTGGTCGGCGAACGCGGACTCGAGGATGTCGTGCACCGTGCGCAGGTCGTCCTCGTCGGGCATCCCGCCGCCCTGGCGCATGACCGGGCGGATCACGACGCCCTGGTCGGGCTCCGGTGCGAGGTCGATGTCCTCGGGGACGACCGGACGGCTCATCTGCCACCAGCTGCGCACCCGCTCGTAGCCCGCCCTCTCCAACCACCGGTGCTGCCGGGTGTCGTCCGCGAACGCGCCGCTGTCGATCTGCTGCACGTCGAGCTCGCGGTTGCGTCCCACGCGCCTCGCGGCGCCGTCGGCCCAGGTGAACAGGGCCGCGGCCACCTCGTCGGCCAGCTCGTCGTCGAGGTCGCGGTCCACCATGAGCTGCATGAGCATGCGGCCGGCGGCGCGGTCGTGGGCCGTCGCCCAGCCGCGGATCACCCCGTCCGGGTCGCGCAGCGCGACGTTCTCCCGAACCATCGCGCCCTTGGCGCCGACCTCGACCAGGACGTCGTCCTCACCCGAGCTCGCCCAGCCGCGCCCGGCCTCCTCGTGCCGGCGTAACAGTGTGGCCAGCTCGGCCGCGTCGGCCTCGTCGGGCACCGCGGCGGACCAGCCTTCAGGCAGGTCGAGGTCGTTGGGGTTTGCGTCTGTACGGTCTGCGCCGGTTGAGATCACCGCCTCATTGTCTCGCATGGGGAGACGCGGGGCCCAACCGGGTCGTGCCCCTCGTCACGTCCGGGCAGGGCACAGAGCGCGCATGTGGGAGATTCTGACCCCGCCCAGAGACGAAGCAGGGGCACAGATCGCGCACAGGTGCGATCGGCGCCCCTCGGGCTGACCTGGCCCGGAGCTGCGGAGGTCAGGCGTGCTTGCGGTCGTCCTTCGACTCCCCGGCGCCTGCCTGGACCTTCTCCTCCCAGGCGAGCAGGTCGACGACGGTCTCGACGTCCGCGCCGTCCCAGCCCTCCCAGGTGGCGAGCTCGTCGGCCTGCTCGGCCTTGCGGATCTCGAGCTGCTCCTGGAGCTGGGCGACGAGCTCCTGGGCGTCGTTCGCGCGACGCGACTCGCGCTTGACTCGAGTCTCGGCCTCGATCGCGCGCGCCTCGGCGAGCACGATCGTGCTCTCGAGCTCCTGGATGGACTTGTCACGGGCGGCGAGCCGGTCGGTCATCGCGGAGGTGAACTCCGCGTGCTCGGCCGCACGCTCGTGGAACATCGCGCGGTAGGCCTGCGCCTGCGCCGCCCGGTCGGCGGCTGCCTCCTGCCGGCTCTGGAGGAGCTCGGTGTAGACGATGCGCGATGAGGTAGCGCCGCACAGCAGCGCGAAAACAGACGAGAAGCTCAGCCACACCGGCGACTGGGTCGGGAGGGCGAGCACGACGACGAGGGTCGCGAGGGCGAGAAGGGCAACAGCAACGGTGACACGGACACTGCGCTGGCGCCGACGGGCGGGGGTCCGCCCGGAGGGCAGTTCCGAGGACCGCGAGGGGGAAGAGGCAGCCATAGGGGTCAGCCTATGTCCGAATCGTCCCCCCTACGGACCCGACACGCACGCTCCAGGAGGAGTGATCCTGCGACGATCAGAACTCCCGCGACACCAGCCACCAGGGACTGGGTGATCCGCTCCCGGGCAAGCGCTGCCTCGCTGACCCCCCACCAGCTCAGCGCGTAGCCGAAGTACCCGCCCGCGACCATCGCACCGGCGAGCGCGCAGGACTTGGCGAGCACGAGCCGGTTCACGGCCTGGTGGGCTTCGAGCAGCCGGCCTCGGCGGTGGAGATCGCGGTACGTCGACCACGCGACCGCGCTGAGGATGACCGCGACGAGGAGCAGCGCGAGCACCGGGATCCAGCCGACGGTGGGCGCGGTCCCCCTGATCCGGATGCTCGCCGGCCTCAGGAGCCACCCGAGCACGAGGCCGGTCAGGGCGAAGCCGACGAGGGCCCCCACGCTCGTCGTACGCACATGGCCCGCAGGGCGCTTCGGCGGCTCGGTCCCCTCGTCGTTCTCCGGAGGCAGGTCACGCGTCACGCGGACCTCACAGCTCTAGGGACAGGTCCTCGCGCTTGGCGATCCCCTGGTCCCCCAGCTGCTCGAGGAGCGACTTCACGGGACCGTGGTCGGGCATCTCCGCGTCGGGTTCGACGTCGTGCCAGGGCGCGAGGACGAAGGCGCGCTCGTGGGCCTTCGGGTGCGGCAGCACGAGGTCCTCGTCGTTGGCGCGCCGGTCGCCGACGACGATCAGGTCGACGTCGAGCGTGCGGGGCTCTCCACGGGCACCACTGCGCTCACGGCCGAACGCGTCCTCGATGGCCATGGCCCGGTCGAGGAGAGTGCGGGCGGAGAGCGTCGTGTCGATGAGGATCACCGCGTTGAGGAACTTCTTCGAGTCCTCCGGGGCGTCCACGGGGTCGGTCTCGTAGACCGGCGACACGGCGGTGAGCCACACCTCGGGTGTGTCGGCGAGGGAGTTGACCGCGCCTTGCAGGCTCCCCATCCGGTCGCCGAGGTTGGAGCCGATGGCGAGCACGCAGCGGCGGATGGGGTGCATCTCGCCGGTCAGCGTGTCGGCGTCCACGATGTGGGGGTTCGGGGTCTCAGTCACGATCGGCTCCGAAATATCGTCAGTGCGACGTCTTTGAACGTCGCCTCTACAGGGGCGTTCGGCTTGTGCACCGTCACTTCTGCCCAGTGCACACGCGTATCGGTCAGGCAGATGTCGGCGATCCGCTGGGCCAGCGTCTCGATCAGGTCAACCGGGTCGTTCTCCACTGCCTTCTTGACCGCCGCCACGAGGGTTCCGTAGTCGACGGTGTCCTGCAAGTCGTCACTACGCGCAGCGGGTCGGGTGTCCAGCCCGAGCACGAGGTCGACCCTGAAGATCTGACCTTCACGACGCTCGAAGTCGAAGACGCCGTGATGCCCGTACGCCTCGATACCTTGCACCGCCAGGCGGTCCGCCCCCGTAGCGGGGCCGTGGTCAGTCCTCATGATGCTCTACCGAGATTACCGGGGAGGCATGGTGTATCCACAACCGCCAGGTGCCTCCGCTTCGAACGAACACGTTCGTGGCGACCGCTCGTCCCCCGGCGAACGAGCTCTCGTCGGTGCTCTCGTCCGCGGTCAGGACGTTCTCCATGCAGGTCACCGAGGCCACGTCCTCGTGGACGCTGACCCGCACGTCGGTGAGGAAGAACTGGATGTAGGGGACGTTGGCCATGATCAACGCCCACGAACGCGTGATCGACGACGCCCCTCGCAGCGGCTCGGCGCCGGGGTGGATGCACAGCGTCTCCGGGTCGTCGAGCCAGATCCGGGTCATCGCGTCGATGTCGCCGCGCTCGAACGCGGCGTAGAACTCGGCGTTGACCTCCTCGACCGCGGCGACGTCCTGCTCGACCTGTCGGGCCCGCTCGGTCATGGCGTTCCTCCTGACACGGGACTCCCGGCTCGACCGGCATTCGCACCTGCGGGTTCGGTCCGGCCGGTCACCGACCCCGCCGCGGCCCAACGTGCGGCTACGCGCACGGCGTCGGCGGTGGGACGTACGGCGTGCGCACGGATGCACCACGCCCCGGCCCCGGCGGCGAGAGCGGTGGTCGCCGTGGTGGCGTCGTCCCGTTCGAGCGGCGGACGGAGCGTGCCGTCGTCGTCGGCGAGCAGGACCCCCAGGAAGCGCTTCCGGCTCGTGGCGACCAGCAGGGGGTGGCCGAGCTCGTGGAACCTCTCGGTCGCGGCCAGGACCTCCCAGTTCTGGTCCGCGGTCTTGGAGAAGCCGATGCCCGGGTCGAGCGCGATGCGTTCCGGGGCGATCCCCGCGGCGAGCGCGAGGTCGAGCTGCGCGCGAAGCTCGGACATCACGTCGGCGACCAGGTCGGCGTAGCGCGTCTGCTGCTGCATCGTCACCGAATGGGCGCGCCAGTGCATCAGGACGTAGGGCGCCTCCAGGTCCGCGACGGTCTCGAACATGGCCGGGTCGGCGCGCCCGCCCGAGACGTCGTTGACCAGGACGGCTCCCGCGTCGACCGCTGCCCTCGCGACCTCGGCGCGCATCGTGTCGACGGAGATCGTCACGCCCTCGGCGGCCAGCGCCGTGATCACCGGCAGGATGCGGTCCTGCTCCTCCTGCGCCGTCGGCCGGGACGCCCCCGGCCGGGTGGACTCACCACCGACGTCGACCAGGTCGGCTCCCTGCGCGACGAGACGGCGGCCGTGCTCGACGGCGCGCCCGGTGTCGAACCAGCAGCCTCCGTCGGAGAAGCTGTCGGGGGTCACGTTGAGCACGCCCATGACGAGTGCGCGGTCGAGCTCGGGCAGCCCCGCGACGTGGCTCGGCGGTCCGGCGTACATGTCCCGACCCTATCCGGCGGCAGGCACGGGCAGGAGGTCGCGTCCGGGCGGAAGCCCCAGGCGCGAGGCGGACCCGGCGCCAAGCCGCCGACGGCTCAGCGGTGGCCGTTCATGATCAGGCTCATCGCCTCCGAGCGGGTGGCGGCGTTGTGCATCATGCCGCGCACCGCGGAGGTGACCGTCTTGGAGCCGGGCTTGCGGACGCCGCGCATCGTCATGCACAAGTGCTCGGCCTCGATCACCACGATGCAGCCCCGCGCCTCCAGGATCTCCATGAGTGCCTCGGCGATCTGGGTCGTGAGGCGCTCCTGGACCTGGGGCCGGCGCGCGTAGACGTCGACCAGGCGGGCCAGCTTGGACAGCCCCGTGATCCGGCCGTCCTCGTTGGGGATGTAGCCCACGTGCGCGACGCCCGTGAAGGGCACGAGGTGGTGCTCGCACATCGACCACAGCTCGATGTCCTTGACCAGGATCATCTCGTCATGGCCGAGGTCGAAGGTGGTGGTGAGCACCTCCTCCGGGTGGATCCGCATGCCGCTGAGCAGCTCGCGGTAGGCCCTCGCGACCCGGGCCGG
>DASSMS010000107.1:0-18098 GCA_035688575.1 Nocardioidaceae bacterium
AGCAGAAGCGGTCGACGATCGGCTGCAAGCAGAACCAGCGGGACACCCTCCGCACGCTTGGTCTCAAGCGCATCGGCGACGTCGTCGTCAAGGAGGACCGCCCCGAGATCCGTGGCATGCTCCAGACGGTCAGGCACCTGATCGTCGTCGAGGAGGTCGACTGACATGACGCTCAAACTGCACCACCTGCGTCCTGCCCCCGGAGCCAAGACCGCCAAGACCCGCGTGGGTCGTGGTGAGGCTTCGAAGGGCAAGACCGCAGGTCGCGGCACCAAGGGCACCAAGGCCCGCTACCAGGTGCCGGCCAGCTTCGAGGGTGGCCAGATGCCGCTCCACATGCGTCTGCCGAAGCTCAAGGGCTTCAAGAACCCGTTCAAGGTGGAGTTCCAGGTGGTCAACCTCGACCGTCTGAACGAGCTCTTCCCCGAGGGCGGCACGGTCGGCGTCGACGAACTCGTCGCCAAGGGCGCGGTCCGTCGCGGCCAGCCTGTCAAGGTCCTCGGTTCGGGTGACGTCTCCGTAGCACTGCAGGTGAGCGCGCACGCGTTCTCGGCGAGCGCCAAGGAGAAGATCGCTGCCGCGGGTGGCAGCACCACCGAGCTGTGACCGTCTAGGACACTCGGTACAGATCCAGGAGCAGGGGCGTGGCCGGCGCGAGCCGACTGCGCCCCTGCTCGCATGACCAGGGGGCACAGCGCAGCACCGGTCAGACGGTGGCTTCGTGCCTGTTAGGCTTCCGGGGTCCCGCTGCAACCGGCGAGATACCCCGTACGTGAAGAAAGAGGACCAGGTGCTAGGCGCTTTCGCCAACGCGTTCCGGACGCCGGACCTGCGACGCAAACTGTTGTTCGTCCTGGCGATCCTTGCGATCTTCCGTCTCGGGTCCCAGGTGCCCGCGCCGGGTGTGCACGTCTCCAACGTGCAGCAGTGTTTCGCCCAGGTACAGAACGAAGGCCTCTACGGCCTGATCAACCTGTTCTCCGGTGGTGCGCTGCTGCAGCTGACGATCTTCGCGCTCGGCATCATGCCCTACATCACCGCGAGCATCATCCTCCAGCTACTCGTCGTCGTGATCCCCCGGCTCGAGGCCCTCAAGAAGGAGGGCCAGGCCGGGCAGACCAAGATCACCCAGTACACCCGGTACCTCACGCTCGCCCTCGCGATCCTGCAGGCGACCGGTATCACCGCGCTCGCCCGCAACCGCGCGCTGCTGCAGGGCTGCGACCTCCCGCTGCTGCACAACGAGGAGGCGCTCTCGACGATGGTCATCATGGTGATCACGATGACCGCCGGCACCGCGGTGATCATGTGGCTGGGTGAGCTCATCACCGAGCACGGCATCGGCAACGGCATGTCCCTGCTGATCTTCACCCAGATCGTAGCCACCTTCCCCGCGTCGCTCTGGTCGGTGAAGACGGCGAACGGCTGGCTCACCTTCGGCATCGTCGTGGCGGTGGGACTCGTCATCATCGCGGCCGTCATCTTCATGGAGCAGGCCCAGCGCCGCATTCCGGTTCAGTACGCCCGCCGCATGGTCGGGCGCAAGATGTTCGGCGGCTCCTCGACGTACATCCCGCTGAAGGTCAACCAGGCCGGCGTCATCCCCGTCATCTTCGCCTCGAGCCTGCTGTACCTGCCGTCGATGGCGGCGCAGTTCGGCAACCAGGGGTCCTGGTTCAGCCAGTTCATCCAGACCTACTTCGCCGACGGAAGTCACCCGCTCTACATGGCGGTGTACTTCGCGATGATCATCTTCTTCACCTACTTCTACGTCGCGATCACCTTCAACCCCACGGAGGTCGCCGACAACATGAAGAAGTACGGCGGCTTCATCCCCGGGATCCGGGCGGGCAAGCCGACCGAGGAGTACCTCTCCTACGTCCTCTCCCGCATCACGTTCCCCGGCTCGCTCTACCTGGGCCTGGTCTCGCTCATCCCGTTGGTGGCCTTCGTGCTCATCGGGGCGAACCAGAACTTCCCCTTCGGCGGTACGTCGATCCTGATCATGGTCGGCGTCTCCCTCGACACGGTGAAGCAGATCGAGAGCCAGCTGCAGCAACGTAACTACGAAGGATTCCTGCGCTGATGATCCACCCCACGACGTCGCCCGCCTCCCTCATGCAGGGGCTCCACGCATGAGGCTGATCCTGATGGGTCCGCCCGGAGCAGGAAAGGGCACCCAGGCCAAGGTGGTCTCGGGCCGGCTGGGCATCCCGGCGGTCTCCACCGGCGACATCTTCCGCGCCAACGTCTCCGAGGGCACGCCGCTCGGTGTCGAGGCGAAGCGCTACATGGACGCGGGCGACTACGTCCCCGACGAGGTGACCAACGGAATGGTCCGTGACCGTCTCGCTCAGGCGGACGCGACGGGCGGGTTCCTCCTCGACGGCTACCCACGCACCGTGGCACAGGTCGAGGAGCTCGACTCCATGCTCGCGGACGCCGGCACCTCGCTCGACGCCGTCGTGGTCCTGACCGTGGACGACGAGGAGCTGATCCAGCGGCTGCTGCACCGGGCCGAGACCGAGGGGCGCACGGACGACACCGAAGACGTCATCCGGCACCGGCAGGAGGTCTACAACCAGCAGACCGCGCCGCTGCTCGCCGTCTACGCCGACCGCGGGATGCTCGTGGAGGTCGACGGCATGGGAGCCGTGGACGAGGTCAGCGAGCGGATCTTCTCCGCCCTGGAGAAGGTCCGCGACTCGGCTGCGGGCTGATCGTGGTGTTCAAGGACCGCGGCATCGAGATCAAGACGCCCGAGCAGATCGAGAAGATGCGCGCCGCCGGCCTCGTGGTCGGCAGGACGCTGGAGCTGCTGAGGGAGTCGGCGCGTCCCGGCGTGACCACGCTCGAGCTCGACCAGATCGCCGAGGACAGCATCCGCTCCTCCGGCGCCACCCCGTCGTTCAAGGGCTACCACGGCTTCACCGGCAGCATCTGCGCCTCGGTGAACGACGAGGTGGTCCACGGCATCCCAGGTGAGCGTGTGCTCGAGCACGGCGACGTCATCTCCATCGACTGTGGCGCCATCGTCGACGGCTGGCACGGTGACGCCGCCATCACCGTCGCGATCGGGGAGGTCCCCGAAGAGGCCCTCGAGCTGATGCGAGTGACCGAGGAGGCCATGTGGCGGGGCTTCGCCGCCGCGCGCCTCGGCGGCCGCGTCACCGACATCTCTCACGCGGTTGAGTCCTACGTCCGCAGCCAGGGGGACTACGGCGTGATCGAGGACTACGTCGGCCACGGCATCGGGTCCGCGATGCACCAGCCGCCCAACGTCCCGAACTACGGCAGGCCGGGACGGGGCCCCAAGCTGGTCGAGGGGCTCGCGCTCGCCGTGGAGCCGATGATCGTCGCCGGCCACCACGCGACACACGTGCTCGCGGACGACTGGACGGTCAAGACCGACGACGGGTCGCTCGCCGCGCACTTCGAGCACACATTCACCCTGACGCCCAAGGGGACGTGGGTGCTCACCGCGATCGACGGGGGAGAGGCCAAGCTCGCCGAGCTCGGCGTGCCGTTCGGCGGTTCCTGAGTCTGCCGAAGGACTCCTCCGCCGGCGGCCGTACCCCGATTAGGGGTTGAGCGCGGTTGTCCCGTAGACTTGCACGTCGGCCCAACGTGGGCCTGTTTCGTGGTGCCCTGCGGCTGCCCGGTGGCTGGTGCGAATCCTCTCCTGCGAGGGATCGCGCCGTGTCCGGGATGGGGCTCCTCGGCGGGCTGCACGAGGTCCACCGGACCGCTCCCCGAGCGATCCGGAGGTTCCCGGGCCGCCTGTGTGAGGGGCGCGACCGAGGTCGAGCGCCGAGCGCAGTGCCGTAACGGTAGACCAGTCATCAACAGATTGCGGAGGACATGCCGAAGAAAGAAGGCGTGATCGAGATCGAGGGCACGGTTGTCGAAGCGCTCCCGAACGCCATGTTCCGGGTAGAGCTGAGCAACGGGCACAAGGTCCTCGCCCACATCAGCGGCAAGATGCGTCAGCACTACATCCGAATCCTTCCCGAGGACCGAGTCGTCGTCGAGCTCTCGCCGTACGACCTGACCCGCGGGCGGATCGTCTACCGGTACAAGTAACACCCGAGCGATCGGGACTGCCAGCCGTCCACGGCTCCGCCGTCGCAGCGAGCGACCGGGGTCAAGCACACGAGAAGAGCTTCGAACATGAAGGTCAACCCGAGCGTCAAGCCGATCTGTGACAAGTGCAAGGTGATCCGTCGCCACGGCCGCGTCATGGTGATCTGCGAGAACCCTCGCCACAAGCAGCGCCAGGGCTGAGCCCGGTGCTACCGGTGGTCGAGCCAGTCGAGACCTCCGGGCGACACAACTGAATCCGGGCCCTTGTGGGCTCACCGATCGTGACCGCTCATCCGTCACCGCCGTCGTACGACGGTCAGCCGGATGCGACCCCCGGGCCGGAGGCCGGGGCCCTGCCGAGGCGGGTAGGGACGCGGCACGAACAGACACCTCCGTCGAACCGAAGGGACACCGCCTTACATGGCACGCCTCGTTGGTGTGGACCTCCCGCGCGACAAGCGCATCGAGATCGCACTCACCTACATCTACGGCATCGGCCGTACCCGCGCCCAGCAGCTCCTGGCCTCGACCGGGGTCGACCCGAACATGCGGGTCCACCAGCTGGGTGACGAGGAGCTGGTCAAGCTCCGCGACGAGATCGAAGCCAACTTCAAGATCGAGGGTGACCTCCGTCGTGAGGTCCAGGCAGACATCCGCCGCAAGATCGAGATCGGCAGCTACCAGGGCCGCAGGCACCGTCAGGGCCTCCCGGTCCGTGGTCAGCGCACCAAGACCAACGCGCGTACCCGCAAGGGACCCAAGCGCACCGTCGCCGGCAAGAAGAAGGCCAAGTGACCGTAGGCCGGGTTCGTCGAGCAGGTCTCGACAAGCTCAGCCGGCGGCCGTCGCCGACTTCCTCGAACACGCTTAACCAGACAATCCTCAGGAGAAACTGAATGCCTCCCAAGAGCCGTCAGGCTGCCGGCGCCAAGAAGGTGCGCCGCAAGGAGAAGAAGAACGTCGCCCAGGGCGAGGCTCACATCAAGAGCACGTTCAACAACACCATCGTCACGATCACCGACCCCACCGGTGCGGTGATCTCGTGGGCCTCTGCCGGCACCGTCGGCTTCAAGGGCTCCCGCAAGTCCACCCCGTTCGCCGCGCAGATGGCAGCCGAGGCTGCTGGTCGTCGGGCGATGGAGCACGGCATGAAGAAGATCGACGTCTTCGTGAAGGGCCCGGGCTCGGGCCGCGAGACGGCGATCCGTTCGCTCGGTGCGATCGGCCTCGAGGTCGGCACCATCGCGGACGTCACGCCGACGCCCCACAACGGATGCCGCCCGCCCAAGCGCCGCCGCGTCTGACCCCCCGACACCAGCAGATTAGGAGATTTTGAGACATGGCCCGCTACACCGGCCCCATGACGAAGAAGTCGCGCCGCCTGGGTGTCGACCTCGTCGGCGGCGACCAGGCTTACGAGCGTCGTCCCTACCCGCCCGGCCAGCACGGCCGCGGCCGCATCAAGGAGAGCGAGTACCTCCTCCAGCTTCGTGAGAAGCAGAAGGCTCGCTACACCTACGGTGTGCTCGAGAAGCAGTTCCACAAGTACTACGCGGAGGCCAGCCGTCGTCCCGGCAAGACCGGTGACAACCTGCTGCAGATGCTCGAGTGCCGCCTCGACAACGTCGTGTACCGCGCGGGCTTCGCACGGACCCGTCGTCACGCCCGCCAGCTCGTGGTCCACGGCCACTTCCTGGTCAACGGCAAGAAGGTCGACATCCCGTCGTACCAGGTCAGCCAGCACGACGTGATCGACGTCCGCGAGAAGTCCAAGGAGATGACCCCGTTCATCGTGGCTCGCGAGACGCACGGTGAGCGCAACGTCCCGGCATGGCTCGAGGCGCTGCCGAACCGGATGCGCATCCTCGTGCACCAGCTCCCGGTCCGCGCGCAGATCGACCTGCCGGTCCAGGAGCAGCTCATCGTCGAGTTCTACTCGAAGAAGTAAGAGGCAACAAATGATCCGCCTGCTCCCGCAGACACCGCCTTCTGGTGTCTCGGGACGGGCCGGGTCATCCAGGTCGCCAGCGGCCGGGAACAACTGAACAAAGTCCGCCATCAGACAGCGAGGACCTCGTCCTTGCCGTTTCGAGCCCGTCAAATAGCGGGTGGGCTCGGAAAGGAATATCCAGTGCTTATCGCCCAGCGCCCGACACTGTCGGAAGAGGTCGTCGACGACTTCCGTTCGCGGTTCGTCATCGAGCCTCTGGAGCCCGGCTTCGGCTACACCCTCGGCAACTCGCTGCGCCGCACGCTGCTCTCGTCGATCCCCGGTGCCTCGGTCACGAGCATCAAGATCGACAGCGTGCTGCACGAGTTCTCGACGGTCGAAGGGGTCAAGGAGGATGTCACCGAGGTCATCCTGAACCTCAAGGACCTCGTTGTCTCCTCCGAGCACGACGAGCCGGTCACGATGTACCTCCGCAAGCAGGGTCCCGGTGACGTGACCGCTGCCGACATCGCGCCTCCGGCCGGTGTCGAGGTCCACAACCCGGAGCTGAAGATCGCCACCCTTAACGACAAGGGCAAGCTCGAGATGGAGCTCGTCGTCGAGCGGGGCCGCGGCTACGTCAGCGCGGTGCAGAACAAGGCCGGCGACGTCGAGATCGGCCGGATGCCGGTCGACTCGATCTACTCGCCGGTCCTCAAGGTGACCTACAAGGTGGAAGCCACCCGAGTCGAGCAGCGCACCGACTTCGACAAGCTCGTCATCGACGTCGAGACCAAGCCGTCGATCCGTCCCCGCGACGCGATCGCCTCGGCGGGCAAGACGCTGGTCGAGCTCTTCGGTCTCGCCCGTGAGCTCAACGTCGAGGCCGAGGGCATCGACATCGGGCCCTCGCCGGTCGACGAGCAGCTCGCTGCCGACCTCGCGCTGCCGGTCGAGGACCTCCAGCTGACCGTGCGCTCCTACAACTGCCTCAAGCGTGAGGGCATCCACACCGTGGGTGAGCTCATCTCGCGCTCGGAGCAGGACCTGCTCGACATCCGCAACTTCGGTGCGAAGTCGATCGACGAGGTCAAGGCGAAGCTGGTCGAGATGGGCCTCTCGCTCAAGGACAGCGCTCCGGGCTTCGACCCGCAGGCTGCCCTCGCGGCGTACGAGGACGACGACGACAGCTTCGTCGAGGACGAGCAGTACTGAGTCGACCTGCAACACCGATCGAACAGTACGGAGTGCCACGACACCGTACGAACAGTGCTGATCGACCCGCAACACCGATCGATCAGTACGGAGTGCCACGACACCGTACGACGATGGGACGAGCGAACGCCCGCACCCGTCGGAGTTCCACCTAGAAGATCCAGCTACCCGGGTACCTGGTACGGCCCGGGAGAATCGAGAAGAAGAGAATGCCTACTCCCAAGAAGGGCGCACGCCTCGGCGGCAGCCCCGCTCACCAGAAGCTCATCCTCGCCAACCTGGCGACGAGCCTCTTCGAGCACGGCCGGATCACCACCACGGAGGCGAAGGCCCGCGTGCTGCGGCCCTACGCCGAGCGGCTGATCACCAAGGCCAAGAAGGGCGACCTCCACAACCGTCGCCAGGTGCTCCGGGTCATCCGTGACAAGGGCGTCGTGCACGAGCTGTTCGAGGAGATCGCGCCGCGCTTCGCGGAGCGTCCCGGGGGTTACACCCGGATCACCAAGCTCGGCCCCCGCAAGGGCGACAACGCCCCCATGGCGGTCATCGAGCTCGTGACCGAGGAGTACGTCGCCAAGGCCAAGACGGTTCGCACGCAGGAGACTGCACCTGCGGCCGCCCCGGTCGAGGAGACCGCGCCTGCGGCCGAGGCCGAGACCGAGGCTGCGGAGGCTCCCGCGGAGGAGACCGCTCCCGAGGCCGAAGTCACCGAGGAGGCTCCGGCCGAGGAGGCCACCGCCGAGGCTGACGAGGACAAGAAGTCCGAGTGAGCTGACCTCACCCTGCTGTACGACGAGGGCCCGTCACCGTTTCGCGGTGGCGGGCCCTCGTCCGTGTCGGCGGCCGGCCGGTCCCGACCCGGCCCGGGTCAGCCCCAGGCCTGCTCGACGAGGCGGACCGCCTCGGACCGGGTCAACCCCGCCTGCCGGACGACGTGGACGTAGTCGGCCGCGGCGCTGCGTGCGGCCTCCCCGCCGTCCGACGTACCGTCGAGGACTCCGGAGCGGACGAACGTCCCCTGTCGCCCCCGCGTGACCACCACGCCGTCGGCCTCGAGCTCGCGGTAGGCGCGCGCCACCGTGTTGACCGCGAGGCCGAGGTCGGCGGCGGTCTGCCGTACGGTCCCGAGCCGGGTGCCCGGCGGGAGGTCACCGCGGGCGACGGCTGTCGCCACCTGGGAGCGAAGCTGCTCGAAGGGTGGCACCGTCGAGTCGTGGTCGATGCTGATCTGCTCCATGGCCCACGAAGATACGCGGAGTGTCGAGCCAGGGCGTCTGGAAGGATGGACGGGTGCGGCTGCGACTCGACCTTGCCTACGACGGCACCGACTTCCACGGCTGGGCGAGCCAGCCAGGGCTGCGCACAGTCCAAGGAACCCTCGAAGCCGCGCTGGCGCAGGTCCTGCGTGTCGAGTCCGCGCCCGTGACCTGCGCCGGGCGCACGGACACGGGCGTGCACGCCCGGGGCCAGGTGGCCCACCTCGACCTCGACGAGGGCGTCCTGGAGGGCAGCGCCGGCCGCAGCACGAGGCCGCCGGCCGAGGGGTTGCTGCGCCGGCTGAACGGCATCCTTCCCGAGGACGTCCGGGTGCGCCGGACCTCGGTCGCCCCTGAGGGCTTCGACGCGCGCTTCTCGGCGGTCTGGCGCCGCTACGCCTACCGGATCGCGGACGCCCCGGGCCTCGTGGACCCGTTGGTGCGCAGGTCGGTGCTGGCGTGGCCGCGTGAGCTCGACCTGGCGCGGATGAACGCGGCTGCCACGCTGCTCCGTGGCGAGCACGACTTCGCGGCCTTCTGCAAGCAGCGGGAGGGGGCCACGACCATCCGGACCCTCCTCGAGCTGTCATGGGCTCGCGACGAGGCGGGCCGGGCCGTGGCGACGGTTCGGGCCGACGCGTTCTGCCACAACATGGTGCGCGCGCTGGTCGGCGCGATGATCACCGTGGGCGAGGGGCGCCGCGAGCCCGCCTGGGCCGGCGAGGTGCTGAAGGCCCGGGCACGTGACTCTCGCGTGACTGTCGTGCACCCGCACGGGCTCACGCTCGAGGAGGTCGGCTACCCCGCCGACGCCGACCTCGCCTCGCGGGCGGAGTCGGCCAGACGGGTGCGCACGTTGCCGGCTCTCGACAGGCTCGACGAGCGGGATCGGCTCGACGTGCGGGAGGTCCCCCGTGGATGAGCACTACTTCGCCGCCGACCCCGGGGTGGCCTTTCGCCGTACGCCGGTGGAGGCCCGTGTCTGGGGCCAGGACCTGAAGCTGACCAGCGGCTCTGGCGTCTTCGCGCAGGGCCGGCTCGACATCGGCACCGCCGTGCTCTTCCGCGAGACCGAGCCGCCGACCGCGGGCACCTTCCTCGACCTCGGTTGCGGCTACGGCGTGATCGGGCTCGCACTGGCCGTGGCCGTCCCCGGCGCCCGGGTATGGGCCGTGGACGTGAACGAGCGAGCCGTCCTGCTCGCGAACGAGAACGCCGCCTCGCTCGGGGTGTCGGACAGGTTCACCGCCGTGACCCCCGGCGGGATCCCGGACGACCTCGCCTTCGACGAGATCTGGTCGAACCCTCCGATCAGGGTCGGCAAGCAGGCCCTGCACGACCTGCTGCTGACCTGGCTGCCGCGGCTGACCCCTGACGGGCGCGCGGTGATGGTGGTCGGCAAGAACCTCGGGGCGGACTCCCTCCAGCGCTGGCTGGGCGAGCTGGGCTTCCCGACCGAGCGGCTGGCCAGCGCGAAGGGGTTCCGGGTGCTCGTGAGCCGTCGGGAGGAGCTGCGGTGAAAGTGCTGCCGGGCCCGGTGTACCAGGTCACCGACCTGTTCCTGTCCCTGGCGGACGAGGCCGTGCCCGGGCTGGTCGTGGGGCTCTACCTGCACGGGTCGATCGGGTTCGGCGAGTGGTACGACGGCCGCAGCGACATCGACTACGTTGCAGTGCTCGCCGAACGTCCCGGCGCGACGACCGTGGCCACCCTCCGGGAGGTGCACGACGAGGTCGCCACGACCTTCCAGCGGCCGCCCTTCGACGGGTTCCACGTGACCTGGGACGACCTCGCCCGGCCGTCGTACGTCTGTCCCGACGTGCCCTGCACGCAGGCCGGACTGTTCCACGAGGAGGCCCGCCTCGACGTGCACCCGGTGACCTGGCACGAGCTCGCCCGCCACGGGATCACGGTCCGCGGACCCGCGCTCTCCGAGGTGGAGATCTGGACCGACGACGCGGAGCTGCGCCGCTACAGCCGCGAGAACCTTGCGACCTACTGGCGTGAGCAGGCCGATGCGCTCGCGCGGTTCCCGGCTGAGGCAGGCAAGTCGGAGATCGTCGCCTGGTGCGTGCTGGGGACCAGCAGGCTGCACCACCTCCTGGCGACAGGTGCGCTGACGTCGAAGACCGACGCAGGGCGCTACGCGGCAGCCACGTTCGGCGAGCGGTGGCGCTCGATCGTCACCGAAGCGCTGGCGATTCGCGTGACCGGCGAGACCAGCGGCTCCTACGACGACGACCCGGAGGGGCGCGCGGCGGACGCCATCGCATTCACCGACATGGTCGTCACCGACGGGCTTGCGCTGCCGGTCTGACCGAGAATGTCCTCGCGGATGTCA
This sequence comes from Nocardioidaceae bacterium, assembly GCA_035688575.1. Taxonomy (GTDB): domain Bacteria; phylum Actinomycetota; class Actinomycetes; order Propionibacteriales; family Nocardioidaceae; genus Nocardioides_C. The sequence continues at coordinate 10,826 of DASSMS010000107.1, forward strand.
ACCGCGCACTGGCCCCGCTCCGTCTTGGGGGTGAGACTGTCGAGCCCCGAGGAGGGTCAATGCGCAGGAGCGAGACCGAGTTCGCGACCTTCGTGGCCGCGCGCCGGCCACACCTGCGACGCATCGCGTACGCGTTGTGCGGCGACTGGCACCAGGCAGAGGACCTGGTGCAGACCGCGCTGGCGAAGCTGTACGTCGCGTGGCCCAGGCTGCACAAGCTAGGTGCCGAGGAGGCCTACACGCGGCGGATCATGGTCCGGGCCAACATCGACGAGTCACGGAGACCGTGGCGACGGGAGAGCCCGGGGCTGGACCAGCACGACCGGGCGATGGACGCGGACCACTCCGAGGACGACCGTTCTGAGCTGATCCAGGCCCTTCAGCAGCTCCCGCCGATGCAGCGCAAGGTGGTCGTCCTCCGGCACTGGCTCGACCTCTCGGTCGAGCAGACCGCTGGGGAGCTCGACATCTCGACCGGAACTGTGAAGAGCCACACGTCCCGTGGCCTCGCCGCGCTGCACAGGCTGCTGAGTGCAGGCGACGTGGAAGCGGTGGGCGCCGAGCGAACGAGGAGCCTGTGATGAACGACCAGAAGACGTTGGACCCCGCCGAGTTCGCAGACCGGCTGAACGACTCGTTCGGCACCGAGCCGCTGCACGCGCCATTCGCCGACGACGTGCGGCGAGGGCGTAAGCGGCTGCGTCGGCGTCGGGTCACAGCCTCGCTCGCGACGCTCGCCGCCGTCGGCGTCGTGGGGACCGGCGTGGCGACGATGCAGACACCGTCGTCGGTCCGCCCAACCGAGGTGGCGCCGGCCGCGCAACCGGAGCCGACCAGAGCGGAGATCATCGCGCAGTGCAGCACCGGCGAGAACGCTCTCTTCCTCGACGGCACCGGGCAGAACGACGAGGCGCACGCGGTGCGGCTGCTGGGGGAGCGGCCCACGCTGATGACCTCGGCGGTGATCGAGAACCGGACTCACGCGACGCTGCTGTCCGAGGACGGGGAGTACTGGGGCGAGTGCCAGTTCCGCAACGCGCCCGAGAACGGGGTCAAGAACGCCCTGGCCGTCTACCCGACCGCAGTGGACTTCCCTCGTGCCACCGTCGCCGGAGTACAGGCGTACCAGCCCGCGAACGAGGCCGACGCCCGGTTCACGGGAGGCCCCGACGCGCCCCTGCCGCGCCTCGAGGTGCCGTGTGTGAGTCCCCTGACCGACGAGGAGCGGTGGGCCGTCGACGCCAAGTGCCCGGAGTTCACCATGACCTGGAACGACCGGCGTCCCGCCGAGGTCGCCGCCGTGAAGGTCGTCACCCCCGACGGCAAGGCTTCGTGGGCCGACGTTCGCGAGGGCTACCTGTCGTTCGCCTACACCGGGGACATGACCCCTGAGATCGCCGCCCAGGTGGCGCGCGGCGAGGCACCGGGTGCGAAGCGGGTGGTGTTCTACGACGCGGCCGGCGAGGTCCTCGTAGACGACCGCGACCCGGGCGAGGTGCCGGGCCGCGGAGAGCTGTCGATCCTGAGCTTCCCGTCGCTGGCCTGGTGGCTGGAGTAGAGGCCTGTGGGGTTGGGGCGCGGGTGCGTGGGGCGGCGGTCAACGGCAGGATGGTGCGCATGAGCGAGTACGAGGCAGCCCCGGACCGTTACGACACGATGGAGTACCGCTTCAGCGGGAGGAGCGGGCTCAAGCTCCCGGTGATCTCCCTGGGCCTGTGGCAGAACTTCGGCGACGACAAGCCGGCGGACGTGCAGCGGGCGATCCTGCGACGGGCGTTCGACCGCGGCATCACGCACTTCGACCTGGCCAACAACTACGGCCCGCCCTACGGCCAGGCCGAGGTCAACTTCGGGAACTTCATGCGGCACGACTTCGCGCCCTACCGCGACGAGATGATCATCTCGACCAAGGCCGGCTGGGACATGTGGCCGGGTCCTTACGGCCAGGGCGGTGGCTCGCGCAAGTACGTGCTGGCCAGCCTCGACCAGTCCCTCGACCGGCTCGGCCTCGAGTACGTCGACATCTTCTACAGCCACCGCTTCGACCCCGAGACCCCGGTCGAGGAGACGATGCGTGCCCTCGACTACGCCGTGGCCTCCGGCAAGGCCCTGTATGCCGGGATCTCGTCGTACTCCGCGAAGAAGACGCGCGAGGCCGCGACCATCGCGCGCGACCTGGGCACGCCCCTGCTGATCCACCAGCCGTCGTACTCCATGCTCAACCGCTGGATCGAGGTTGACCTTCTCGACGAGCTCGAGGAGCAGGGCATGGGGTGCATCGCCTTCACCGCGCTCGCCCAGGGGCTGCTCACCGACAGGTACCTCGACGGCGTCCCCGAGGACTCCCGGGCGGCACGCGGCGGGACGCTCCCGCCCGAGCACCTCGACGAGTCGGTCCTCGGGCGGGTGCGCGCACTCAACGAGATCGCGCAGTCCCGCGGCCAGAAGCTCGCCCAGATGGCACTGCAGTGGGCCCTGCGCGACAAGCGGGTCACCTCCGTGGTCGTGGGGGCGTCCTCGGTGGAGCAGCTCGACGTCAACCTCGAAGCTCTCTCCGGTCGCCCTTTCACCGAGGAGGAGCTGCGCAGGATCGACGAGCACGCGATCGACGCCGACGTGAACCTCTGGGCCGAGCAGACCCAGGATTGAGCCGTCGCGGGTCGGTCGACCCGCGACAAAGCGGACGAAGGACCCCTGCCCTGTTACCGATGCGTACGGCATGATCGGTTCATGACCCAGTTCGTGTACGGATTCGCAGAAGGCAGCAAGGACCAGAAGGACCTGCTCGGGGGCAAGGGTGCGAACCTCGCCGAGATGACCAACCTCGGTCTTCCGGTGCCACCGGGCTTCATCATCACCACCGAGGCATGCCGTGCCTACCTGGAGCAGGGTGACGAGCCGGCCGCGCTCGCGGAGCAGGTCGCGGCCCACCTCGCCGAGCTCGAGAAGACGATGGGCAAGCAGCTCGGCCAGGCCGACGACCCGCTGCTGGTGTCGGTGCGCTCGGGTGCGAAGTTCTCCATGCCGGGGATGATGGACACCGTCTTGAACATCGGCCTGAATGACGAGTCGGTGCACGGCCTTGCGGCGCAGTCGGGGGACGAACGCTTCGCCTACGACTCCTACCGGCGGCTGCTGACGATGTTCGGCAAGACCGTCCTGGGCGTCGACGGCGAGCTCTTCGAGGAGGAGCTCGACGCCAGGAAGCGCGCAAGGAGCTCCACGAGCGACCTCGACCTCGACGCCGACGACTTCCGTGAGCTGGTCGCGACCTACAAGGCGATCATCAAGGACCAGACCGGCGAGGACTTCCCGCTCGAGCCGCGTAAGCAGCTCGACATGGCGGTGCGCGCCGTCTTCGACTCGTGGAACACCGAGCGCGCTGTGCTCTACCGCCGTCAGGAGCGGATCCCCTCCGACCTCGGCACCGCCGTGAACGTGATGGCGATGGTCTTCGGCAACGTCGGGATGGACTCGGGCACCGGTGTCGCCTTCACCCGCGACCCTGCAACCGGCTCGCAGGGCGTCTACGGCGACTACCTCCAGAACGCCCAGGGCGAGGACGTCGTCGCGGGCATCCGCAACACCGTTCCGCTCGCGGACCTCGAGAAGCTGGACAAGAAGTCGTACGGCGAGCTCATGGACATCATGCAGAAGCTCGAGGAGCACTACCGCGACCTGTGCGACATCGAGTTCACCGTCGAGCACGGCAAGCTGTGGATGCTCCAGACGCGCGTCGGCAAGCGGACGGCGGAGGCGGCCTTCCGGATAGCGACCCAGCTCGTCGACCAGGGTCTGATCGACATGGACGAGGCGGTCAGCAGGGTCAACGGCGCCCAGCTCGCCCAGCTGATGTTCCCGCGCTTCGACGCGAAGGCGGACAAGGAGCTCATCGGCACGGGCATGAACGCCTCTCCCGGCGCAGCAGTCGGCAAGGCGGTCTTCGACTCCCACACCGCCGTCGAGTGGAGCGAGCGCGGTGAGCAGGTGATCCTGGTCCGGCGCGAGACGAACCCCGACGACCTCAAGGGCATGGTCGCCGCCAAGGGCATCCTGACCAGCCGCGGCGGCAAGACCTCCCACGCTGCCGTCGTGGCCCGCGGCATGGGCCGCACCTGTGTCTGCGGCGCCGACTCGCTCGACGTGGACGTGCAGGGCAGGAAGTTCACCTCCGCGGACGGCGTCACCGTCAACGAGGGCGACCTGATCTCCATCGACGGCACCACCGGTGAGATCTTCGCAGGAGACGTGCCGGTTGCCGACTCACTCGTGGTCCGCTTCTTCGAAGGGGACAAGACCGCCGAGGGCGACGAGCTCGTGGCGGCGGTGGAGCGTCTCATGGAGCACGCCGACAGCACTCGCAGGCTCGCGGTCCGCGCGAACGCCGACACCCCCGAGGACGCCGCGCGCGCCCGTCGGTTCGGCGCTCAGGGCATCGGCCTGTGCCGCACCGAGCACATGTTCCTCGGGGAGCGGCGCGAGCTCGTGGAGCACCTGATCATCGCCGAGACACCGCAGGAGCAGGAGGAAGCCCTCTCAGCGCTGCTCCCGCTCCAACGCCAGGACTTCATCGAGATCCTCGGGTCCATGGACGGGCTCCCGGTGACCATCCGGCTCATCGACCCGCCGCTGCACGAGTTCCTCCCTGACCTCACCGACCTGTCGGTGCAGGTGGCGATCGAGGACGACCACAACAACTACGACACCAAGCAGCACAAGCTGCTCGACGCCGTGAAGCGGCTCCACGAGCAGAACCCGATGCTGGGGCTGCGTGGAGTCCGGCTCGGCATCGTCATCCCCGGCCTGTTCAAGATGCAGGCCCGTGCGATCCTCGAGGCCGCAGCCGAGCGGAAGAAGTCCGGGGGCGATCCGCAGCCGGAGATCATGATCCCGCTCGTCGCGACCGTCCAGGAGCTGGAGCTGGTCAAGGCGGAGATCATCGGCGTGGCCGCCCTGGTGGAGGAGGAGACCGGCGTCGACCTCGACTTCAAGGTCGGCACCATGATCGAGCTGCCGCGCGCGGTGATGGCTGCCGGTGAGATCGCTGAGGCAGCGGAGTTCTTCTCCTTCGGCACCAACGACCTCACCCAGATGACCTGGGGCTTCTCACGTGACGACGTGGAGGCGTCGTTCTTCAGCGTCTACTTGGAGAAGGGCATCTTCGGCGTCTCGCCGTTCGAGACCCTCGACCGCGACGGTGTCGGCAGCCTGGTTCGCCTCGCCGTCGAGAAGGGCAGGGCCACCCGGCCCGACCTGCACCTCGGGGTCTGCGGCGAGCACGGCGGCGACCCGGACTCGATCCACTTCTTCGACGAGGTGGGCCTCGACTACGTCTCCTGCTCACCGTTCCGGGTGCCGGTGGCCAGGCTCGAGGCCGGGCGGTCGAACGTCTCGGAGCAGAGCGACACCGCCTGACCCGGCACGGGGCAGGAGGCCACGTTCCGCAGCGGAGGGATCGCAAGCCCTGCGTGGCTGTTGCGGTTCCCGCGGATGGTGGGCCCGTCCGGCTCGTTCAGTTCAAAACCGAGGTGTGGGACGGGGAAAACCTCGGTCTGGAACTGAATGGGCCCTGGTCGTCCACGTGTGTGCAGCTGAGGAACCCCAGGGACGGGGCCACGACGGGCTCACAGTGTGCGTGGCCTGCGCCCCACCCCACCCCGGTTTCGCGGCTGGTGGGGCGCGAAGTGCGCCGGTGGACGGTTGGGCCCCGGCGCGACGGTTCGAGCTCGGGCGCGATGGTCGCCCGGGCTGTCTTACCGGTGGTTATTCACATGCGGACGCGGGGCCCCTGGGGGAGGATGGGCCGCTGTGGGCCATGTCGACGTAGCAAACGTGAGGTTCGAGCTCCCGGACGGCCGGGTGCTCCTCGACGACGTGTCGTTCCGGGTCGGTGAGGGCGCGAAGGTCGCTCTCGTCGGCGCCAACGGCGCGGGCAAGACGACGCTGCTGCGGATCATCACCGGCGACCTGGCCCCCCATGAGGGGGTGGTGACGCGAACCGGCGGGCTCGGCGTGATGCGCCAGATGGTCACCCACGGGAACGAGGGCAGGACGGTCCACGACCTGCTGCTCTCGGTCTCGCCCCCACGGGTCCGCGCCGCCGCGGCGGACGTCGAGGCATGCGAGCTGGCCATGATGGAGAACGACGACGAGGCGACGCAGATGAGGTACGCCGCGGCGCTCGCCGAGTGGGCCGACGCCGGCGGCTACGACGTCGAGGTCACGTGGGACGTGTGCTGCACCGCCGCTCTCGGGATCTCCTACGACAAGGCGAAGTACCGCGACCTCGCCACCCTCTCGGGTGGTGAGCAGAAGCGGCTGGTCCTGGAGTTCCTCCTCCGCGGTCCCGACGAGGTGCTGCTGCTCGACGAGCCGGACAACTTCCTCGACGTGCCTGGCAAGAGCTGGCTCGAGCAGCGGATCAACGAGTCCCCGAAGACGATCCTCTACATCAGCCACGACCGCGAGCTCCTCGCGAACACCGCGACCCGTGTCGTCACGGTCGAGCTCGGGGCGGCCGGCAACACGGCCTGGGTGCACCCCGGTGGCTTCGCCTCCTACCACCAGGCCCGCAAGGAGCGGTTCGAGCGGTTCGAGGAGCTGCGCCGGCGCTGGGACGAGGAGCACGCCAAGCTCAAGGCACTCGTGCTGCGCTACAAGATCAAGGCGGAGTACAACGACGGGATGGCCTCGCAGTACCGCGCCGCCCAGACCCGGCTGCGCAAGTTCGAGGAGGCCGGCCCGCCGCAGGCGATCCCGCGGGAGCAGCAGGTCACGATGCGGCTCCGCGGCGGTCGCACCGGCAAGCGTGCGGTGATCTGCGAGCAGCTCGAGCTCACCGGGCTGATGAAGCCCTTCGACCTCGAGGTCTGGTACGGCGAGCGGGTGGCCGTGCTGGGGTCCAACGGTTCGGGCAAGTCGCACTTCCTGCGGCTCCTGGCTGCCGGTGGCACCGACCCCGACGTCGAGCACCGGCCGGTGGGCGAGGTGTCGGTGCAGCCCGTGCGCCACCACGGGCGGGCGAAGCTCGGAGCGCGGGTGCGGCCCGGCTGGTTCGTGCAGACCCACGAGCACCCCGAGCTCGTCGGACGCACCCTGCTGGAGATCCTGCACCGCGGCGACGAGCACCGCGACGGGATGCCGCGCGAGCCCGCGTCCCGGGCGCTGGACCGCTACGAGCTCAGCGTGGCCGCCGAGCAACGATTCGAGTCGCTCTCCGGCGGCCAGCAGGCGCGCTTCCAGATCCTGCTGCTCGAGTTGTCGGGCGCCACCC
>DASSMS010000200.1:0-12775 GCA_035688575.1 Nocardioidaceae bacterium
GCCCCGCCCGCGGCCGCCGCCTCGCCGAGCATCTGGTCGAGGATGAGCGCGCTGACGCCGCCGTGCACCAGGTCCGGCGGACCCTCGTACGCCGCGCCGAGCCGGAAGGCCGCGAAGGCCGTGCCGTCCTTGGTCTTCTCCACCTTGAGCGGCGGCGCGAACGGGTTGCGCAGGCCGACAACGGCGTTGCCGTGGTTGCGGCCCGACCCGTCGGGGCCGATCTTCACGCCGAGGTAGCCGGGGTCGGAATCCTTGGTGAGGCGGTGGGTCATCGCCTCCAGCATCGCGGTGACCTCCTCGATCTCCGCGTGGTCGACGACGGTGTGCAGGCTCGCGTCGATGAACTCCCTGGTGCGCTGGGCGAGCGCGCCGAAGACACGGTCGTGCTCGGCCATCTCCTCGAGTGTCATCGAGATCCGCTGGTAGGAGCTCTCATCCATCCCGCGAGCCTAGAACACGTTCCCTCCGCCATACCCGTCAATGTGCTGCACGGCACAGCGGCGCGTGCAGCCGGAGGTCAGAGGGCGGAGGCGGCGACCTTCAGGTCGGCGACGAAGGCGGCCAGGTCATCGTCGCGGTTGCGCGAACGGAGCACCGCAGAGGGGTGGGTGGTGGGGAGCACCCACTCGGGAGGGTCGTCCACCGGGAAGGCGTCCGGCCAGTCGACGAGCCGGCCGCGGCTCTCACCCACCCGGAACGACGAGCCGAAGATCGCCTTTCCGGCCGTACCTCCCAGCACCACCACGCCTCGCGGTCGCACCAGGTGGAGCTCTGCGACCAGCCACGGCCCGCAGGCGGACACATGCACCCGCGTCGGCGACTTGTGGATGCGCTGCTTGCCGCGGGTGCCGGCGAAGCGGAAGTGCTTGACCACGTTCGTGCGAAACACCGAGCCGGGGTCGATGCCGGCCTCCTCGAGTGCCCGGTCGAGGAGCTTCCCGGCCGGCCCTACGAACGGCTCGCCGACCTGGTCCTCCCGGTCGCCGGGCTGCTCGCCGAGGCACATCAACGGCGCGTCGGGGGGACCCTCGCCCATCACGGCCTGGGTCGCGTCCTGGTACAGCTCGCAGCCCCGGCACTCCTGCGCTGCCGTGCGCAGCGTGTCCAGCGTGGGGTGCTCAGGCACCCACACCCCTGCGCCGGGACGGTCGGTCATGCCTCTCGCCAGCTCGGGTCCGCCGAGTCGTAGCAGCGCGCGGCCATCAGGCCAATCCCGGCGTCGAACCCCCTGGTGGCCGCCGTCGCCTTCCGCAGGCGCGAGTCGCCGCCCGTGACGATCGCGAGCTTCGAAGGCGCACCCGCCATGTCCGTCGTACTCCCCTCGTGGTGGTGAGGCCGTACCCACCTTTGCGGGCGGCTACTCCGGTGAGGTGTCCGGGCGGGCCGTGTGGTCGGGATGACCGTGCGTTCGCCGGTCCTCCTTCATCTGCGCCTCGAAGAGATGACGGCGGCCCTGCACGAGCCGCTCCCTGACTGCGCGCTCCATCTCGCGGAACTGCGACCAGTACGTGTCGTCGTACTCCTCCACGACCTGGAAGGTCCACCTGCCCGGAAGGACGTTGCGCCCGATGATCTCCCGCTCGATGTCGTCGGCGAGATCGCCGTGCCCGGCCTCACGGAGCTTCTCGACCGCGTCCCCGAGCTTGAGGTCCGCGGAGCCGGTGAGCTGGTGGAAGGAGTACAGGTGCCCCCGCGCACGTTCGGTGACCTCGAGCGCCTCGGTCACCAGGCCGACCGCCTCGACGGTCACGCTGTCGACCCCGGTCGGCGGAGTGTGCTCGGGAAGCGGCTCGTCCTTCTTCATCGCGGTCCTCCTGGCTGCGGTGGGAGAGCCCCGGCCCTCCTGCTTCTCCTGCAGGCTACGGGTGAGGGCTCGCGGAGGTGCGGTTTCAGAAACCGGTCGGACCGGTCGGGCAGGGTCCTTCTAGACCACGAGGGGGCGGTCCGCCGTACGACGGACCGCCCCCTCGGGCTGGGTGAGCAGGGGTTCTAGCGGGGCACCCCGGCGATCGCGAAGTGGTCGACGTAGCCGGCGCCCTTCCGCATCTCGAGGCGGACCGTGTGCCTTCCCCGGCCAAGTCCCTGCCAGGTGCGGCTCTTCCCGAAGCTCGGCGCCTTGGTGGTGCCGTCGAAGGACACCACCCCGACCCGCTTCCCGTCGATGAGCACGACCGCGCGGCCACCACGACGAGCTGCGCCGTAGTCCAGCCTCAGGACCGGGCCGGTGAACCTGAGGGTCAGGGTGTCCCTGCCGGAGGCCGACCCGAGGTTGTCGCAGTAGGTCCGGCCGACCGCGGTGCGGTTGCCGGAACGGCTGCGCCAGCTCCCACCCCACTTCACCGCCGCCTGCTGGCAGCTGACCCGCTGGAGGACCCGGACCTGGACCGTGTCGCGGCTCTGGGCCCCGCTCGGGTCGGTGACGGTGACCTCGGCGTCGTAGACGCCGGGCCGCTTGTAGAGCTTGGTGAGGGTCTTCCCGTTGCGGTCCTTCGTCCCGTCACCGAAGTGCCACCGGTAGCGGAGGTCGTCGGGCGTCTCGGCGTCCGTCGAGCGCGAGCCCGAGAGCGTGACCGAGGTGCCCTCGAACACCGTGCCCGGCTTGGCGGTCGCCTCTGCCTTCGGCGCGGTGTTCGCCGGCTGGTCCGGCTCGGTCACGACCACCTTCACCGTCGCGGCGCCGGTGGCTCCGCGCGGGTCGGTCACCGTCACCCTCGCGGTGTAGGTGCCGGGCTTGTCGTACGTCGTCCGCACGTCCTTGCCCACGGCGTCCTTGTCGTTGCCCGACTTCTCGTCACCGTTGCTGTCACGGCTGGTGTCGAAGTCCCAGGAGTACTGGAGCTCGCCGGGGGTCTCCGCGTCGGTCGTGCCGCTGCCGCTCAACGTCACGGGCTTGCCGGCGACCACGGGCTGGGGCCTTGCCGAGGCCTTTGCCACCGGTGCCGTGTTCGCGGCAGGCGGTTCCTCCGCGGTCTCGTACCCGTAGTCGAACTCACCGCAGCCGGCGCCGAGGGTGAACGCGACGTCCGCGTTGAGGTCACCATCGGCCGGCGGCGCATCGAGGTCGTCGCCGCTCATCCGCCGGATGTCGAAGGTGAGGCAGCCGAAGTCGAACCGCCAGGGGTTCTCCACGTCGCCGGCCGGCTTCTCCTCCGACGGGTCGGAGTAGTTGTCCACGTGGCCGGAGCCGGAGTCGCTGAACCACTCGCGGCCCTTGTAGGTGAAGGCGGCGTCGGCGAGGTTCGGGTTGTCGCTGCCAGGCTCGGGGTTGGCGTCGAGCGGCGACTGCGCCGGCGGGTTGTCCGTGCCGACGTTGCCGTAGCCGTGCGCCTCGTCGGTGTAGACCAGGGACAACCCGGGCTGGAACTCGATCTCGCCGCGGTCGTTCTGGCCCTTGCCGGCGTAGTCGAAGCCCGACCGGTCACGAAGCTCCATGTAGTAGGCGTGGTCCGAGGGCGCCTCCGACGAGGAGTCCACGTGGCTCCAGCCGTCCGTGCAGCGGGTCGCCGTGGTCAGCGCCTGACCCGGGAGCCCCTTGCACCCGCCGGGGTAGAAGCGCGGGTCCTCCTCGTCGCCCGAGGACTCCATGTCGGTCTTCAGCAGCTCGACCTTCCTGCCGTCCGGTGTCGTGGCGACCACGGAGACGTCGTCGACGAACCAGCCCGGCCGTGCCAGCCCCGGGTCGGTGGCGTAGCTGAACCGCAGCACCGGCTGGTCCTTGCCGACCAGGTCGGAGATGTCGTACGCGTCGGCCTTGAACACCGAGTCCGGGTACTCGCCCAGCAAGCGGTCGGTCTGCTGCGAACCGGCGTCGTAGGAGCCGCTCGACCCGGTGATGCCGTTGCCGTACTTGCCCTGGCAGGCGTTCTGGTTCGGGTTGCTGCTCATCGGGGTCGTGAAGCCGTTCTTCGACTCGTGCGAGGTGTAGCTCTTCCCGTTGTCACCGGAGGTGAGCACGAAGCCGTAGTCGTAGTCCCACTCGATGTCCCAGAGGGACTTGAAGGTCAGCTCGACCGTGCTGCCCTCGGGAAGGTCCTTCGCTCCCGGCAGGGCGATGTCGAGGTTGCGGCCTCCGTTCGGCGGGCAGCCGTAGTCGTTGCCCGAGCCGGACCACCAGGCGTGCGTCGCGCTGGCCTTGTCGCCGCTGTCGAACTTCGCGGGGTCGACGAGCTGACGCCCGGGGAGCTTCGCGACATAGGCCTGGGAGTTGTGGACGCCGGGACCGGACAGTGTGTACGGCGTGCCGTCGGGCCGCTGCCACGTGACCTCGTGGGTGTCCTTCTTCGAGTCGGTCCACCCCTCGACGAAGGTCCGCTGTCCGGGCTCGAGGACCTCGGGCACGACCCAGCCCATCTCCTGGCGGGAGAAGACGTCCATGTTCTGCGACTTGTCGGTCGCCATGAGGTTCCAGTCGCCGTAGGTCTCGCGGTTCCCGAGCGAGTAGAAGTCCGGGAGGCCGAGCGAGTGGCCGTACTCGTGCGAGATGACGCTCGCCTTCTCGATGGAGGTCTCGGGGTTGACGTTGTACGGGCCGACGCGCACGAAGACCGGGTACGGCGTGGTCTGCGTGGTCATCTCCGAGTAGGAGTCGTCGGTGTAGAACATCTTCTGACCCTCGGGGTTCTCGAGCTGGTCGTCGGAGATGTAGCCGGTCAGGCCGGTCGCTTCGTCTGTGTAGTAGAACTCCAGGCTCGAGGAGTGCGGCCAGACGTTGTCGTACGGCGCGCCGGGGTAGTCGCACCCTGCGACGGACAGCTGGGAGGCGCCGTGGCCGCCGCAGCCGGCGAACACGACCATGAAGAAGTCGACGACGCCGTCCTTGTCGGTGTCGTAGTCGGAGTAGTCGATCTCCGGGTCGGCGATCGCTGCGGAGTCGTAGACGAGCTTGCCGGTCGGGCCGCAGGCGGAGTCGATGTCCATCAGCGAGCCGACGCCGGTCAGCGCGCCGACGAGGGCCGAGCCGAACCGGTCGCCGCCGTAGTAGGCGGTGTCACCGGGCAGCTGGTAGAAGCCGTCCTCGATCCGGTTCGGGTGCAGGGGGGAGCCCGCTGCCGCGGAGCCGGTGGTCATGCCGGTGCAGGTGCCCTGCGGGTCCATGCTCGTGAAATCGAAGTCCTCCTCGTAGCTGAAGTCCTTCGCCGCGATGCCGGCGGACGGGACCGTGCCGTTCGGGAACAGCTGGCCGAGAGAGATCTCCTGGAAGAGGTTGAAGGTCGAGCCCTCGACCTGGGGGGAGTTGATGACGTCGGAGAGCTCGTCACCGGAGTTCGAGGCCTGGTGCTTGCGGTCGCGGTAGTCGACCGGGACCACGGGGAACGGCCGGTCGCCGTACCTGGCCGTGTCGTACTTCTCCGACTGCGGGATGACCCGCGGGCCGCGGCTCTCCGAGGTGATCGCCGGGGCCTGGTCGCCGAGGTCGAGGGTCGCGGTGGAGGAGAGGTTCTTCCACACCACCTCGGGGTCCTCGGTCAGGGTGTCGGCCTCGGCCTCGAGCACGAGCGTCCGTGTGGTCGGGGTGCCGTCGGCAGCGGCCTTCGGCACCGAGCCGAGGGTCCAGGTGACGTCGCCGCCGCTGACGTCGGCGTTGCCCGCCGCGGCACCGGGCCGGGCCTGGGTGAACTGCGTGCCCTCGGGGGCCGGGATGCTCACCGTGAGACCGGTGAAGTCGCGCTTCGTCGGGTTGGTCACGGTGACCCGGGACGGGTAGCTGTCGCCGGGCTTCACCCAGCCGACGGAGGAGACGAAGCTGTTGTGCAGCTGGAGGGTGTTCGGGGGGCTGATGACCGTCGCAGTACCCGTGCCGGGCTCGGCCGCCTTCCACTCACCGAGGTCGGGGTCGGTGTAGGACGCACCGGAGGCCTTCAGTGCGAGCACGGTCTTGAAGTCCGCGGCGGAGTCGCCCTCGACGTCCTCCGTTGCGAAGCCGGGCACCTGGACGGCGAAGGTGCCGTCCTCCTTGGCGGTGACGTCCTTGCGGTAGAGCACCTCACCGCGCGGGTCGGTGACCCGGAGGGTGAATGCGGCCGGGACGCCCTGGTCCTCGGAGCCGGCGGCACCGGAGTTGCGCTCGAAGATCTCGCCGGTGACCGGGAAGCTCTCGCCCACCGGGACCGGGTCGGTCTCTGCGAAGGTGGCGCCGAGCAGGTTGTAGCCGAAGGTGGTCTCGCCGGCAGGCTCGCCGTCTGCGAGGACCACCATGCGCACGACACCTGGCTTCCACTCCGCGGTCGGCTTCAGCTCTGCCCGGTAGGCGCCGCCGTTGCCGGTCGCCGGGATCGTCGCGAACGGCGTGGTCTCTCCGGCGGCGTACAGCTTCGCCTCGACCGTGCTCGCAGTCCCCGTGAGGTCGAAGGAGGCACGCCCACAGTCGTCGGAGGCGAAGTACGGCGCGTCGGAGACGTCCGAGGCGGGGCCGGTGCAGGCCTGCTCGCCGAGCGGGGACAGCGGGTACATCGAGAAGCCGAAGCCTGAGGCGGTCGCCGCCGGCTCGGGATCGGCGCTACGAGGGAGCGTCGTCCCCGGAGTCTGGGCGGACGCCGGTGTCGCCAGAGCGACCACCGGGCTGAGGAGAAGAAGGCAGATCGAGGCGGCGGTCAGCCGGCGAGACCTTCGGAGTGCGGTCAACGGAGAGGATCCTTCTTGAGTGCGCACGCCGGATGAGCCTGCGCGACCGGGAGTGTCGAAACCGATAACGACGGGTACATGGGGGAGTTACGCGGGTCGGTAACGCGGCGGCCCACCGGTCGTTGGGCAGGGCATGTGCGACGACCACGGACGGCCCCACGCCCTCGAACGGCGGACGTTCCTCGGCGCGGCCGCGGGCAGCCTCCTGCTGGCCGGTCTCCCACGTCCGGCGCTCGCAGCCGCCCGCGACAGCCTCGCGGCCCCCGTCACGGGAGCCCAGCGTGCCTCCAGGATCAGCAGCGGTACGACGCTCGTCCACGCCGACCTGCACAACCACACGCTGATCTCCGACGGCGACGGCAGCCCCGAGGACGCTTTCGTCTCCATGCGAGCGGCGGGACTCGACGTCGCGGCGCTCACCGACCACGCCACGCTCTCGGACCACCTCCTCGGCGACCAGGTCAAGGCCGCCATGCCCGCCGGCTACAGCCAGCTCGGCGGCCTGACCCGCGAGGGGTGGGAGCGCACACGTGTCCTCGCGGACGGGGCCGACCGGCCCGGCGTGTTCACCGCGATGCGCGGCTTCGAGTGGTCCGAGCCGACCCTGGGCCACGTGAACGTGTGGTTCACCGACGAGTGGACCGACGTCGTGGACCTCGGGCAGATGGGGCCGCTCTACCGCTGGCTCGAACGGCAGTCCGGCCTCCTCGGGCTCGGCGACGGCGGAGCGGAAGGCATCGCGGGCTTCAACCACCCGGGCCGCGAGCCCGGACGCTTCGAGGAGTTCCGCTTCGACCCGGCGGTGCGCGACCAGATGGTCAGCCTGGAGATGTTCAACCGGCGCGACGACTACCTGTTCGAGGGGTACGCCGACGGCCGCCCCTCCCCGCTCTGCGTCTGCCTCAACGCCGGATGGCGCACCGGCATCACCGGTGTCACCGACGAGCACGGCACCGACTGGGGCTTCCCGGAGGGCAAGGGGCGCACCGGCCTCTGGGTCGAGGAGCACTCACGTGCCGGGGTGCTCGCGGCCATGCGGGCGCGGAGGTTCTTCGCGACGCGCACCTCCGGCCTGCGTGTCGACGCCACCGCGGCGTACGACGACGGGCGACCCGCCGTACGGATGGGTGGTGTGCTCCCGGTCAGCGAAGGCCTGGTCACCTTCACGCTCGACCTGGAGCGGGACGACTCCTGGACCGGCCGGACCCTCCACGCGCAGGTGCTCCGCCCCGGGACCGAGGCGCCGGAGGTCGTGGACGTGGTGCCGTTCGTGGTGGGTGACGTCGCGCGCTTCGCGGTGCCCCTCGACGTGGCCGACGGCGACTGGGTGCTCCTCCGGATCAGCGACCCGGCCCAGACCAACGCCACCCCAGGTCCAGCGGGGCACCCGTGCAACGACCTCGGGATCGCCTACACGAGCCCGTGGTGGCTCGAGCCCGGCGACTGACCCTCGTGCCTGCGCTCAGGGAGCGCTGTCAGCGACGTCGCGCTCGTCGAGCCACGCCCGGACGCTCTGGTCGTGCTGCCCCAGTGCGGGTGGCGCGAGGTGCTCCTCGCGGTCCCCGGCGTGGGCGTTGTCGTCGAAGCGCAGCGGTGGGCCGGGCAGGCTGATCCGGCCGGCCGTCGGGTGCTCCACCTCGACCACCAGGCCCTGGGAGAGCGTCTGCTCCCAGGTGAACACGTCGTCGAGCGTGCGGACCTTGCCGGCCGGGACGCCCGCCTCGGCCAGCCGGGCGAGCCAGACCTCGGCACCGGCGGAGGCGAACGCCGCCTCGATCTCGGCGATGAGGGCGTCCCGGTGCGCGACACGCTGCTCGTTGGTCGCGAAGCGCGGATCGGCCGCGTCGAGCCCGGCCACCTGGGCGAACTTCGGCCAGAGGCTCTCGCTGCCCACAGCGACCTGGACCGGGGAGTCGGCGGTGTGGAACAGCCCGTACGGCGCGATCGACGCGTGGTGGTTGCCGATCGCCTTGGGCACCTCGCCGGCGACGGTGTAGCGGGTCCCCTGGAAGGCGTGCGCACCCACGATCGAGGCAAGCAGGCTGGTGCGGACCACGCGTCCCCGCCCCGTCCGGTTCCGCTCGTGAAGCGCGGCGACGACCCCGTACGCGCCGTACATCCCGGCCAGCACGTCGCCGATCGGGACGCCGACCTTCGTGGGCTCGTCCGGCCCCGGGCCGGTCATGCTCATCAGGCCCGCCTCGCCCTGAGCTATCTGGTCGTAGCCCGCGCGGCTGCCCTCGGGTCCGTCGTGGCCGAAGCCGCTGATCGACAGCAGCACCAGCCGCGGGTTGATCGCGTGGAGCTGCTCCGCGGAGAAGCCGAGCCGGTCGAGCACACCCGGCCGGAAGTTCTCCATGAGGACGTCCGCGCGCGCGACCAGCCGACGCAGGAAGCCCTTGCCCTCCTCGCTCTTGAGGTCGGCGGTGACCGACTCCTTGTTGCGGTTGCACGACATGAAGTACGTCGACTCACGGAACTCGCCCTCGCCGACGAAGGGAGGACCCCAGCCGCGGGCGTCGTCACCGTGGCCCGGGGTCTCGATCTTGATCACCCGTGCGCCGAGGTCCCCGAGCATCATCGCCGCATGAGGTCCCGCGAGGGCACGGGTCAGGTCGAGCACGATGAGGTCGGAGAGCATGGCCATGGGGAGAGGTCCTCGTTTCGTGGTCCGGGGCTGACCAGGAGTCTGCTCATGCAACCACGTTCGCGGTGCTTCCGCGCGGTCTCGGCGCGCTACTGATGAAACCGCGTCTGCGGGGTACCCGCGCGCCATGCCCGAGAAGACCCCGGCGGCGTCGGTGCGCGTGAGGTGGAGGCCGTTGCCGGACGGGGCCAGAATCGTGAGTGAGCCGCGTGCACGGTCGTCGATGCGCCTGGCCTGGAGGTGAGTGTCGTGGTGCAGCCGAGATGGACGAGCGGGCCGGCCTCGCTGACGCTGGTGCGGCACGCCCACAGCGTCGGCAACCGCGCCGACGCGCGTGCGCGTGAGGCGGGGGCGGAGGAGCTCGACCTCGACTTCCGCGACGCCGACGTCGAGCTGTCCGACATCGGGCACGCCCAGGCCGACGCGGTGGGCAAGTGGCTCGCCGACCAGCACGACTCGACCCACCCGACGGTGGTGCTCGCCTCGCCGTACCTCCGTGCCGCCGAGACCGCCGAACGAGCGGTCGCGGGCCTCGGCATCGAGGTGCTGCACGACGAACGGCTGCGGGAGCGAGACCTCGGGATCCTCGACGGTCTGACCGGTCTCGGCATCCGCACCCGCCACCCCGAGGAGGCGGAGCGCCGCAGGAAGCTAGGCAAGTTCTACTACCAGCCGCCGGCCGGCGAGAGCTGGTGCGACGTGGCGCTGAGGGTGCGCAGCCTGCTCCAGGACCTCCGCTTCGGGTACGACGACGCGCGGGTGTGGCTCTTCACGCACCAGGCGGTGATCATGACCTTCCGCTACGTGCTCGAGGGGCTCACGGAGGAGAGGCTGCTCGAGATCGACCGCGACGATCACCTACCGAACGCCTCGATGACCAGCTACCGCCGCTCCGGGGAGGTCCTCGAGCTCGTGGGGTTCGCCGACATGACCGCGGTCGACACAGCGGCAGCGGTGACCGACGAGGCGTCGCAGGGGTCGGAGGGCGCAAGTGGCGAGAACTGACACGACGCTCGTCACCCCAGCGACACTGAGGGCCTGGGAGCTCCCCGAGCCCGGCGGCGACAAGAGCGCCCGAGGGCGGATCGCCGTCGTGGGTGGCACGGCCTCCACTCCGGGAGCGGTCCTGCTGGCGGCCGAGGCCGCGCTGCGTGCCGGCGCCGGAAAGCTGTCCGTCGCCACGGCCGAGCCGGTCGCCGCGAACCTCGCGGTGGCGGTCCCGGAGTCGATGACGACCGGTCTGCCGGTGACCCGCGAGGGCTGCATCGCGACGCAGGCCGCGGACGACGTCGTGGCGGCCGCCGAAGGAGCAGACGCCGTCCTGCTGGGGCCCGGCTTCATCGACACGCAGGAGGCGGTGCGGCTGCTCGCGGGGGTCGCCCCGAAGCTGTCGCAGCCCCTGGTCGTGGATGCCCTCGCCTCGGCGTACCTCACAGAGCACCCCGAGGGCCTCCGCCACCTCGACGGGCGAGTGGTCCTGACCGTCAACCCGACCGAGCTGTCCAGGACCGCCGGCCGTGACCAGGCCGAGGTCGAGGAGGACCCGTACGACGCCGCGCTGGAGGTGGCACGCCGCTCGCAGGTCGTGGTGCTCTGCGGCGGAGAGCAGAAGCTCGTCGTGACCCCGGCCGGGGAGTCCTGGCTGGTCCAGGGCGGTGGCCCGGGGCTCGGCGTCTCGGGGTCCGGGGACGTGCAGGCCGGCATCGTGGCCGGGCTGCTGGCCCGGGGCGCGGGCCCGGCGCAGGCGGCGGTCTGGGGCGGCTACGTCCATGCCCGCACGGGGGAGCGGCTCGCCTCGGCGGTGGGGAAGGTCGGCTACCTGGCCCGGGAGCTGCTGTCGCAGGTGCCTCGGACGCTCGCCGAGCTCGCCTGAAGCAGGGGCGGTCGGGCCTCGCCCGGTGGCCGAGCCTGGCCCCGCGCCGTACCGACGCGACCACCTCGCCGTGGTTGGCGACCACCCGCCGGGGTATAAAGACGGCAGCACTGAACCGGACACGACGAGGAACCATGACCGACAAGACCCACATGCCCAGCACCCACCACCCGCTCAACGCCGAGCCGCGCGGCACGGTGGGTCCGCTGATCCTCACGATCCTGATCGTGGCGGGGATCGTCGGGCTGTTCGTGCTCACCGTGTGGGCGACCGTCCTGGACTGACGGTCACAAGGCTGGGTCAGATGGCCCGGCGTCGTCCGGGCTCGCGACGAGGCGTCCTGCGCGGCTGGACAGGCTCGACCGGCAGCCGGTGCGCTCCGCCCGCGCTCCTGATCCGCCGCGGTTGCTGTTGCGCGGTAGCCGGCTGCTTGGGCAGCTCGACCAGGTGGGCTGAGCCGACGACCGCATGGATCGGCAGCGGGGTCTCGCCCAGGGCCTCGGCGACCGTGGTCTGGCAGGCGACGTCCATCGCCAGCGTGCAGTGCGGCATCCAGTTCCCGGGCCGGTAGTACGACCACGTGTCCATGCCCCCGAGCGCCGCGTGCACGCTGTCGTGCAGTCTCAGCAACGCCGTGGTCGGTGCGACCGCGAGGTAGGCCGGCGCCTTGTTGGTGAGGAAGAACCCGAGCGAGGTCATCGACACCGGGAGCCCCGAGACGTTCGACAGCGGAAGGCGAAGCCGCGCCGCCGCCTGCTCGGGGTAGGGGGTGTTCAGCATCGCGAGCGTGATGTGCGGCCGGTACCCCTCCTCGTAGGTCGAGGCCGCCGAGGGCACGCCGTGCCGGTCGAGTGCCTCCCAGGCCTGCCGGACCCGCTTCTCCGTGAAGTCGTCGAAGTAGAGAACCACCGCGAACGCGTCAGCGGACGGCTCCGGCGTCCCACCTCCACCTGTCGTGGTGGGGAGGCCTCGTGCGCCGAAGCGGCCGTTGAGTGGTTCGTTCAGGGAGCTGACTTCGCGCAGGTGCGATGCCACCGAGAAGCTCCTGTCGACAAGTTCGGGTCTGGACGGGCGAGTCTGGAGGGGTGCGCTACACGGCGGCGTGGCCGTCGAGCTGCCAGGTCCGCTGGGCGGAGATGTGCATGCCGGCCGACGGTGCGCTCGAGGCGGTGCTCGAGGGCAGGCTGGGCGGGAGCGACGAGGGGCCGCTCGAGTGCCGGCTCGGGGTCACGCCTGCTGCGCTCTCCCGGGCCTCCATCAGCATCTGCGCGGCTGCCTCCTGGGCGTTGCGCAGGATGGCGTTCCTCTCCGCTCGCGCGACGGTGAGCATGTCGCGGGTCCGGCGTACCGCCTCCTCGACGAGGTCGTCGGCGACCCTCTGCGCGTTGAGCAGCAGGGACGCGGTCTGGGGGGTGGCGTCGGGGGAGGTCCGTGCCTGGGGGCGAGCGGCCGACCGCTCCACCTCGGTCCGAAGGCTCTCGTTCTCCCGGCGGAGCCGACCGAGCTCGTCACGGAGCCGGTCGAGCTCGAGGTCGGTCGCGTGGACCTGGTCGGCGAGGAGGTCGAGGTACTCGGCGACCTCGTACTCGTCGAGACCTCGCACACGGTGCGAGAACTGCACCTCGCGGATCTCT